>JALZVT010000051.1 GCA_023300545.1 Pseudomonadales bacterium
AGACGATGGGCGAACTGATGCAGCGTGTCGATCAGCGGCTGTATGCAGCAAAGCACGCTGGGCGAAACCTGAGTGTTGTCTCGGCCTGAGCGCGCTCAACGCACGTGCACCACCTCCCGATAACCGCGTAGCATGCCTTGGGCGTAGCTTAGGTCCATTGACCCGCATTGTTCGTCACCGTGGCTCGGGCCTGCGATAGAGGTGGGTGCGCAGTTTGCTGTTAGCCCGGGCGCCACAGATGCACTCATCCAAGGCGCGGCCGACGCTCGCCTGCCCTACATTCCCGGCGCCGCCACGGCCTCCGAGAATCTGTTTTTACTGGAACACGGTTACCGGCTGCAGAAATTTTTCCCGGCACAGTTAAGCGGCGGACTGAAAATGATCAAGGCCCTGTCTGCGCCCTTGCCCGTAACTGTTTGGCTTAACTAGTTATCTTCCGGGCAGCGGGTGGCACTATCGAGCGGCTGGAATCGCCCGGAATCTCACGAGCACCCGGGGCGATTCAGCCTCAAGTCCGCACAAAAATGAACAGTTTCTCGTAATCATGCCTATCGGCAGCTTGCAGCGCTTCGATGTATTGCGTGCGCGTCTTGCTGGGGTCAGTAAGGTTTTCGCGGCCCCACGTGAAAGGCGAACTGCCCATTGAGCGCAGGAGTAGATCTGCTGCGAGGCGCGAGTGCCGCCCATTGCCATTTGGGTAAGGGTGAATGAAAACCAGCTGGTGATGAAACCTTACGGCAATCTCATCGGGCTGGTAGGTGTTGTGTTCGATCCAATAAGCAGCGTTATCAATGAGCTCCTTGAGCTCAGTCGGAACCTTATAGGCCTCAACGCCAATATTTTTCCCCGTCCGCCGAAACTTCCCCGCCCAGTTCCAAACCCGCCCAAACATCCTCTTGTGCAGGTCGTTTAGGTATTTGGTGCTAAGCACCTCGTTATTGCGGCTCAGGGCCCAGTTTTGAGCGGCAACGATATTGGCCTGCTCAGCTTCATTCAGCTCGCTGCGTAGAATGATGTGCGATGGGATGAGGTCCTCAAGTTCTTCTTGGCTGAGAGGTGTCTGGCCATCGCCTTCTGGAAGGAGCGGCTCGCTCATGTGTCCTCCCATAGCCTCGATCCACTTTGCGTAAGCAACTTTTCAGCAAGGGCACCCACCTGTTCACGCAGCGCGTCTTTATCGATTGCCTGATCTTCAAGAGTCATGGTGTGAGAAGCGGATTGTATGCGCTGCTTAGCTTTTGAAATGGCACGAGCCTCTACTCTCTCTTGGAGCGGTTCTCTGGGTACCAACGCATAAACGACTGTGCAATCAAGGGCGTGGGCGGCGCGTTCAAGCGAATCAAGGGTAATCGAGCCACTAAGCTCTGCCTTCTCTATCGCATAGACGCGCGGCTTTGTTACCCCTATGCGGTGAGCCAATTGCACTGCTGTCATGCCAAGAGCTTCCCGGATGGCCTTAATCCAGCCCTTTGATGGGCGCAAAAGTTCCGTTGAATCCCTGAACGGGCTCAAGCGCTTATCGAGGTGTTTGCGGGCCATGGCCCGGTCTTCCGTATGCATTGTCTCAGCCCTGAGATGAACCTTTCTACTTTATAGATAACTTGTAAGTTACCTTTTGTCAATATAAAGATATCTATAGGTATCCTAATTATCTTCATAGGGATATATATAGATATCTAAATTTTACTATAAAGGTAGCTATAAGTGGCTATTTGGGGCCGACTTTCGCCCGCTCAACGCCCCAGGCGTCTTAGATGGTGGGCCACAGTGGTACTTGGCGAGCGTTGCTCCTGCAGCGTCGCTCTGAACGCCCTACTCTTCCAGCTCCATAGTCAGGATTGCTGAGCCACTTCAGCTGGGCTCCAAATAGCGATATAAGTGAACCCATAAACCAGACGAGCTAACCAGAGAGACTACTCATGTACCCAGGCAACCACGCGACACTGCATCCAGATCGGGCGGCCTTCATTATGGCCAGCACCGGGGAAGCGGTGAGTTATCGCGAATTTGAGGCGCGCACCAATCGATTGGCCCATCTGTTGCGAGCGAATGGCCTGCAACGGCTGGATCACTATTCCATTTTTATGGAGAACAACAATCGCTATCTCGAGTGCTGCGCAGCTGGCGAGCGCGCCGGGCTGTATTACACCTGCATTAACCACTATCTCAAAGGCGAAGAGCTCAACTACATACTCGACAACAGCGAATCGAAAATTCTGATTGTGTCTAGCGCAAAGCTTGCAATCGCGCAGGAGGCGTTGGAAAACAGTTCTGGTGTGAGTCTGTGTCTGGTGGTGGATTGTGAGGCATCAGAACTTCCAGCCAGTCATCGTTCTGGTTTGACCTATGCGGTTTTCTCAACTGCGACAGAGGCCTATCCGGCGGAGTCCATCGCGGATGAGTCCCTGGGTACGTCGATGCTTTATTCCTCGGGTACAACCGGGCGACCTAAAGGCATTTTGCGGCCACTGCCAGAGCAGCCGCCTTCGGAGAGTCTGGCGCTGTATCAGTTTTTGACCGGCCTTTGGCACTACCGTGAAGACATGATCTACCTATCACCCGCGCCGCTGTATCACTCTGCACCCCAGGCTGCGGTCAATCTTACGATTCGCATGGGTGGCACCGTGGTGGTCATGGAGCGCTTTGACCCACAGGACTACCTTGCTTATGTAGAGCAGTATAAGGCCAGTCATTCCCAGCTTGTGCCTACCATGTTTACGCGCCTGTTAAAGATGCCGGAAGAGTATAGAACCCGCGCCGATGTAAGCTCGCTAGAAATTGCAATACACGCCGCGGCCCCCTGCCCTGTGAAAGTGAAAGAACAGATGATTGACTGGTGGGGGCCGATCATTCACGAGTATTACGGCGCGACAGAAGGCCTTGGATTTGCCGCGCTCAACAGCGAGGAGTGGCTCGCCAATCGCGGCAGCGTGGGCAAGATCGTGCTGGGCGAATTGCACGTGCTGGATGAAGATGGCAACGAATGTCCCGAAGGCGAAGCTGGGGAGCTCTGGTTTAAAACAGCCACCGAGTTCAAATACTTCAACAACAAAGAGAAAACCACTGAAGCTATGTCCACCGATGGCAGCATGAGCACGGTGGGTGATGTGGGCTATGTAAAAAACGGTTTTCTGTATCTCACAGATCGTTCAACTTTCATGATTATTTCGGGCGGAGTAAATATATACCCTCAAGAAACTGAAGATTTACTGATCACCCATCCCAAGGTTGCAGACGCGGCTGTCTTTGGCGTGCCCAATGAAGATCTCGGCGAAGAAGTGAAAGCGGTAGTGCAACCACTTGAGGGCGTCGCTCAGAGTGAGGAATTTGCTGCGGAGCTAATGGCGTTCTGTGTGGAAAATCTGTCGCGCCAGAAGTGCCCGCGATCCATAGACTTCGATCCCGAGTTGCCTCGTTTGCCAACGGGTAAGCTCTACAAACGCCTACTCAAAGACAAATATTGGGCCGACCACCAAAGCGGTATTCTGTAGTTTGTGCAGCTTCCCAGTGCCGTTTCCCAGTGCCGGTTTAATGAGGCTCCTCGCCGCCCGAAACGTTCAAGCTCTCAGCCGTGATGTATTGGGCGGAGTCGCTGCACAGAAAGGCGACGGCGTTGGCAGTGTCTTCGGGTAGACCGGCTCGCCCCATCGGGATGCGCCCAGCCATGTCGGCCAGGTATTGCTCTAGTGTTTTACCCAGCTTCTTCGAGAAGTAGTCGTTCTGCCAGGCACCCAGCCCGGTGGTCACATGGTTAGGGCACACATTGTTCACCCGAATCTGGTGTTCACCAAGCTCCTGGGCCGCTGACCGCACTAGCCCGACAAGCCCATGCTTAGACGAACAATACGCTTGCGCAAACGGGAAGCCAGACTTAGCGGCCTGACTTGCCACGTTGACGATGCTGCCGCCCTCGCCTTGCTCTATCATTTTGCGGGCTGCCGCCTGCACGCCATAGAAGGCTCCACTCAAATTAACATCAATGACCGCTGACCAATCTTCACGGGAAACCTCAAGAATCGGTTTCATGATGTAGCCAATGCCCGCGTTGTTCACCCAGATATCCAGGCGACCAAAAGAGTCCACTGCGGCTTGTGCAAGTGCCTCTACCGCCTGAGGATCGCGCACGTCGCAGGGATGCGACACGGCCGTGCCGCCCTCTGCCTCGATCTTTGCCACAGCCAATGCCATGCCCGATTCGTCACCAACCATTGCAGCAGGCGTATGAACATCCTGAGCGCCGGGCAAATCCGATATCACAACTCTCGCACCCGCCGCCGCCAACCGACTGGCGATGGCAAAGCCAAGGCCTTCTTGCCGACCAGAACCGGTGACAACCGCGACCTTACCTTCAAGGGAGGAGTCATCCCTTAAAGCGCTCATAGCGATTGGGTCGTGATGAACACAGGGTTATCAGCAAACGACTGAAATTCAGCAGCCACGCGCTGCATAGTTTCGCTTTCGACATCTGAACCAAACGCCGTCATATCGCCGACATCAATGATCTCAATGTAGCCAAAAGGGGCTGAGGCCTCGGAACCCATAACGCCCGTGGTCCGGCATATTTCGAAGTGGTCGATGCTTTGCAGCGCATTCACGGTAGGCAGATCTGTGTTGCGTGCCCATTGTTCGTACTCGAGTACGTCGGTGTGGCTATGCAAATTGAATAAAACGACGATCTTCATAAAGGCCTCATTGGCTACAGAGCGTTATCGAAAAATATATTGTTATACTTATAATACATTACGAAAAGATCATGACCAAGTCGATGTTGTCGATGCGTATGAAAGGCTAGAAAAGTCCGACAATCGCTGCCCGCCTGTCCTCATTGAGTGCAAAAGTAAATTTACATTGAACCTGTTGCCCGGGCCGGAATCATAAGTAAACTAAACTGCTGTTAAGGATGTAGTTACGGGTAAGAGCTAGCAAAAACTTCGCTCTATACCGGCCGAGCAATGCCTTGCAAGCGCCTATCCGAATCCAGTTAACTTAGAAAAATCGAGGCAATGCGACAAAAACCATCTCGGACCAGGGCCGCAAGTGCCGCGGCACTTGCATCGACCTTATGTCTCGTCCTGTTTGCGACGCTACCCGTAACCGCTGCCGACTTTGTCGCTAAGGTGACGGGCAACTGGAGCGACGCTGCTACCTGGAACAATCAGGAGACCGGCGAGCCTGGCGTACCTGCAGCGGGCGACAGAGTGACTGCGTTGAACAATTTTAATGTCACGGTTGATGTAGGGACTTCCCTAGGCACCGGCGAAGGTAACGCACTAATTGTTAATGGGTCCGGGCGGCTGATTGTAGGTAAGGGCGCTACGCTAGTACTTAATGGCAATCTACGAATGGATGGCTTCCGCGCAGAGCTTCTACTCGAGAGCGACAGTAAACTACTTTTCAATCCTGCTGCGGGTCAGGCGTTCCAGTTAGTGCTGGCCAATCAGGAACAGCAGGTCACGTTCAATGGTCTTCCTAGAGCTCGTGCTCTGATCGGCTTAGCACCCGGAGCCCTCGGTCATTACTACTTCGGCGGCGATGCACCGCGAGATTCTCGCATCAACGGTCGCTACGGCCGTATTGAGAATGCCTACAATCCAGCCAATGGCGTGGGCTGGCTAATGACCCTGAACGATACCCCCGGGATTTCAACCCTGATCGCGCACCACATAGAATTTGTCCGTTGTGGCAATATCAAAATAGTTGGGGAAAATGCCGGGGCTAACACGCTGGTCGATGTAGACGGCTTCACCTTCCGCGATCAGCAATTCGCCCCTGCAGGTGCCGAGCCACAACCCGCGTTCTGGTTCGCCGGCTATCGGAACCGCGGTGTCGACAATCCACCCTCGCTGGTCAAGAAATCAATTACCAATATTGTTTCTGATACGCCCATAAATATCCTCTTTGTTGCTGGATACACGCTTGATAACTACGTTCTTGACAGCCCGCTGAACGCAGCGCGCATGGGTAATGCGAGGGCCACAAATATCGGCGGAAATGCCTTAAGCCATAACAATGTATTCAGGGCCGACTACACCGGGGAAGCCATGAATCTGCTGGCTGACCAAAATACCACCAGCTACTTATACTCCGAGGTAGACAACCCTCATGGTTGGTCCACTCAGCAACTTCGTGACGACGCGCTGGTTCGAAATTTTTGGTTTGAGTCCAACTACGAAAACCCGGGCGATCCCGGCGAGGCCGTATTGACCAACGGTCCTCAGGTTTCTGTTTTGGTCGGCTCTGCTCCAATCACAGTCACTCTGGATCATTCCGGCTCAATTGGTGATACATCCAATAGCGGATTCCACCCGGCTTTCTTTGCGTTCAATAACTCCGAAAATCTGCACCTTACGGCAACCAACAACGTCGCCAGAGTTAACAACAATTGGCATGCGATTCAGATTGATGAGACCGCTGTAACGAATACAGGGGCAGGCATTGCGTTAACAAATAACGTATTTTTCAGTGATGACGGCGATGCAGGCTACGGCATAGGTCGGGCAGTCCCAGGCATTGCCCAGGAACTGGATATCTTTCTAACGGTTGATAACAACCTCTATTCCAACCTGAGAAGTGACGGTGTTGATGGGAACTTCAATGTACACGAAGCTAGGTTCTCAGAAGCCACCCGCGTTGACCGTAACTCAAAAATCGCCAATCCAGAATTTGTCGACGCCACTCGCAATCTGCAGTCTTGGGATGCATCCTTGAATGGGGGGAGCGGATCAGTGCGACACGCAGTTACCGAACTCAAGAAGCGCAACGACGACGAAGGCTTTAACCCCGCCTACACGGTAGAGGCGCTGGTGGAATATGTTGCACGAGGGTATACGTCGAATAATCCATTAGCCGTAACCGCGGACGGTCAGCCCATAGGACCATCGCTCTATAACAACTCGGTGTCCCCAGGTCCGGAACAGCCAGAACCTCTGCCAGAACCTACACCAGAGCCAGAGCCTCTACCAGAGCCGCAGCCAGAGCCTTTACCAGAACCAGAACCTCTGCCAGAGCCGCAGCCCCTACCTGAGCCAGAGCCTCTACCAACACCTGCACCGGCATTCATGGCGCCCACGTTCACTATTGAGCCCGTGGACACTCGAGTGCAGCTAGGGCAGATGCTGCGCTTAACCGTTGCAATCAACGGTGAACCGACTCCAACAGTACAATGGTTTCACAACGACATTGAGATCAGTGGAGAGACCACCCCAGCTCTTGAAATATATTCCGTAAGTAGCAGCGACCTGGGTGCGTATTACGCGCTTGCAACAAATGCCTTTGGCAGTACTTTAAGTGCGACCGCTCAAGTGAGTCTTAGCCCGACACCGCGAGACGCTGAGTGTGACTCTAATCAACAGAGTTGCGGGGCAACAAAGCAGGCGGTCGTTTTTGAGATACTCACCGACGAGCACATGTCCAACCCACTATTTGCAGGGCGTACCACGGGCTTGGTTGGAGATACCTTCTGGCAAGGTGGGGCGCAAGACCTTGATCTGATCAACCTGCCAGGAGTGCAGGGAAACAATCTTCGGCTCAACACCGTTGGTTCATCTTCTATCGCAGTGTCGGAAGAGACGCCGCGCACGCAACGGTCTTATATAACGGGTGAAACGGTATTTGTCGGCCCTATCGTGTTCGGCGTAAATACTATTCAGTCGATGGTTCGACGAGTTGAAGCGGAATCGCTTGCCAACGAGTTCAGCAATGAAAAGAAAAACTTGCTAGGGCTTTCAACCACCGTGTTTTCCCAGGACAACAGGTTCAGCTACAACAACCACCGTACAGAGACAAGCACCCACGAGTTTAGCGCTACCACGCGCCATGGTTACTATCTCATCGCGGGGCAAGACCCTGCAGTGGTGTTTGCTAACGAGGCGCTGTTTGTTGGGGTAGATGCTTCTGTTACTCAGCAGGGCGTTATAAATCACTTCAATAACATCGTTGCCAATATCGCTCGTAGCGATTGGCAGATGCTGACCCTGGAGTTGGTGGATTTTGTTGCGGTCGAAAAGCCGGGTACCAACCCACCCAGCGGCAACTATTCGGGCCAGATTGTAGGTACAACGTCTGTCTCTTTTAACCCCGATGCAGTGCCGATAGTGCGTAATCTGGTGTCTTCGGTTCTGCCGGTCAGCCGTTCTGTGCCCGTTAGCAGTCCAGCGACTTTTTTTGCGGTTATGATCAATACCGATACGTCAACTGCGACGGGCTGTCGGGTATCGGCCGACACCAACATTTTTGACAACTTTGCTTTCACCCGCACTGAGGCTGCGACTAACCGGGTTATTGGTGCGCAAAACACGCCATTTAGCTTGGCATCGGGTGCGGCACAAACATTGGTGTTGTCAGTAACGCCCGGTGTGGAGCTGAACGCTAAAGATATGCCCTTAGAGTATCTGTGCGACTCCGGTGTTCCAGCAACGAGTGTCATTGGTGTTAATACGTTGTCACTATCAGCCAGTAACGAGCCAACCGCTGATGTGGTTGCCCTTACCACCGTGGTCGACCTGACCGCACCTCAAGGGGTTACATCGTTGTTTGCAGTCGCGTCAGTTAATGTCGGCATGACGGATAGGATCCGGGTGACTCTAGACACCGGTGGTGTCCCATTGCCTGTTAATCTAGGCCTGTGCCGAACTAATTCTGCGTCAGGCGCGTGCATCGGCAATATTGCCAGCGACATAACCTTGGACTATCCAGCTCAGACCGATGCTTCTTTTGCGGTCTTTGTTGAGCCAACAGGGCTGATTAGCAATAATCCCAATTCGCACCGTGTGTTTATCCGATTCGAAGACTCTGCAGGCAACGTTCGAGGGGCGACGACAGCCGCTATTCGTACCGAGTGATAACGGCTACGACTGGCCGCCAGATCGCCCTCCTACGCTCCGTCAAAGGGTAAAAAAGGCAGCAGTGCCATTTTCAGTCTAGCCGTACAGGATCCAATTCCGTGCCTGGAGGATAGTTGTCCGCGATCTGATACATGCCGTCATCTGTGATTTGAGCACCGAGAGTTAGGGCGTTATCTGGGCCCGCCTCACTGAGGCTCAACCTTGCGATCGCACAACGATCTCGGTTCATGGGAGCATCCAGCACCGTCAAAACCAGACCTTGTGCATCCACCTCCAAACCCAGCTCCGCGAGTGTCGATTTGAGCATACCGCCGTGGGCCTCAAAGGTGACGCTACCCTTGAACCGCATGGCGCCCGTTGCGCTGCCATCCGCTGCGATAACCAGGTCACCGCCGGGTACTGCTGAAAAAACGCAGAGCTCGTCCTCTGTACCCGTCGCACCATCACTAAAGCTGACTGTTCCACCGGAGGCCTTAACGTAACTGCGGAAGCTGGCTTTTACACCCCAGGTTAATTGGCTAAAACTCATAGCTACTCCAAGTCATTTAGCACTAAGAATGGCGCAGTCGACCGCGATTTGCACCCTCTGCGCCACTTACAACCTGACCGGCTCCACAGACCGCTTTGGCTGTATCATGAGCGACTTTTTTGGGTGCGCCTCAATGAACCAGTCTGTAACCGTCGACCCTACTCAGGGCCAGGACATCGAGTTTCATTGCTTTGGCCTGACGCTGACCGCTAAGCGCTGGGGTAACCCCAACGGAGATCCTGTGCTTGCGTTGCATGGCTGGCTCGACAACGCCAACACCTTTGACCGTCTGGCGCCCCTCTTACCTGAACTCGATCTGGTCGCACTGGACTTTGCCGGTCACGGCTTATCAGCTTACCGTCCTGAAGGGGTGCACTACCAACCCTTACTGGACATGCAGGATTTACTGGCGATTGCAGAGCAACTCGGCTGGCAACAGTTTGCTTTGATCGGCCACTCTATGGGCGGGGCAATTGCCAGCGAGTTTGCAGCGACCTTTCCAGATCGTATCACTAAGGTTGTTTCTATTGATGGCTTTTTGGCAACCGGTGGCGCAACCAAAAAGGAGCGTATCGAGCAGAATCGAGATGCTATCCGGCAGATGCTCAATGCCAAGAAGAAACAGCCACGCCCTTACACCGATACCGCTGAAATGATCACCAGGGTAAGCGCAGCCACTGATCAGTCTCCTGCCGCCGCTGAGCGGTTGGTGGCCCGGGGTCACAGAACTTTAGCCGATGGACGGGTTACCTGGCGTACCGACCCACGAATTCGCTTTTCAACGCCGATGCGGCCGGATTCTGATTACATCAACACCCTAATCGCTCAAACTACCGCGCCCGGTCTCCTCATTTCTGCTGAGCAAGGCGATCGCTGGTATCAGGGGGAAGTGGATGAGCGGCAAGCACACCATCCTAATCTGAAGCTTGTACGACTCGACGGGCCCCATCATTTGCATTTGGAGCCAGACCACGTAAAAACAGTGGGAGAAGTGATTCGAGATTTTTTGGAGCTGTAAGTTATCAGCCGATCTTTTCAAACAACAGACGGTTTACTCGATCCAGCAACCCAGTACAAAAATCTACTGGGAACCCTCACCGAGTTAGCACAGTCTGCGGACCCACAAGTACGCACGTCAACTGGAATGAGTCTGGCGTTCGGAGGTGTCCAGAATTACGCGGACAAACTCCATGTGAAGGAACACCTAGTCGTCGAGCGTGCAGTGGAAAAGCGCGTGCGAGAATTCAGCACGGGGCGAATGCTAGCAAGGGCTGCTATCCAAGAACTGGGACCGCGTGACGAAGACTTCACTATCTTGCGAGGTGAAGAGCGGAATCCGCTGTGGCCTGCAGAGCTGACCGGCTCGATCTCCCATACCGACAGACACGCGATTGCGGTAGTGGCCCGCAGTTCTTATATCTCCGGTATCGGCATCGACCTCGAAGTGATGAATAGGGTTTCAGAAAAACTAACGCGCTTTCTGTTAACCGAAGGAGAAAAAACCAGGCTCAATGCTAGTGCGAATCCGCCCAGGGAACTCACCCTGCTCTTTAGTGCAAAGGAAGCTGTTTTTAAAGCGGTTAACCCGCTCATCGGCCAAATGATCGACTATCGAGAATGCGAGATAGAGTTCGATAGGGTTGCAGCCACCTTCAACGCAACCTATCGGGGAGATCACCTAGAGAATGCGTTGATGAATACGGGAAAGGGCTGCTTTGTTGAATTTGAAGGCAATATCATCACTGGATATCTACTGCACTAATTGCCAATACTCTACTTTGAATTCCACTCAGCCCGCTTCAATCCGGGGCCCTTTAGGGCCATAGAGTTGTGTCGCGAGTGACCCGAGCCACATAGATTTCGGATCCGTTCCGAGTTGAGCACTCCCAGATTCGATGCCATCGATCAACCATTGAGTCTCTTTGCCTTTAACCGGCGCCTCTTGCAGAACCCGTAGAAACGTCGATTCAATTTCAGACGCGCCAGTTTGTTTTTGCCAAGCGGCAACGCTTGCAGAGAACTGCGCGTCGGTGGGATTCGGCTCTTCGCAATTGCGTGTCGCCCCAAGCGAATTTAGTGCCGCGAGCACGCGCTGCCCGCGTTCTTTATAACCGAGACCGCCTAACTCCTGTGCCGAGATGGGTGCGCCGATCGTATAATCTTGGCGTGTGTGGCCGCTGGTAAACTCCAGCTTGCCCAGAATCGGTTTGACTGGTAGGCCGCCAGAAATACGCACCGGTACAATAGGAACATCAAGCTCGATGGCCAGATCAAGAAAGATTGAGCTGATCTTTGTTACCGGCTCGGTGCAACTCTGGCTGCGGGTGCCCTGGGGGTGCAGGAAGAGAACGCGAGTTCCGTTTGCAACCTCGGGCTTCAGCTGCTTGAGCAGCTCGAACATGGTGTCCGGTCTTGATTGATCGAAGTAGAGAATCGACTGTGGGTCCTTCGATCCGGGATAGGATGCAAGCGTCTGCAGTAACCAACCAATCCAGCGCTGTTCATGCTTTGCATTCGCCAACGTGACAACCTGAGTGTCCATAAGCGCTGAGAGCATGTGGGTAATCAGCAATGACTCGATCTGCACCTGATGGTTGCCAACAAATATGGCGCCCCGCCCCTTTAAAGACTCAAACGATTCCGGATCTTCCAATAGCACTCGCCCGACATAACGCTGCAGCAAACCGTCCCAGAGATCCTGTCCGATCCATTGCGAATCGACGCCTACCAGCGGGTTCCAGAACTGGTGCATTTTTTCTAGCGCAAGCAGCTGATTACTGGCGTTGAACCCGACCTCATCGCGAATCACGATGTCCTCGCCCTCTGCAACCACTTGGATACCAGGCCGAGAGAGCGGCAACGCCTCGGGCAGTTTCCCAGGATGCAACCTGTGCCGTTTGGCGAGATGCTCCTTCGTCGCTATCGCTTCGACGCTGCTGCTGCCATAAATTCCTACAATCGTGCCAGGCATCCAATCGCTTGCCAGCACCTCGGCCTCGCTAAGACGCGTCTCACCCCCGTGCTGGCGCGACAGCGCAACGCCTTCGACGTATTCGCGATCACGCAAGAAGCGACGTCGATCTTTGGGCGCTGCAGATCCCAGCGGCCCTTTAGGCAAACAGGCTTCGACCAGCAAGAACTGCGCAAAAACACCTTCATCACTAATGAGTTGAACTCGAAAGCGCGGCAAGTCGGGTTTGGCTAGAAAGCCGTCAAACCGCACTTCACAGCGGACATCGCCGTGGTCGGGAACCGCACCGTAAACGCAGAGCTCAATGATTCGCGCCGGATAGGCGACCTTGTCGGCTGAAATCTCTGGCGCCCATTGATGCAACTGATCGTGTGGTATGCCATGTAACGCAGCGTCAAACAGCGCAGGGTGCAGTAAGCCAACCGGCACGGTCGTGGGCGCTATCGCGCTCGCATTCAAAATGAGCGAGGCACCGTGACCGGTAACCTCACAGTGCGTCATGAGTTGAAACGCAGAGCCATGAAACAGTTTGCCGGCTTTGTAGGGATCGGCAATCACCTGGCCTGCCTCAGCGGCGAGCGCTTGCGGTGCCGGTGGCGCAATCCCGGTCGCTCTGGTCTCGACGCGAGCCGAGGCAACTTCGATACTAGCGGCCGGGTTATCAGGGTCACCACCGTCAGCAAACAGCCGAACGAAGTACTGACCCGGTGAACGCTCCTCAACCTGGTTCCACAGATGCCTCGGACCATCAAAATCAACCCAGCCATTCACCTGTACGTCTCGCAGTGCCGTGACCTGAGCCTCCGTAGATTGTTGGGAAACCGCAGTGGCCAACAGGTCTGCAATACTCATCATCGGCAGTGCTGGGCGGTTCCAGGTTGGGCAATGATCAGCCAGCCAAAGGTCCACTGTCGGGTCGAGGAGAAGTGCCCCGCGCGGCGCAGTAGAGGGTGCTTGGGCTTTGGCGCCCGAAGAAGCGATAGCGGTTGAACGGCCAACCGTCTTATTCGAGGAGGCACGGTCACCGTTTGCAGGTGGGTTGCCCGAGACAATACGCATCCCCATACCGTCGGCTGAATAGATCCGAATGCCATCACACCATAGCGATGCACTTGCGATCGCAAAGACGCCCTCTGCATCGCTGCCAGTCTCAGTCACGTCAAGAGTGACCTGCACCTTGTTGTTTAGCGGCACAACCTGGCCACGATACTTCCACGTCATTGGTCGGTTTAGTGCGATGGCTTCAAACCTGGCATCCGCTATGCCCTCTCCCATGCCACTCTCTAGCATGAAGAACTGCAGGGTTTGGATCATCGCTTCAATGCCGAGTGATCCAGGCTGTACCGGATCTTGGAAGAAGTGCGCCTTAAAGTACCAATCGCTCGCATCGATAGATCGCTCGGCACGCACTCGACCCAAACCATGGGTGCCGCCCTCGGGCCAAAACCCAGTCACCCGATCGATTGTGCGCAACCTTGTATTGGCTAGGCTGAGATTTCCTGCGAAGTAACGAGCGGGTTCGCCGGCGAGATCAAGATCAAAGTTGCCGGGTTCTGTCAGTTGTGCGCGCTGCTCATCAGTGGTGGGTTGGCCAATTTGATTGTCTAGCGACAACGCCTCTGGCGGGAAGAAGCCGAACACTGTGTTCATCACATAAACGCGGCTCTCTCGCGATTCATTTGAAAGAAAGCACTCGACATCAAAGCCAACAATAATCATGCCGGCAGACTGTGAAATATTGGTTAGCGTCACAGCGGTCCGCAAGGTGCCGGCATCTTCAAAAAACTCGGCTTCAAGGGTGGCTGTGCCGTCGAGATTTCGAAAGCAAACTTCCTCATCTACGGTCAACGCTGATCCAATGTAACTCGCAAGCCAGCCACAGGGTTGGAGTGCGGCTTCAAGGATCACGGCATAGGGCGCGGTTCGCGACCCGTTTTCGTTTAGATACCAGGCGTCCTGTGGAATGTCGTATTCAATTTCAACGGTTGAACCCGTTTCCATGCCACCAATCTGCCCCGAGACCTTGGTTGCTCGAGAGACAAACAAATAGGGCGGCCCGGGCAAACGCGGCACACGACCAGGCCCGTCGAAGCGAGCATACATAGGACCAAATGCATCAGAGGGCTTGCCCCACGCACAGGCCAGCATCGATTTCTGGTCGAACTCAAAACGCTCACCATCTGGTGTTTCCACACTGGCAACTGATTTCGTTTCGACAACGCTCTCTAGCAACCCTTGGCGAGTCGATAGCGGCCAGTCGGGCGTGAGTGTTAACCCTGCGCGACGGGCATGAAACGCCTTACGCCCGTCTACGGTACAGAGCAAGTCGGCATAGAGAGTTGGAATCGGCCCATCGATCACTTCCTCGATGAAAACCTCATAAATAATGTGCTTTGATTGCGGTGTGACCTGCCCGCGGCATTGCATTTGAATCGGCTCTCCAACCACCGGTTGAAAGCGCCACGCGTCTCGATCGAGCGTGAAGCCAAGGGCCGCCAGGTAAAACGACATCGCCTGCAGGCAGCCCTCAAACATCAGTGTTCCGGGCATGCATGGGTCGTTCTTAAAGTGGCCGGCGAAGTACCAATCGTCAGGTCGCACCGGCGCCTCGGAGCGCAAATATCCGCGCCCCCATGGTCCGCCTTGCGGATCAAAGGCGGTCACTTCGTCGAGAAACAGCATCTTGCCCGTCTGGATGGCTGGGCTTTCGGTGTGCGTGTGCCCCTGCTCAAAGCCCTCGCCAAAGCACTCCCATGCTCGGCCCTCGGAAAACGCGACAACCTGTTCGCGGGTGAAGTTTGATGCCGCGCACCGCACAGCTGGCGCATCAAGCCTGGGGTTCGCAACTGGCTCAAACGTTTCTGGCGACCAGAGAATACCCTCGGAGTTTTCGAGTTCTTCGTCACTGAAGAAACCAGCCTGCCCACCTTTGACACTGATTCGTGGTGCGCCGTCAATCAGGCATTCGTAGTGAAAAAAGAATAACCGGATGTCATCCTGACGCGCATGGCCATCGACGTGAATTTCATAACAGAGCGTCTCGCCTGGCTTTGGCAGGTCACCTTCGTAGGTGAGTTCGCAACCCAGCAAGCGATACACCCGATCGCTGCGATTCAAAAAGTCGGCACCCATGTAGGAAATCAACATCAGGTCAGCCTGACCCGACTCAATCATGATGCCTGCTGGCATGCGTCCGCGATTGAGATACCAGGAGTCGGCTAAAACATCAGTCTCAGTCCACATGATGCCGGTACTCTGCTCACCGGGCGTGGCGTCGATGCCGGTCACACGATCGGCTAACAACAGGGGTGGCTCGGGCATACGCACCTGGCGTTCGTAGCCGTCCTGCTGTGCAAACAGAGGCCCATAGATTTCAGAAATAGCACCCGACGCATGAATCTCGAGCTGGGCGCGGGAAAGCGTAGGCCCTACGGGGTTGTGGCGGTTTGTGGGGGACGCGACGATCGGTTTGATCGTCGGTGGTGAGGCAGGTTGCGCCGCTGGTAAAGCCGCTGATTGTGGAACCGTTGATTGGGAGGCCACTGGTTGTGAGGCCATTGATTCTGAGGCCAACGGTTGTGACATCACGGGCGTGGCTATGGCTGTTGGAATGGCTGTTGGAATGGCCGGTGCAAGCGTCTGGGTAGCGAGCGGTGCAACTCCAACACCGGTGTAAGTGGGCTCGATAGCGGGCTGTCGGTTGAGTCCCAACGCCAGAAAGTGTTGGTGCACCTCGGCCTGTTGGCGGACAAACTGCTGATGAATCTGTGACAGTTGCTGTATCTGATGCTGCCAGAGACCCACTGCAGGGTCGACCGCAGTATCGACCCCTGGATCGGCCGCGTGGCCGGGTGTACTTTCGACGCTGGGCGGCGTAACCGTGACCGGGTTTGAAACTAGCGGAGCAACGGTATCAAGCTGGACCGAAGAGGCCTGCACCCAATCTTCATCCATGATGGAGGGTAAGCTGGGCGCTGGTTGCATAGACTGAATTCCGCTTTCTAGTTGAGTAACTGATTGAGTGACTATTTGAGTAACTGGGGCAAGATGAACTGGCGCCGGGTGTCCAGGCAGTCGTAAGTTCTGCGCCGGCCGATTGTCTTGTTCGCGCGACTGGTCTCGAACCGCCGGGCTTAGTCGTTCGAGAAACATCGAGAGATCAACCGACACTCCCGCCGCGACGAGTGCCGCGATTGCTTCAAAAACAGTCTCTATGCCGCGACCCTGCCGGTCGAGAGAAACCACGACGGCCTCCTTAGCCCGCTCGCCAAGCACTTCGCGAATCCAGCCCGAACATGCACTCATGGGGCCGTGCTCCACAAAGATCCGCACGCCATCAGCCCACGAACGTTCGATGACGCCGGAGAAGTCCAGCGTTTGCTGGGCCTGAGTCATAATGGTCTGGGTGCAGGCTTCGGTTTCAGGGGTATAGGAGGCCTCGCTGCCTCCGGAGTAGAACCGCACACCCGGCACTGGGGTGACTTTGCGACGGTGGATACGCAGCCACTCATCGCGAAACGCATTCACCTCAGGCACATGTGCGGCCATGTTGTACTCAAGTTCGAAGCACCGCCCACTACCGAATTCAGCTATCACGTGCTCCACAACGCGCTGACACGCATCTGTCTCGCCGGCAATAACGCAGTCGTTATCGGTATGGATGATCGCAAGATGCAGATGCTGTTGCTGGGCAATGAGTTCGCGTATTCGAGCTACTGGCGCAAGCATCGCCCAGCTTGACCAACGAATTCCGGCGGGTTCTACTGAGGTTCCCGCGTCTTCGGCCCACGTACGTGCAACCGCGTGGAACGGTCCTGCCAGTTCGGTTGTGTAGAGCGCGCTGTCGTCGATCTCTTTGCGCATCGCGTCCATGTCGGTCCAGGCTCCGAGCGCAAACAATGAATTGCTCTCTCCTGACGAATAACCAATCGCCGCATCAGGTTGAATGCCGAGCAGTCCGCGGCTGAGCTCCACGTGCATCTGGCTCAAACAGGATGCGCCCCAAAGACGTTGGTCGTTTGTAGCTGGGTGCGCTGTCTCTGCAAACACCCAACTCATGGCGTCTGCGAGCCCATCAAAACGTTCGCCGAGTCGATCACCAAGCTCAGGCAGGCGCGTCACCAGTTCACGCCCCATGCCGTGATAGGCCGAACCTGCTGAGGTAAAAACAAAGGCAAGCTCACCAGTGACGGGTGCTGCGCGATAGTGCACGCCCTCGCCTGCTGGCGCGCCATGACGTATGTGCGCGCGCGCACGTTCAACCCTGCGCTGGAGAACCGTCTCATCGTCAGCAACGATAACCAAACGAGCGCCACGACTAAGATTTGCAAGCTCGGTCGTTTTGCCAGCATCCAATGCGCTCAAAACGTCATCACCGGTGTGGCCTTCATAGGCCCAAAAAGCAGGGCTTTGCGTCTGAGTCGTTGTTTTCGCCCGCTCAGGTTTAGCCCGCGAATCAGCGTGCTCTGTGAGCGTCCAAATCGACTCGTCTCCGCCCATGGCGCTAACGGCTGTGCGGGTTGTTCGAATCCCTGAAGACAGCCACGGTGTACCGTCTGGCTGTTGTCGGTGATGAAGTGCAAGCGCGGCCGCTGTCACATGTAGCAGCCCTGACGCTGCATGCGCGTGTCCGAAGCGTTGCTCAAGCGAACTCTCACCGTTTTGCAGTCCAATTTGCAGGCTGTTTGCACCGGCCTCTTCAGCCTGATCGCCAATCACCGCGTAAACCTTATCGCCATCGCGCTGTGCGTCGTCGAGACGCTTCAATACCAGTGCGACCGACGCATCACCCGGTGGGTTGGTCGATAGGTTGGCTGATGGGAGACTCTGACACTCTTGAAGTGCGGCAACATGCACAGGCTCGCAGGACATGTCTACGGCGCCAACCAGTGCCGCGTCGAGTTCGTGCGCGCGCAACGCTCGACACGCAATACGCAGTGCCTCGAGCCCTGAACGTTCTTCCAGTGAAACCGTACAGCTGGGGCCGGCGATATCCAGATAGCGGTTCAACCGGTTTGCAACAATGTTTGGCATGCTGCCGATCACGCCGGCAGACTTGAGCACGCTCACGACACCATCGCGGGCTTGGGCAAGCGCATCGCCTTCACTGAGCCTAGCCTCATTGGCCAACCGCCAGCGCGCACCGTAACGCGCGACCTCAGGGTCTGTCCCCATGCCCACATAAACGCCAGTACGCTCCCTTGGCAGCGTCGCCACTTCGGCCGCAGCCTGGCCACCTGCATCGAGCATTAACAGCTGTTGTGGCAGCGTTTGTTGCAAGTCATTAGGTGGAATGCCTAAACCCGCAATGTTGACGTCAAAGGCGTCGATGCGCCCCTCAAGGTTGCCATCTGCACCGGGCTTTACACATCGGGCACCCGAGAGCCATGCCTCGCTAAACGCGGCGCGATCACTGCACTCGGCCGCGACCACTCCCACACCAACAATGGCGACGGGTTCTTGGGCTTGGATTACACGAGGGGCGGAAGCGTTGCTAACTGCATCTGTGGCGACGTCTGCATACTGCTCAACAATCAAATGCGCGTTGTTACCACCAAAACCGAAAGCGGATATTCCAGCACGGCGAATGCCGTCTGCTACCTGATCCGGAACCTGCCAAGGTTCCGGCTTATCAATGATTCGAAACGGTGAGCCGTCTAGCGCCGCGATCGGCTCTTGCGCGTGGAGGGTCGGCGGACGAACGTTGGTGCGCATGCCCTCAAGCACTTTGATCAAACCTGCAACGCCAGCAGCGGTAATCAGGTGCCCCATGTTCGATTTTAGCGAACCGATACCCAGTGGTTCTACACATTCACCAAACACATCGCAGAGGCTTTCTATTTCTGTGGTATCGCCTATGGATGTTCCGGTTGCATGGCACTCCAGTAGCGAAATGTCTTGGGGCGAAACGCCGCTCATTGCATAGGCCGCGCTAATTGCACGCACCTGCCCTTCTTTTGCAGGCACCAGTGCGCCCTGCCCCCTGCCATCGTTCGACAGTCCGACGCCGCGGATAACGCCCAGAATGTTGTCGCCATCGCAACGCGCGTCTTCGAGACGACGCAGCGCAACAAATGCGGCCCCTTCCGCAGGAATCAAACCGTCAGCGCCTCGATTGAAAGGTCGACTACGGCCACTCTTGCTGAGCGCAGAAAGTGCCGAGAACCCGACGTGAATAAACAGATCGTCCGCACAGTTGACAGCGCCTGCGAGCATGACGTCAGCCTTGCCATCGTGCAGGGCATCGCAAGCGTATTTAATAGCGTAGAGAGAACTGGCGCACGCGGCATCTAGGGCAAAGGCACCAGCCTCAAGCTCTAGCGCTTGCTCCAAGAGCAACGCGGGAAGCCCTGAGGTGAAACGGTTTTGTGCGTCAGGCTTGGCGAGTGTGTCATTGCGCCACACAGACTCGGCGTAGCGCGACATCGACGCTGACGGAAACGACAGGTTGCCAAAAACTGAGCCAACGCGCTTGTCTGAAGCTTCGTGTCCCGCATCACGTAGAGCTTCGCGCGCGGTGTGCAACACCCACTTAAACAGCGGATCAAGAGCGGCGAGTTTAGCAGGCTCAATGGCAAAGCCATTCGGGTCAAAGCACTGTTCAAAGCCGTCAACATACCCACCTCGATCCGTCCACGCACGATCGTCGGCAGAAGCGCCACTAGCAAGTACGTCCTCTGGGTCGATTCCCCAGCGCCCAGCAGGCACCGGTCCGAGTATATCGCGACCCTCTACAACCAGCTCCCACAACTCCTTTGGATTGAGCGCTCCGGGCAACACACAGGCGCTGCCAACAATGGCGATCGGCTCAAATACGGCGCTGTCTTGCTTAGTACCATGCTGCTTTGACGAAGAGTCTGACACCGATCTGCGCCTAAACCGTTTTTGGCAAAAGATGAGTCTCTACGCCGATAAACTCGGCGACTAATTTTCCACTGGCATCGCAAAAGGCCAGATCTGAAACGCTCTTGTTGCCCTTCGCAGACTGGCCAGTGAGTGTGCAGTGGGTCGTGCCCTTATTCAGGGAATCGCTCCAGATAAAAATTTCAGCGATGCCTGTTGGTAGTGATGCTCCACCCAAAACGTGTTTGCACCACAACAGCGCCAGTTGCAGCCCGCCATCAAATGCCAAAGGATCCGAACTCCAGGAGCTACCACTCGCATTACAACCCGCCGTATCGGTCCACGCTGACTGGGCGACTCCTGACAGCTCTGCGACCATGCCGCGATCTGAGATGCCGTTGACCTTGTTGATTGCCTGAAAGTCGGGCCCGTGAAAAAGCAACGCCCCTTCATACACTGGCGCGTCGCCCCAAGAACCAAGCGACAACGCTTTGCTGTTGTCAGTAAACGCCGGCGCACTGCCGCGTTGTTCAACAAGCTCTGCCGTACAACGGTAATAAACACCACCGTTTGCGTCGGTCAATTCGAGTGCGAGTGCAACACCGCTCCCGCTGTTTGACTGTTGTGCATTGATCACAAGCTGTTCGTGTGAGTGTGCAAAATCACGCAACGTAATTCCGCGCAGCACTTGCAAGTTGGTTAGTTTTGCAAGCACCAGTTCGGGACCGAAAGCTCTAGCGGCTCGCGAGAACCATTCGATCGCAAACACAATGGGCACAACGGGTGTGCCATTGATGGCGTGATCTGCAAGGTAAGGATGGGTTTCGGCACCCACCACAACGTTTAAGCTAATCGACCGGCCCGGCGATTCCGCATCGGCAAGGGCCTCGGCTTTAGGCTCACCGCCCAATACCAAGTCCACTTGCGCAGGCGCACTGCCAGCAACTTCGTCAACCAACATCTGGGCACCGACTGCAAGCGGAATCAGCGGCACATTCATAGATTCGAAATGCGCCTTTAATTGTGGTGTGACCATGCCACCTTCCCACGGCCCCCAACCTAGCGACTTCACCAAACAGGCTGCGCCTCGTCGTTGAGTTTCCGCAAGAGCTACCTTATTGAGAATCTCGTTAGCCATGGCGTAATCAACCTGACCGACGTTGCCACAGCGAGCAGCGACTGAGGAGAATAAACAGAGCAACGAAAGCTTGTCTTCAGCGGTTGCGGCAAGCAGCGTACGTAACCCTTCAACCTTGGTATCAAACACGCGATCAAACTGATCAGCCGTTTTCTCAGCGACCCGCTTATCGGCAATCACACCAGCGCCGTGCACAACCGCTGCAATGCCTCCCCAGTTGGCTCGGACAATTTGCAACGCACTACTAACAGAGGCAAGACTGGTTACATCTACGGCCAAGTACCGGGCCTGAGAGCCCGCCTCTTCGATCTGCACAATGGTCTCGCGGACTTCGCGACACGCGGTAATAACGCCAACACGCTTGCCGAGAATAGCGGGAGTCAGTTTCTCGCCGTTGGCGACGGCTTCAGCCAGCAAAACACGCTTGAGTTCGACGTCACTTACAATGCCCGCGCAGCAAGCGGGTTCATCGACAAGTTCTGTGCGTCCCAGCAACACGAACCGCAGAGCCGCTTCATGGGCAAGACCGATCAAGGTTGTGGCGGTCACACCGCGTGCTCCGCCAGAGGCAACAACAACATCGCCATCATTCAGGCAGGGTGTGCCGCGGACAACATCAACTTGTCGACTGCGCAATACAAAACGTCGCCCTGACGCGCTCAGCCCAACGTCCAAATCAGGGCCTCCCGCCGTCAGTTCGTCTGCGATCGCGATCGCAAGTTCTTCGCCGCTGCGCCCTGCGCATTCAAGGTCGATCGCCTTGACCGAAACGCCCGGCCATTCCTGAGCTACCGTGCGAGCAAGCCCTGCACAGCCCGATAGCCAAGCACGTTCTGGTGCAAATTCGCTGGTACCAAAACGACCACCCGTATCTTGCAGCGTGACAAACAGGCCCTCGCCTGTCGCTCTGCCTTCAAACTCCGCTGCAACCGTCTGTGCAACGGCGAAGGCTTCTCGGTTTACGCGTGTGGCCTCTACATCGTTCGCAACCTCACGCAGGCCGCCAAGAAAAATTACGCCGCGAAGATCGCCTGTTGGAAGTTCTTTAACTGCTATCGCATTTACACCGCGCGCCTTAAGTACCAGCGCTACCTGTTCAGCAAGCCCGGTCCCTTCGTCCGTTACCGCAATCTGTCCTGTACCAAACAGACCGCTTTGGGCCATACCGATTGGTGCCTGCTCAATCGCTTCGAGCACATAACGCCCTAAATTAGAGGGCATTTGCAGTGTTTTGCCGCCTTCTAACACCTCGACAGGGGTGAGTTCTCCTACAAAACTATTTTTTTTTTCGGGTTCTAGCTCGCCGTTCATGTATTCAACAACCTGTCCCAAGGTCGCAAGCGTTGCCATCACTGCCATGTCAACTTCGGGCAGGCCCGGAGCCAGATCGTTCATAGCCGACAGTATTTCGACACGCTTGATCGAGTCGATGCCCAGGTCGGCTTCGAGCTCCATCTCCATGTTGAGCATTTCAGGGGGATAGCCCGTCTTTTCCGCGACAACATCGAGTAGCAAGGCGTGCAGGTCTAGGTCTGACGTGGGGCTCGCACTCACTTTCTCACTGGGCGCCTGTGCGGTGCCATTAGGCAACGACTGTGCAGAGCCACTGACCTGGTCGAGCTGACTGTTCATGTATTCAACAACCTGGCCTAATGTGGCCAAGGTTGCCATCACTGCCATATCAACTTCGGGCAGACCCGGAGCCAGATCGTTCATAGCAGATAATATTTCAACCCGCTTGATCGAGTCGATGCCAAGGTCGGCTTCGAGCTCCATCTCCATGTTGAGCATTTCGGGCGGATAGCCGGTTTTTTCGGCCACAACCTCGAGCAGCAAAGCGTGAAGGTCTATGTCGGCAGTTGGGCCCGGCGCTGGTACCGACGACGCGCTTGGCGCCTGTGCTGTGCCGTTTGGCACTAACGCTATAGAACCGCCGGCCTGTTCGAGTTGACTATTCATGTACTCAACGACCTGCCCCAGAGTCGCAAGCGTTGCCATTATCGCCATATCAACTTCAGGCAGGTCCGGCGCCAAATCGCTCATTGCTGAGAGTATTTCAACACGCTTGATCGAGTCGATGCCAAGGTCGGCTTCGAGCTCCATCTCCATGTTGAGCATTTCAGGGGGATAGCCGGTCTTTTCGGCCACAACCTCGAGCAGCAAGGCGTGAAGGTCTACCCTAGGACTTGGAGCCGGTGCACTTTGAACTGGTGCTGACACTGACACTGGTGCTGGTGCTGGCGCCGCAGGAACGGCTGCAGGTACCGACAACGTTGTTGGCATTGGCTGCGCCACTGTTACTGGCAGAGGTGCAGGTGTGGCTGCAGGCGTGGGTGCAGGTAACGTCGTTTGCATAACGGGTGAGGCTTGCCTTGCAGGCGATAAAGGCAACGCAGGCTGCAAACCCGCCTGCCCTGCGAGGGTCTGAAAGCTGCGGTCGATGGTGTTGAGGAAAGCAGTGTGCGTTTCTGCCATGGCCTGCATGTAGGCAACGTGCGCATCAGCAGTCTGCCTTTGACCCTCCTGGTAGGCCTGGGCCCAACCGGCGGACATCACCACCGGAGCGCCAGCTATCGAACCGACCTGGGTGACTGGTGCGGCTTGCTCTGCCATCGCTGATGGACTTGGCGCGGCATGTGCTGGACTTACTGGGTTAGTGATTGGCTGGGCCTCCATTGTATGGGCATTGCTCTGCGGAACCTCTACGTACACCGTCTCAACCACGGTTTCTTTGGTCGTTTCTGGGCGCGGGGGATTAGGTTTGGGTAGCTCAGCAGCGCCGCCTTTTGGCGGATACAACTTGCCGTAATTGGTGCCGTTAATCGGTAGCGAGAGTTTTGGTTCAATGCGTTCGTGTGGGTTGATCGTTTCGGCAAACTCCGACCAAAGCGAGCTGTAGTCGAGCGCAAACCCTTCCGCTGCCAGTCTGGCTATCGCCGCAAAAAAGCTCTGAACACCATCCCGCCCTTTGCGATCGAGGTTTACCGCTGCGTGAGGTCTATCACCTAGAATTCGGCCAACCAAACCGGTCAACACTGAGCCGGGGCCAACCTCAACAAAGGTTCGAACCCCTGACTCGTACATGGCTTCGACCATGTCGACAAACTTAACGGGACACGCGAGTTGCTCGCCAAGGACCTTTCGCACTGCCTTTGGCTGGGTTTTGTAGAGCGCACCACTGGTGTTGGAGTAAACTGGCTTGCTCGGTTTCTTGAATTTTATGTCAGCAAGATAGTCAGCAAAGGCGCCACTGGCTTTCGCAACAATGGGTGAATGGAACGCCGTTGCAACGGGCAGCCGCTTCGCGGTGATGTTTCTTTCAGCAAGCTTCGCCTCAACCGCCTCGATATCGCTGGTTCCGCCCGACAGCACAACCTGTTCGGGTGCGTTGTGGTTGGCAATAACAACGGAGGTGCCCCACTCCTCGAGTAACCCACGGATCTCCTCTATTGGCTTCGCAACCGCGGTCATTGCACCGGGGTTCACCGCTGCTTCTGCCATCAACTCACCACGTTTGCGTGCCACGTCGAGAAAGCTTGCCTCGTCGTAAACCCCAGCCGCGTGCAGAGCGGTCAGTTCGCCGAAGCTATGACCGGCAAAACAGTCGGCTTCCAAGCCAAGTCCATCGAGCAAGCCCAACAGCGAAAGGCTGGTGCAACCGATTGCCGGTTGCGCCCACTCGGTAGCAGACAACATCTGTTCTTGTGCGCGCTTACCGTCATCATCAAACGCAGTACGAGGATAGACAACATGATGCAGCGAACTGGTTTTGTCCCAGTCAAAATCTGCGGCGTGATCCCATGGGGTGATGGCATTACCAAATGTCATCGCAACTGACGCGCCCATGTGTAAGTACTGACTGCCCTGACCTGAAAACAGATAGCCAAGTTGTCCGTCACTGGTTCCCGCGCCTGCGCCGTAGTGAATACCTGTTGGCGTGGCAAAAGAATCGGTTGGGGCTTTCTCGATACTGGCTATTGCCTGCTCTAGCTTGGCTTTAAGATCAACTTCATCCTTGGCAACAATGGCGAGACGCGCGTTGGCCGTTGCATCAAACTCACGCTGGCTTGTGCGAGCCAACCACTGCAAATAACCAGGCTTCGAACTGTCACTTGCTCGACCGCGAGCCATCGCAATCAATCCGGCTGAATCTTTCCCGGACAGAGTCACTACCTCAACCGGCAGTGTCCGCAACCGTTTCGCGGGTTCCGCCGCCACACCTGCGCGAGCACTGTACTCACTCATCGTGATATGAAAGTTTGAACCACCAAAACCAAACGAACTTACCGACGCTCGGCGGGGATGGCTCGAGCCCCGCACCCAGGGGCGAGTCTCGGTTGACAGGTGAAAGGGAGATTGTTCAATTTCAAGCAGCGGATTGGGTCGCTCCACCTTGATAGTAGGTGGCAGCACTTTGTGATGCAGCGCCATCACCGCTTTGAACAGCCCTGCCGCCGCCGAAGCCGCTTTGGCGTGGCCAATTTGCGACTTCACTGATCCAATCGCACACCATTGCGGATCTTCGCGGCCGGACTCGCCGAAGGCTGTGCTTAAGCCCTTAAATTCTGCAGCGTCACCTGCCTTTGTGCCCGTACCGTGAGCTTCAACCAGTTCGACCTGCTCTGGACCAAAGTCTGTTTGCTCGTAAGTACGTCGCAGCGCTTTAGCCTGTCCTTGTGGCAATGGCGCGTACACGCTCTTCGCGCGGCCGTCTGATGACGAACCCAGCGCATCGATCACGGCGTAAATTTGATCACCATCGCGTTCGGCATCTTCAAGACGCTTGAGCGCAACCATGCCAAGACCTTCGCCAAGCATTGTGCCGTCAGCCTGATCTGAAAAAGGCCGGCAGTCGCCGGTGGGTGATAATGCCGGCGTTTTGCTAAAACACATGAACATGAAAATATCGTTCATCGCATCGACGCCGCCGGTGATTACCATGTCGGAATCACCGAGGTAGAGCTCGTTCATTGCCATCGACAGCGCTGAAAATGTCGACGCGCAGGCGGCGTCAGTGACACAGTTGGTGCCTCCGAGATCCATGCGATTGGCGATGCGGCCCGCGACCACGTTACCTAGCAAGCCGGGAAACGTGCTCTCGCGCCATGGGGTGTAGTGCGCTGAAATACGCTCACACACGGCCTCCACTTCGTCTTCGGGCAAGCCAGATTCACGTAATGCCTTCACCCATATCGGACGCTGGAGCCGACTCACCATCGACCCCAACAACTCCTGGCCAGATGTCACGCCAAGAATCACAGAAACCTTCGAACGGTCGAGCTCTTCGAGTGCGTCGGTCGATTTACAAGCGTCTTCGAGAACACGTTGCGCAACAATCAGCGCAAGGAGCTGTGCAGTATCGGTTTCAGGCAGGAGGTTTGGAGGGACACCCCAGCCCAGAGAATCGAAATCGACGTCCTGCAGAAAGGCACCACGCTTAGCGTAGGTTTTGTCCGGCACGGAAGGGTCCGCGTCGTAATAGTCGTCGATCAGCCAATGTGATTCGGGAACATCGGTGATGAGGTCACTGCCCTCAAGGATATCTTTCCAAAAACCGGTGGAATCAATAGAACCGGGGAACAGAGCACTAACGCCAATAATGGCAATTGGCGGACGGGACGGTGAAGGTGTTGCGGACATCTGAAGAATTACCCTTTGGCTTCTAGTCTTTGTGTAACTAAATACGTTTTACGTTAATCGAGCAGGCGGGGGCGAAAGTCGAACGCCACGGGTGGAACCGGCACCCCGTAACTGCGCAACTGCTGCGCGCGTGTCGCTACAGCAGCCCCTTCAAGTAAGTTGCGCGCGACCTGAACCACGCCACGATTCTCCGGTTTTTCAAGGAAAGATCCCTCGCTCCACGCGTTGAACGCGCCCATCGCCGGGCCACACCAAATCTGATAGTCCGGCAGGCGATCTTCAACCCCATCAATTGCCCAGCGACTCGCTTGCCCGAGGTAAGAGCGAAACACCAACGCCATCCGATGCTTGGGGTCTGCTGCCGCTTTGGCAACTTCACTGGGATCACGCCCTTGCCAGAACTCCTCGGTGTTGCGCCATGCTTCAACAATAGACGTGCGCAGAATGTCCCGTTCGAGTTTGGCCCGTTCGTCCGCAGGTAGCGCTTCGAGCGAGTCATAGCCACGGTACAGCTCAAGCAGTTTCTTGGCGCGAACGCCAAAGAAGGTGCCGCGCTTGAGTACCTGAACTTCTACACCCAATTCGAACATGTCAGCAGCCGGAGCCATCATGATGTCGGCGATACCCGCTTGAGCGAGCATTTGTTTGCCTTCCGTACCAAGACCCGATTCGACACACGCCTGATTGACTGAACCAGTCAGCACATAGGACGCGCCTAGTGAAAATGCGGCAGCGACCGCACCCGGCGTGCCTATGCCACCAGCGGCGCCAACGCGAATCGGTCGTAGATAGCCTCGCTCGCTCGCAATCTCATTGCGCAAGGCAAGAATAGTCGGAAGCAATGCGGTGAGTGGTCGATTATCGGTGTGTCCACCTGAATCTGATTCAACCGTATAGTCTTCAGCCACCGGGAGTGATCGCGCCAGTTGGCCTTCCTCTGGGGTGAGCTTACCGGCAGCGACCAGCGCATCGAGCATTTCGGGAGGAGCTGGTTGCAGAAAATGCCGGGCGACCTCGGGCCGAGAAACCTTGGCAAACACATAGTTGCGTCGCACCACTCGCCCTTCGGAATTGGTGGAAAGGCCCGTATACGCATAACGGACAATGTGTGGCGTGAGCCCCATATATGCCGCTGCGGAGACTCGTCGCACTCCCCTTCGAATGTAGAGATCCGCAACCCGTGCCTCAATCGCCGGCTCATTCGGTGAGTGGATGAGGTTCGCGCCCCAGGTCAATCCGCCGTTATCTGCGGAACCAAGTTCCTGTTCTAGTTTATTGAGGGCCTGTTCAACCACGGCTGGCCCAAGGCCCGCCGCGCCGAAGAAGCCGAGGAAACCGGCTCGGGCCATCGCGATAACCAGGTCGGTACTGGCGATGCCGTTGGCCATAGCGCCCGACACGTAGGGAAAGCGAACATTGTGAACTTCGCAAAAAGACCGATCACCCAACCACTCGGGATACAGAGCTGGGAGCACTCCCAATACCGGCCAACTGTCAACGCCAGCAGGCGCGGTCGTTCCACTTGGCAGCAGTTGCCCGCTCTGTGCAACACCTAGCGCGCCGCTTGAGGGATCTTGTACGACATAGACTGGGCTACGAAATTGCGCTGCAACGTTAAGCAGATCGACTTGCTTAAATCCTGGCGTTAACGCCGCGGCACCCGCTTCGTCATAGCCGACCCAAACCCCAATTGCTTCCATCCACTCTCTCTCTCTGCACTTCATGTGCTATTTAGACGTTCATGTAGCACGAAATCGTTGGCGGCCATGACGTCGAGCTCAGCTCCTGAGAGTGGAGAATGGGCAAAAACCTCCCGAGCAGTAACACTTTCGAGTAGCAGAATGGTACTCGAATATCGCAGCCGGCGATATCGTTCGGGAGAGCAATTTGAGCCGCTGTTGAGGCCAGGTTAAGGCCTATAAACGGTTGGTCTTGCTGCTGTTTGGACAACGCCCATCACAAGCGAAGCCCGCCACTAAAATATTTCAATATTCGAAATAACAATGACCTACGGCTACTTTCTTTGTAGAAATATAGCTCTTTAGCCAATGATCCTGTGTTTGTCAGTGTCTAGAAATTACGGCGAAACTCGAATCAGTCGTTATCCAGTGATGGAAAATTTTGTGTCCAATCCCAGACTGACGCCATGACAAGCGCAAGATCCACCAATTGCTGCTCACAATCCCAATCGGCTATCGCATGCAAGCCAACTGGTAATCCCTGCTCATCAGTGCCGCAGGGTATTGAAATTGCGGGGTGTCCGGTTAGGTTTGCAATCGAAAGATGCGACCACCAGCGTTCAAGCGATGCGGGTTCGCCATTTATCTTTACCCGCTGATCCTCCTCCGGATCGGCCGGTGGTGGACGGGCATTGAGAGTCGGGGTGAGTATCAAGTCATAGTGTCTAAACTGCCCCTCTAGTCGATCGTATAAACGTGACCTGCCGATGGCCTCCGCCTGCATCTGAACGCCGTCAGAGTGAAACCCCTTTTCGACCAACAAGCTTCGCAACACGGGCCCTAATAGAGTTTGTTGCTCTGGGCGCATCGCTCTAACTCGCGCCGCCAAATTAGCAGCCATCATTTGCGTGGCTATGCCCGGAGCAAAATCGAGCGGATCTGACGTTATCTGCGTGACCTCGAGGCCACGACTACGCAACTTATCTAAAGCTCGCTCGTTCACTCTTAACAGGCTTGCGTCACACTGCAGGCCCGCTAGTTCAGCAATAAAAAGCGCCTTCTTACCTTTGAGTGTGTCCTCTTTTTCACTTCGCACTGCAACCGGTTTAATGGCTCGGCGCGACCAGGGGTCAAGGTGATGTGACCCGGCCATCACGTTGAACATCGCCACAAGGTCTTCTGGATAGCGGCAGTTGATAGAGATTGAACTGTTGTTGCCAAAGTGAAAGGGCCAGCTCTCGTGGGGTATTGCGCCCATTGTCACTTTCAAACCCAGCACACCGCAGGCTGCGGCAGGAATTCTTGACGAACCGCCCCCGTCGGTGCTGATCGCAAATGGCCCAACTCCGGTGGCAGCGGCAACACCCGCTCCCCCGCTGCTGCCGCCGGGGGTTAGGGTCGTATCCCACGGGTTCCGCGTAATACCGGATAATACGGAGTCTGTGAGAACCTGAGCGGCAAACTCTGGTGTTGTCGTTTTGCCGATCAAAATTGCACCGGCGGCGCGCAGACGAGCAACGGCCACAACGTCCTCGTCTGGAACATGAGTCCCAAAGGACCGCGACCCATAGGTCGTGCGCATGCCTTGGGTACTTAAGAGATCCTTCACTGTAAAAGGTATGCCATACAAAGGTGGCAAAGGGTCAACGGAGCTCTGTTGCAAGTGGCGATCGCAACGCTGCGCTTCTACGAAAGCTTCAGACCAGCCCAGCGTGACAAACGGATTACAAATCTGCTGCACCTGCGCCGCACGCTCGCGGGTCTTTTCCATGACCTCAACGACTGAAATCTGTCGATCCCTAATCAGTCGAGCAATTGCTGTTCCGGGCAAGCTCAAAACATCTGTCATTTTGTAACGATCACTCCGTCTTCCACGAGATGAGCAATCTCGTCCGCGGAATAACCCAACGCAGCCATCACGTCGCTGGTGTGTTCGCCCAATTCAGGAACATGGGTGCCCGGCTGGAACACCGCGTCGTTGATCCGATACCCAGCAGAAGTAACCTGATGATCACCGTAGGCGCTTTCTACTTGGGTTGTTAAGCCACGGGCTTCAGGCTGCCCCGTTTCAAACACTTCAATAAGATCTTTCACTCCACCGGCGACAACGCCCGCGCTGGCAAATATGTTGTCCCACTCCGCCGCCGTTTTTTGCTGCAGGACTTCCTCAACTCGGGCCTCTATCTGTGGCATTTGGGTCATCAGTTGGGCTGTGGGTAACACCGCAAACTCGGTCAAACCGATCGCTTCGAGAATGCCGCGCTGATGCGCAGGCCGATAGCCTGCAAGCATCACGTAACCGTCTTTTGCCAAATAGCGACCCAGCAGCGGAGCATCTCGGTTCGTGCCCGGTGGAACAGCGACACCGGTTGTTGCAGCAATGCTGGTGTGACGATTCATCAAGAGCATCGTGACATCCTGCATGGCAATATCAATCCGCTGGCCCTGCCCTGTCTGCGCTCGAAGCAACACCGCAGCCAGCACTGCAGACGTCGCGTGCATTCCGGTCGCGTAGTCAAGAACAGGTCCGCCCGTGCGTATAGGACCGTCACCCCGCTCGTTAATCGACATAAATCCCGATGTAGCCTGAATAACGTCATCGAAGCCAGGCCGGTGACCGAGCGGCCCATTCTGACCAAAAGCGGAAATCGATAGATAGATCAGATCAGGGTTCACCGCCGCTAAGGACTCAAAATCAAGGCCGTGATCTTGCATGGTCCCGGGCCGGTAGTTCTCGACAAATATGTCGGCCTCCTTGGCTAACTCCGCGACCAATAGCGCACCTCGTTGCGTCGTTATATCGATAGCAGCACTACGCTTGCCTGAATTTTGTGCGACAAAGCCAGTACCTAAGCCCATCGCGATCTGATCGGGCTCACCTCCCCACGGGCGTGTCATGTCACCCCGCGGTGACTCAATTTTGGTGACTTGCGCTCCCAGCAGGCTGAGTTGATAAGTACAGTACGGGCCCGCAAGCACATGGGTGAGATCAATGACCTTTAGGCCTGATAACGGCTTATTCATCTATATTGAAATCCATAAGTTAGAGATAGGTCTTGAGAGAATTTGGCAAAATATCACGCCCGTTCTAGGGCTGAATTTTGGCAGCTTGATACAGAACTGTTAAGCACCTGTTTGAGTTGTGTATCTTGGACACAGGGCTGAACACATGGTTGAACGAATATATGCTATTCAACTCAAAACCTACCAGAGCCTCACAATCTACATAAATCCGTTTTAGGCAAGATGCCGTATAGTAGTTTGAAAACGAACTGTAAAAAGCACCAGCAATACATTCAGAAACTGACAAGTTCGACGATTATCGATTCCGATAACACGCTGGAGCAGTGAAGTAGGTTTAGCTATGACTATTGAATTGTTAAAACAGATCAGCTCAGATACCGACTGGGCGCACGCTGGTCGCCACCGTCAGCACGTTGCGAAAATGGCTCATCGCCGCCGATCGCGCCGAGCTCAGTTACGTCGCTCGAAACGCATTTACATCACGTTGAGCGTCGGCGGCGTAGTACTGGGCGTAGTGGCTGCCTTTTTCATCCACTTCACCATCCTTAAAGTTGCGATTGGCGCGGCCGCTGGCTTGGTTGCCGGTTTAACGCTGGGTCTTCTGTTCGAGCGTTAATGACGCCTGCAATCACAATAGTAATGCTCATAAAATCAGCTTATTAGCTTTTCTAACTCGAAAGATGCTCGCTTCTATAACCCATTCTCGTACACTATCGCCTTAGCCAAATTGCCCTAGCAAAAATAGAGAGATTTACAGTGAAATTTGATGATGTTCTCCTCGGACGCCGCAGCATCCGGGGATATAAGCCCGAGCCCGTTCCAAAAGCCCTCATTAAAGAAGTTTTAGCACTGGCAATGCGTTCGCCGTCTTCGATGAACACACAACCCTGGAATTTCACCGTCGTCTCTGGGGAGCCGTTAAACCGTATTCGTGCGGGCAACACCGAACGCAACCTCGCTGGCGTACCGCATTCACGTGAGTTTCGGATCGGTGAGGCTTTTGCAGGCCAGCATCGAGATCGTCAAGTTGGCGTTGCCAAGCAATTGTTCAAGGCCATGGGCATCGAACGGGAAGATAAAGCGGGGCGTCAAGATTGGGTGCTGCGTGGTTTCCGCCAGTTTGACGCTCCGGTCTGCGTGATTATTACTTATGACCGCGTATTGGCGGACAGCGATGACACGGCTTTTGACTGTGGTGCGGTCACAACCGCGCTGGTCAACGCCGCCTGGTCACGCGGCCTGGGAGCCGTGATCAATAGCCAGGGCATCATGCAGTCACCGGTGGTCCGCGAACACGCAAATATTGCTGACGATCAGGTGATTATGAAGGCCGTTGCATTGGGTTGGCCGGATGACGAATTTCCGGCTAATGCCGTAGAGTCCGAGCGTAAAAGTGTCGACGAAGCAGCGCGCTTTTTAGGTTTTGATGACTGACCGGAAACGCTCCTTCCAAAGCTTTTAGACCATCTAATGGAAACCGTGAAATTTACAAAAATGTCGGAAGGCACCCGGGCAGACTACGACCTGGCTACGGCAGACGACAAAGTAAATGCAGCCGAATTACCCAACCGAGTATTACGCTGGCTGCGGTCTATGGATGGTCCTTCGGTATATCAAGTCACGCGATTACAACATTCTTTGCAGACAGCGACACGTGCTGAGCGAGACGGTGCTGATGAAGAAACCGTGGTTTGTGCGCTACTACATGACATTGGCGATGTTCTGGCGCCCACCAATCACTCACAGGTCGCAGCGGCCATGTTACGCCCTTACGTTAGCGAGCAGAATTGTTGGGTGATTGAGCACCATGGTTTGTTCCAGGGGTATTATTACTTCCACTACTACGACAAAAACCCCGATGAAAGGGATCGTTACAAAGAACACCCCTACTACCAAGCTTGCGTTGATTTCTGTCATCGCTGGGATCAAACCTCGTTTGATCCTGACTACGCCACCGAGTCTTTAGAACATTTTGAGCCCGCGGTCCGGCGTATCCTGGGGCGAGCCCCAAGGCCTTTTGTTTAGGATCGACAACTCAGTTAACGAGCTTGATAACCTCAGCCTCAGCATTGTCTAAACGCGCCAAATACAGCGCCAAATTCTTATGTAAATGACCGATCGCTGACTCAAATCGGCCAAATCGGTAGTGGGTGTTTGCACCAGAACCAATGGCAGCCTGAATGTCGCTAACCACCTTTGCGTCTTCCCGATCACCCGTATCTGACAAAAATGCAACGTCCTTCTTAGCGCGAGCTAACGCCTCTTCTGAAGGCGCGCCGCCATCCGCAGTGGGTAGTGTCATTCGGTAGTTGAAGTAGCGCGTGCGGGTCGGTGATTCGGGCTCAGCGAAGCTCAGACCATAATGTTGCGCGAGTCGGGTAACCGAGGTGACCGGAAATATCCGGTTAACCAGCGTGACCATACGATCAAGCGACAGATTGTCCCGAGGGGCATCCCGTAATTTTTCGATCCGCCTAAAGGGGTAGCAAACCCGTGAGTTTGGCCCCTGCATTTCAACGACATTTAAGTTGTCATAGCCATAGGGAAAGAAGGATTCGGGATGCGTTGGCTTGATGTGATAGCCCTCAAGGGTACCTTCAGCCGTTAGTTTCCAATTGATGTCATCCACCTTTTCTTCTGTCTGAAAGATCACTTGATCGTCGCTTAGAAGAGTGGGCAGAGATTCTAACGCGCCAAGCCCCACGGGTTCATCCTGGGTGACAAATACCAGACCGCCCTGCACATCTACCGAGTGCACCGGCACGAGTCCTGAGCTGGCTTTATCAAGCTCAGGAAACCCATGCTCATGCGGCACATATTCAAGCTGACCATCCAAGCGGTAGGCCCACCCATGGTAGTTACAGCGAAAGATCTTGGTACACCCCGCTCCATCTGCCAACTGCATACCCCGATGACGGCAGGCGTTGCGAAACGCTCGAACAGTACCGTCTAGATCGCGTACAACAACAATCGGCACACCTGCGGAATTGCGCGCCACGTAAGAACCCGGGCCGGGCAAAGCAGCAACAGGACAAAACGGAATAGGCAGCCGCCGCATTAGCCTCCGCTCGGCATCAAAGCGTATTTGTGAGTTGTAATGTTCTACAGGCTCGTTCCACTCTTCGTCACCCATATCGGTTGTGGCGTTATCGATATGGTTAAGAATGTGATCAAGGAGTTCGGAGTCGTTGCGCATGTTGCGTCGCCTATTTTTAATCAGTAGAGGTCTAGAGCTACCTGATGACGCCTGTCCGAAGTACAAGTTCTCCGATCACTCTAAACAACAACATCCTAGCAAAGTCAGCGCACCAATAACTGGTCGTCAATACTCCGCTGGATCGACACCTTTGCTGCGGCACGTATCGGCCAACCATGACCTGCAATGAGTGCTTCAAAATCGCAGGTGTCCAGGAGTCGCTCAAACTGTGGTTTGAAGAATGCGCTGACTTCACGGCGTGATGGCGGTCGGCCTGTGTTAGCGGCTTCTTTGGTGGTTGTTCGCGGCGTCTGCTCGCGCAGCCAGATCGGCCCTAAACGCGCCTCTCCGGCCAATCCAATACGCCAAATCCCAAATGAAACCAGCAGCGAATTATCGCGATCAAATAGACTGGTGTGATTCTGAATAGAATCCGTCGTAATGGCGATGGCTGGTCTGGTGTTCGTGGCGGACAACAGGTAAATGGCTTCAGGATAAGCGAGGCCGTCAAACTCAAACAGTGTGCTGCCTGTGAGAGGAGGTAAATTGCCACCTTCGTTGGATAAGACGTCTGGCGAGCTACGCAGTCCGTCTGCGTTGATCATGCCGTCCACAATCCAATATTTGGCAGTGAAGCGGTTGACGTAAAATCCATCATCAACGCCGTGGAAAGAGCCAAGTCGCACCACGTGTTTCACACGTCCCAGCTGAGCCAGTTGATCTAAGGTTTTCTCATTCAACCTCAACGTGTTGAATAGGGTTAACTCAGCCTCTCCCTCGTCGTTCACCTGCCTAACTATGGTCATCGTGCGGGAGAAATGGATAAATAGCCGTTCAAACAGCGGTCGGGCCGCTGTTGAGGGCATTCGCCCGCGAACGATAAACACATCCGTAAAAACCTCCTCTATTTTGCCGTGGCGCGCTGCCTTTCGAGGTTGATCGGCAGCCACCGTTTGAGTGGCTAAATGAGGAGGAATTTTTTTAGTCACGAGCCGAAATCCTGCCCTTTGTGCTGATGCTCAAACACCTCAAGCGCTAAGGATTTAGCTTAGCGCCACCAATACCCACAGGCGCAGGTCCACCACCCGCTCTCGCCTTGCCAACAACGTCGCGTAGCGTGTAGGCCGCGTTGAGTTCCTCTGCCGTTGAATCAGGACCAAGCTCCCCAACTCGAAGATACTCACCTCGATCTGTGGCGAGTCTAAAATCAACAATGGAACCCGCGGCCTCATCAACCAATCCTGACGCACCAAAACCGTGGCCTTCATTGGTTTGCGCCGCATTGGTTGCCTGATAACCCATGCGTTGCAATAACTTAGGACTGGCTCGATTCAAAACTTCAGGCTTCACTGAGAGCATCCAGTTTTCTTGCTGTCTAATTAGCGGGTGCTGCATACCATTGAGCATAACGATACGCGGGGAATCCGTATGGTTTATGCCGGTACTGTGTAGCAGTCGACCGTCAGTAATGATCATTGTTCCGGCCTTAGCATCAATATTGATCGCTGGAGGTAGTTTGCCAACTGGTCGCTGTTCGCGCACAGCATCTGACAAAACACGATGACTGCCGGGAATAACCAGGGTTCCACCATTAAGCTCATCAATATCAGTGATCGGAGTGAGGATATTAATCGTCAGCGGGCTTCTGGAATCCAGCGCCAAGTCTTGATCTTGATGCAACGCCTGAGGAACACCGCCCTGCAGTGAAATTGAAGCGATGAGCGACGTGCAAATCCAGTTCTCGCCCAAGGCTTCGGTGACTAACTGCTCAACCAAAGGGCCACCTTGCACAGACAACGGGTCATGCTCGATAAGGCCTTCAAAGCACTGCCCTTTATTGACACAACAGTTGATGTTCTGGCCGCTAGGAGTTTTCTGGGCAATACCAGCCAGTCGTTCACCTTCCGCTTGCTCCAAAACACGTTGACGAATAACGGCAACCTGGTCCGCTGAAAGTGCACTGTCTATTTTGCAGTAACCCCAACTCAACATGTCGGAGCGCAGTCGCTCTATATCCTTAGTGGCAACCGGTAGGTCTTGATCTTTCCAGTGGTCATGCTTGGAGCCGATCGTCGTGTCGTAGTAGGAACCGGGTTTGAACTCCCATTGGCCCCACTCGCTGCTGCGCTTCGGTGGCACAAAGTATATTTCGGGATTTGCTTCAAGAACCGACTTCATCGGGTCTTTGAAGGAGAGCTCTTGATGATACATCGCAGCGTCAGGGGCGGCCTGTGCTGCGACGTTGGCCGGGTTAAATTCAGCAGGAACAGAACTCATCGTGTTGGCTCTCCTTAAGGTTGTAGATTGCAGTCGTTATGGGCTGGCTTAGGTCAACATTTTTCGTAAGGCGCTAAACATCGACGCCCGAAAGCGCTGGGTAGCCGCTGCGTCTTTCACGACGTTATCAAAAGCGTGGAATACGCCTTCAACCACCATGCTCTCACAGCTAACCCCGGCATGGCGCAAGCGATCTGCATAGGTCATGTCCTCGTCACAAAACAGATCGAGGGACCCCACGCCAATCCATGCACTGGGGAGGTCGCTGAGATCTGGGTTCCGGGACGGCACAGCAATGGGGCTGGCTTCGGGTAAACCTGCCTCGTGCCCCAGATAAGCGGCCCAGGCGACCCGGTTCGAAGGAATGTCCCAGAGCCGAAATCCGCGCTCATCCAGATCGGTTCGCAGAGCTGATCGATCGTCGAGCATCGGATAGAGAAGAAGTTGTCCAGCGAGACGCAGCTCGTTTTGATCGCGAGCGTGCAGCGCAACCTGTGCGGCAAGCCCACCGCCCGCGCTAGCCCCCGCGACCACGATTCGATCTGCATCGACATAGTCGCGCGCTGCAAGCCATATCAGGGCCGCATACGCATCATCTAGGGCCGCTGGAAATGCGTATGTGGGCGAAAGACGATAGACCGGCGCCATGACCACCACCCCAAGCTCGTCAGCAATCTGGCGACACAGTGTATCGTCCTGTTTTGGTGACCCAAGAACAAAGCCCCCGCCATGCAGCCAAAGAACGGCTGGGCGCCTCTCGTCGCGGCCTGAAGTCGGACGATGGACACGAGCCGTTCCAGCTCCTGTATCGACAATTTCGATGTTGTCTGGGTCTTTGCCGAGATCGGCGAGCGCACCAAGCCGCCGAACTAGCGGCAGACTCCACGACCGGGCGATGCCACGTGGCAGGAAGCGGGCAGCTGATTCGAATTCGGGATCAAAGTTAGGCTTAGACATCATGGTGTCTCCGGTTGTACCAAAGCAGTCGTTCCAGCAGCTTGCTCGGAGTTGCACGCTCTGCCAGAACACCATAAAACAGAGTATTGTGAACAGAATCAAATTGAACTGAAGAGTCCATGAAGCAACTAGATATTCCTAACTTTGGAGAACTACTGGCCGAGCACTTAAGCGCCGTGCCAGCAGAGGCTTATCCCTACTTGCTGTCTCAACTAGAACGCACCGCAGCCAGCCGTTATCGCGAGTGGGCCGATGCCGTGCCCAGCCATCGTGACGGTATTATGCAATGTGCCGCGCGGGAAGATGAGATAGCGGACCGGGTTGAGGCGTTGTTTCCACCGTCTGCTGAGCACCGTGCGTTGGTGGCTGACATCATTCCCAAAGCCAAGGCCACCTACTATTCAGCCTTTGAACCCTATACACCCGTTGAACAGATGACGATTCAGGCGAACGCGGAGCGTCAGGGTGCCAACGCTTGGCAAACCATAAAGGCAGCGCACCCGGAATTGGCCACTGAGTTAGATCAACTGTCACAGATAGAGCTGACCAGCGCAGACTATCTGGATGACGTCTTGCCCCAGATGGCCTAAGCGTCAGCTCGATACACCGCCACTAAGTACTCAGCACACCGATTACGCAGGCGCTCATTGCTGACGCACAAGCGCCAGCGATTAAAGCTCGAACACCCAACGATACCGTTTCCGTATGTCGTTCGGGCGCCAGCGCGTTGAGCGCCCCAATCAAAATAGCCAGACTAGGCAGATTCGCAAAACTGGATAAGGCGTAGGTCATGATGAGCGTGCTGCGCGGGCTCAGAGCCTCTTCCGGCAGCGCCATCATATTCAAATAGGCCATCATCTCGGTGATGGCTATCTTTGTTCCGAGTATCGAACCCGCTGTGCTGGCTTCTGCCCAAGGTATGCCAAGCAGCCAGGCAACAGGCGCAAACAACCAACCAAAAATGCGCTCAAGCGACAGGGCGGCTCCCTGAATATCGGGTAGGTTGCCAAGGATGACGTCGAGCAGACTGATGAGTGCCGTAAATACCAACAGCAGTGCGATGACATAGGCCAACATTTTTATAGAGACAATCGTGCCCGACGTGATCGCATCAAGCGAGCTTGCGTATTCGCTCTTGAGTTCAATGGCGGCTACCTGATCGCTCTGCTCAACATCGCCAGGCACCATGATCTTCGCCAGTAAAATCGCTGCTGGAATGTTAATCACGGAAGCAGCTAATAGATGACCAAACGCGTTGGGAACATAGGGCTCAAGGATAGTGCCGTAAAGCACCATCATTGAGCCTGCGATGGTTCCCATGCCGCCCGCCATCATCACCAGCAGCTCGCTGCGGGTCAGCGTGGGTAAATAAGGGCGTACCAACAACGGCGCCTCGCTCATACCCATAAAGAGATTGGCGGCTGATGACACTCCTACCGCTCCGCCAACCCCAAAACTGCGCTGCATAACAATCGCGGCTCCGCGCACCATGTAAATGAGTATGCGCCAGTGCCACAGCAACGCAGACAGCGCGCCTATAACCAGTATCAATGGAAACGACTGCAGAGACAAAATGAAAGTGGAGCCCCCTTCGACCACTTCGAAGGGCTGTGGACCGCCGCCCAGATAGCCAAATACAAACATCGAACCCTCAGTGGTGGCCGCGCTAACCGCAGCCACACCATTGCTCAACACGCTCAGGCCGTCCCGCACAATTTGCAGATTGGTAACCAAAGCAGCGAACACAAACTGAGTTGCTAAGCCAACCAACACGATGCGCCAGGAAATGGCTCGACGATCTTCGGAGAGCAACCAGGCAAGAGCGATAAACGCGCAGAGGCCAAGTAATCCTTGAAACATGCTCATTCGCGGGGCGCCTTAGTGTGCATTGGGAATGATGTCCGGTAGTTGGTAGGTTGCAACATTCGGCGCGTCACCAACATATCGCTCGATCTCAACCAACGCAGATTGAGCGCTTGATGCCTGAGCCAAACTCGATGTGCCTTTGTCGAGGGTCATCATATTGGGATTGCCGCTGCGGTCCAATTCAATTTCTCCTGTCTGGGTGTGCAACGGATCAAACCACGCCCCCGTGGCAAGCTGCACCACACCCGGTCGCAGAGCGTTCGACAGCTGAACTCCCGCCAGGCAGGCGCCTCGGTCGTTGTAAACGCGCACCAGCATGCCGTCCTCTAGCCCTCTGGCTTTCGCGTCAGTTGGATGAATGCTTACAGGCTCCCGCCCCGCTACCTTGCCTGCCTGACTCAGCGCACTGTGATCAAACTGACTGTGCAGACGATGCTCTGGCTGATTCGACAGTAAATGCAAGGGATACAATCGTGTCTGGGGACTACCCAGCCATTCTGCTGGTGCTAGCCAGCTGGCGTGGCCGGGACAATCGGCGTAGCCAAAGCCAGCGACGATCGCAGAATACAGCTCTATCCTGCCTGACGGTGTGGGCAACGGATGGCGCTCCGGGTCGGCCCGAAACTCGGACAAGAAGACGGTACTTGTCTGCTTCGGGGGGACACGCAGGTAGTCTGCGTCCCAGAACTCATCGAATACCGGTATGTCATCGCTTCTGCGCGCTGCGTATTCGGTGTAGAGCACGCGCAGCCATTGCATCTCATCACGCTGCTCGGTAAACCGTTCGCTACACCCCAGTTGCGCAGCAATCCCGGTGAAAATCTCAAAGTCGTGTCGGGCTTGCCCCACCGGTGATAAAGCCTGCTTCATCGCAATCATGTACGAATCAGAGCTGTTAAAGCCGATGTCGTTACGTTCGAGCGCCGTTGTCGCTGGTAGCACAATATCTGCATGACGTGCCAGTGGGTTCCACCAGATCTCATGGGCAATAACGGTCTGGGGTTTCTGCCAGGCACGACTTAGTCGAATAAGGTCTTGCTGGTGATGGAACGGATTGCCGCCGGCCCAGTACACCAGCTTGATGTCCGGGTAGGTCAGCGTCTGCCCGTTATAGTCAAAGGGTTTGTTCGGTTGTAACAGCATGTCGGTCAGCCGCGCTACCGGAATGAAATTCGATACCGGGTTTTCACTTTGTGGAAAGGTCGGGCCTTTGACCGTACTGCGCGGGTTACCGATGCCGCCGAGCGCGCCATAACTGAATCCGACACCGCCGCCAGGCAAACCGATTTGCCCGAGTAAAGCAGCCAAAGTAATGCCAGCCCAATAGGTTTGTTCACCGTGGTCGCCGCGCTGAATCGACAAACTTAGAGTGATGAAAGAGCGCTCTTTTGCCATTTTTCGAGCGAGGCTGAGGATTGCAGGTACTTCGATATCGCTGAGTGTCGCGGCCCACTGGGCGGTTTTGGGAACGCCATCGCTGATTCCCAGCAAATAGTCCGAGACTTCCTTGAAGCCCACACAATAGCGATCGACAAAGTGCTGATCGAAAAGCCCCTCAACGACCAATGTATGGGCCAAAGCCAGCATCAAGGCGGTATCGGTATTCGGTCGAATGGCCAGCCACTGCGCACCAAGCTCCGCCGCCATGTCAGAGCGAGCGGGCGATACGTTAACAAATCGTGTGCCGTTTGCTGCGCACTGGGACAGCCAACCTGGCGCGAGATGACGGCTAGTCCCACCCGGGTGTACCTGGCTGTTTTTTGCTGCCATGCCACCAAACACCACAATCAGTTTGGCGTGCTCTGCCAGAACATCCCAGGTTGTGGTGTTGTCATTACACGTGCGGTAGTCGTAGCCCAGAACGTGAGGGACTACCACTTCAGCTGCGCCACTGCTGTAAGTGTTCACAGACGAGGTGTAACCACCGAGTAAGTTTAGAAAACGATGCAGCTGACTCTGAGCGTGATGAAAGCGCCCTGCGCTTGCCCACCCATAAGAGCCGCCAAATATGGCGTCGTTACCGTGAGTTTCTATGACGTTGGTTAGCGACTGACCCACCAATTCGAAGGCCTCGGGCCAACTCAGTGGTACAAAGGAATCTCGCCCACGACGCTGACGCTGCACGCCGCTTTTGTCTTTGGCGTTGAGCCAGGACGCGCGAGCCATCGGTTGTTGAATACGCAGTTTGCTATCAACGGCGTCAGCAAGGCCTTGGCCAATTAGTGACGGCTCGGGATCTTCAGCAAAGGGCGTTAGTTTTAGTTGACCACTGGCAGTCTGTTCGACTCGGTAAGTGCCCCAATGGCTTGCCGTCAACGAGCTCATGGCGACAACGTCTCGCCCTGCTCTTGATTCGGCTCTTGGCCCAGCCTCATTTTATGTTTGATCGTGCCGTCCCGCGTACCGCACCTGAATGCCGTAATCCGCTCATCTGTTTAATGCCAGTTGCGGAGTAACCTACCCCAAGGGCTTTTCGATGAACAGGTTTTAGGAACAGCCATGACGCAGGTCGAGTCGCTATATTTCCATATCAATGGTTTCTGTTCGCCCAGGCAAATCGTTGAATGCTGGCTGCACAAGCGTTACCGCCGAGTCCCCACCTAGCCAGGTACCAGTCACACTGATACCAATAGTACCAATAGCCGCATTCGCTGAACCCGCTATGTAAGCGGGACCGCCACCGGGCGCTCGCGCTTCATTGGCGTTGATAAGCGCAATCCAGCCATCCGCGTCCGAAGGGATTTCACGTTGGATACCATTGGACATCGCAGAATGCACAGTCGCGTATTCCCATCGTACCGCCCTAACCGCCTGCTGGTAGTGATCATTGACCACTGCGGTACTACTGGTTTTGATGTAATCGCTGTAGCTCGCTAAGCCAACCGCTGCCAGTATCCCAATGATTGCAACCACAATCATTAGCTCGATCAGCGTAAAGCCACCGTTACCCTTACGGGATTTCGTGTTGCATAGGCGGTTTTTAAGGTAGCGGGTGCACACAGGGCAAGATTCCTGATTGGATTGTCGGATAAAGGAGATGAATGCTACCTTCGCCGTGCCAGCTCAGCGGGAACCTGATCACACTTTTACCTACACAAAGGTATAAAAAAGCTTAGACAGGCGACCCACTGCCTGCTTCGGTAGTATGGGCTGAATACGCCCCCTCTCCGGTTTATAACGGAGTTCGGGGTTCTTGCTGCAAACTCACTTGCAGACCCACCTGAAATAAGGACCGCACCAGCGCATGACTGACGCAGTACCCCACCCAGAGCTACCGCCAATTGAGCAACTAACCGATCAACTGCTCGCATTTATGGACGCCCATATCTACCCCAACGAGCGGCTCTATCACGAACAACTCGCGGGCGCGTCGAACCGCTTTGCGCCCTTACCAATCATGGACGAGCTCAAGCTGCGGGCGCAGGAACAAGGACTATGGAACCTGTGGATGCCGCGAGACCATGGCGGATTAAGCAACGAAGATTACTGTGGGCTCGCAGAGATCATGGGTCGAGTGCTCTGGTCTCCTGAGGTGTTCAACTGCAACGCTCCCGACACCGGCAACATGGAAGTGTTCATGAAGTACGGCACGAAAGCGCAACAGGAGGAATGGCTAACACCGATGCTTGCCGGCGAGATTCGTTCGTCGTATTGCATGACTGAACCCGACGTGGCCTCGTCTGATGCGACGAACGTCAGCACCTCTATCGTGCGCGATGGCGAAGACTATGTGATCAACGGCAAAAAGTGGTTTATCACTAACGCGATGTACGAACGCACTAAAATTCTGATCGTGATGGGTAAATCAGATCCAGACAATTCCAATCGGCACGTACAACAGAGTCAGATACTGGTACCAAAGAACACACCAGGGGTTGAGATCGTTCGCCCGTTATCGACGCTGGGTTATGACGACGCTCCGCTGGGCCACGCCGAAGTCCACTTCAATAACGTACGTGTGCCGGCAGCTAATATTCTACTTGGTGAAGGCCGCGGTTTTGAAATTGCTCAGGGGCGACTCGGGCCGGGGCGAATTCACCATTGCATGCGTTTGATTGGCAGCGCCCAACGCGCACTCGAACTCGCTTGCAAGCGTGCAGTGAGCCGTGAAACCTTTGGCCGTAAGCTTTCGGAGCACCAATCGGTATTGGAAGATATTGCCAAGTCGTTCAGTGAAATTGAACAGGCGCGCCTGCTGACTCTGAAAACCGCGCGGAAGATTGATGAAGTGGGTGCCAAAGACTCACGCGATCTGATTGCCGCGGCCAAAATCGTAACGCCATTGATGGCCCAAACGGTGATTGATCGGTGCATGCAGATTCACGGCGCTGGAGGTTTAACCACCGACTACCCAATGGCTGAGGCGTTTAACTACGCCCGTTGGTGCCGCCAGGCTGACGGACCTGACCAAGTGCATATGATGGCCTTAGGCAAGCAGGTAATAAAACGCCTCGCTTAGAGCGCCTTAACCATTGTGATGATCACGCTCCCGGCGCCGTTGGCGGTCGGGAGCGTTTCGCGGTCAATTTCTACGTAACCACGCGCCAAATAGAGGGGTTCGCCTGGAATGGTGGAACCGAGCGCGATACGTGAGAAACCCGCGGCTTTCGCCGCTACCTCACCCAATTCCAGTAACAAAGTGCCTATGCCCTGCCGGACCCAGTCGGGATGGGTATACATGGCGCGAATGCGTGCCAAATCGTTGGCTGGGTCGCTCAGGCTATCGTCTCGGCCGTCAGTGTGATCGCCCCCATAGAGCGTTTTACGTTTGCCCCAGCCGCCACAGCCCACCAGAGTCGTCGCTCCAGACACTGTGGACGCCTCGATCAGGAAATAAGTCTGGTCCTCTATTAGCGTCCGGTCGACGCCCATCGAGGCCTGAGCGGCTTCAATCTCGGCCGGCGACATGAAGGGCTGCATATTCTGCGTAATAGCTGCCTGCATCAGTGCCCTGATTGCAGACACGTCGTCAGGTTGCGCAAGTCGATGTATAAACGCCGCCAATGCACTGCGTGCCGACTAGTCGAACAGGTCAGGTTGCTCGGTGGTAATTGTTTCGAACAGCGGCTTAAAGCTGAACCATCCGGCAAGGTCTGACCCTACTTGTTGCTGGGTGAGTGCGGCAATGTCATCTGGAATGATCTTTGGTGAACCCGCCGCCTCGGCCAGTAATTGCGCTTGGCAGCTACGCTCCATGGTCACAAACCACCAGGCCGCTTCTTCGACACAGTTGCCCGTAGTCAGTAGGCCGTGGTTCTGCAAAATAGCGGCTTTCTTTGTGCCCAGCGCTGATGCAATACGCTCACCTTCTGACGTGTCGAGCACCACCCCTGTGAAGTCATTGAACAGCACATGGTCGTTGAAAAAAGCACAGGCATCCTGAGTAATCGGATCGAGCGTACGCCCGAGTGACGACCAGGTTTTGCCATACAACGAATGAGTGTGAGCAGCAGCCGTCACGTGGGGCAAGTTCTTATGAATCTGGGAATGAATGGCAAAGGCTGCCGCGTTAAGTAATCCCTTACCTTCCACAATGTCACCGTCGTGGTTTACTAAAATAAGATCAGAGACCCGCATCTGCTTGAACGAACGGCCAAATGGGTTAACCCAGAAGTGATCCGTGCGTTCGGGGTCGCGAACGGTAACGTGGCCTGCGACGCCTTCATCAAAGCCAAACTTGCCAAACAGTCGAAACGTGGCTGCAAGCTTCTGTTTGCGATCAAGCTGCTCCGCTGCCAGCGAGTCAAATACAGGTGGATAGACAATGTCGGGAGTAGCGCTCAACGCACCCTCTGCTTGAGCAGATTTTTCCGTATCGAGTTCTCGTGCTTCAGCCATGTTCAATTTCTCCGTTCAATATGTGGGCAGTATACCTTCAGCTATCCAACCGGTTTGCTATTGCGGCCAAAAATTCATTCAGATCGACCAGCTTTTCTTTTTCAGGGGCTGTCGTCTTACCCTTTATGTCGCCAGTAATAGTACCGTCAGCAACGGTTTGAATGAGTGCGGCTTTCAGCTGCATGCCATAGTCTTTGAGGGACTGGTTAGCTTCCCGCTCGGCAAGCGTGATCAAGGCATTGCCGAGTGCGAAGAGCAGCGCCGAGGGATTAAATATGACGTCGCGGCCCTCGGATTCGAGGTACCGCAGATAAAGATCATGCGCGGTTCCGTGGGGAGCCTCGTACAGCATGGTGCCGTCTTTACTTTCGATGATCGAACTGGCCGTAGCGAGGCTGCCACCGAGCGCAGCTGAAATGTCAGAGAAAATGTCACCATCTAGATTCTGCGCTGGGTACAGCGCATTGCGCGGTGGGTCGGAGATCATTTTTTTGAGCTGACTTGATGGCCGCATAACCATGTAAGACGGCGGCTCCGTGCCACCATCCGCCAGCGCGCGACGCACCTCGGAGATAACCCTGCTGAAAACTTCGTCGTACTCCATGTATTCCTGCTTCAACCCAAAATACACCTCTTTGTCTTTTGCAGACGCATCGCGAAACACCTGAGAAATCCAATCGCGAATGGCTTCTCGGTCGTTCGACATGAGCAACACCGGGTCGTTTTGTTTCACTTCCCGAGCGTGCTTTTCTTCGCCGTCTACAATCACTTTCAAAATACCGTCTTCGAGCATAGGCGCATTAAAGCTGCCGTACTGATCACCACCACCGGCACTCATGCGTGATATCGAAACATGACATTGGCGGTCAGCCAGACCAAACTGTTTCAGCTCGTTGACCAACTTGAATAGCTTGCGCCCCGTGGTGTTGTCAGGCACACCCCAAAGAGCCCGCTCTGGCGGGTTGGATATTAGCCGCGCAGCCTGCGCATCAATCAACTCATAGTGATAGGCAATGCCAGCGGATTTAAATTTGCTCTCAAACTCGTTGCGATAGATTGACTCGATGGCAAATCGCATCACACCGTCATAGCCTGGAATAACCGTATCTTTCAGGCCGAGATAGGCATCGCGTTGCTCATCAATGGCTCGGGCAAAAAACTCCCGCGCCCAGGCTTCCACTTCCGCAATCTTGTTGGTAGCCAGCATCCATGGATCACCAATATTCAGACGACGGCGATGCAGTTCAACCGGATCACCGCTACTGCCAACAAACATGAGCTTCAGAATACCAGTGGCCTTTGACAGCTCGTTGAAGCTGTTTTTGCTGCCACCGTTTTCCATCGTCAGCACATCGATGTCACGCCCTACCCAGCTGGGCGTCTGCACGACGAGGTTTGGGAATTGAATATCTTCACGAGTAATGTTGCCGCCAATACCCTTACGAATAGCACCGTTTGGCGACTTCGTGGCCAGCGGATCAAGCTGGTCTTCGTCAATGCCTGGATTGGCTTCCAGCAGTTCGTTGAGCTGCGACCGGTTAACGGTCATGCCTGCATTTTTAACGCCAACACCATGCTCTTTCAGCGCCTCAATCGCGTCCAGCACAGCCTGGCCGTTAGTACGCAGGCGATTTTCAGCAGTCAGGTCAATTTCTACGAGGTCAATCGTCAATCGACTGGTCACAAACTGATCGAGGATCTTCTCGAACGCTATCTGTGCCATCTCGTCACCATGCAGAATCACCAGTGGGCGATCTACCTTGATTTTCGAAGCCATTTTTTCTCCTGCACAACGCGGTGCCTGGTTACTCTATCTACGAAGCCATGAAATTACGGCGAGTATCTTAACCTTTACACGCCAAACCAGCAGCTCTTAGAGGCCTTCAAGCGCCTCAATAAAAGCCTCGACGTCACCCGTTTTAAAGCCTGCGACATTGATACGCCCAGACTGGGGCATATAGACCGCCGAATTCTTTGCGAGGCGCGCAACGTCATCAGGGGTCAGGGGCAACAGCGAGAAAATGCCTTTTTGTTGTGCCACCGCCGCAAGTAGGGGCTGAGCCGATCTATTGCAGCTCTGCGTCTCGAGCTGCGCACGTACATGCGCAACCCGAGAACGCATCTGTATGAGCTCGGCGCGCCAGTCTGCGGTGAGTATGGCATCAGCCAACACCTCACCGACCACCGCGGCCCCATGGGAGGGCGGCATTGAATAACTGCCCCGGGCAATGTACTCCAAGGTGCCTTGCACCACTCGCGCTTGGGCGGCGTTAGCGCAGGCGACAAACAACACCCCGGTACGCTCACGATAGAGTCCAAACGATTTGGAACATGACAAGACCAAAGCCGCCTGAGGGGCGGCCAGCACCAACTGCGCGAGCTCGTTTAGGTCATCGTCTAACTCATTACCAAGGCCATAATAGGCGGCATCCACTAGCACAATAACGCCCTTCGTCGCTGCCGCATCGATCAGCTCGGACATAATGGCAATGGGTAAATCAGCCCCACTCGGGTTATGACAAGGACCATGAAGTACAAACACATCGCCGGCCTGGGCACTTGAGAGTGCCGCTCGCGTGGCCTCAATGTTGAGCTGCTGGGTTGCCACATCAAAATAGTTGTAGGTTTCGCAGCGCACTTTTAGTTGCCCGCAGATACCAATGTGATTGGGCCAGGTCGGCACTCCCACAAACACCGTTAGGTCTGGTTTGGCATTAGCTGCAAGCTCGATAGCCATGCGCACGCCGCCGGTGCCGCCAACGCTCTGTAGTGCCGCTACTCGGTCGGGTAATGCGGCGCCAAAAGTAAGCTGCGCCATGCCGCTCAGAAACCGCACATCACCGCGTAAGGCAAGGTAGCCCTTAGAGGTTTCGTTCAACGCAAGCTGACGCTGGCCAGCAGTCACGGCGCGCATGATTGGCGAATGACCACGCTCGTCACGATAGACACCAACGCCAAGGTCAATCTTGTGATCGCGGGGATCTGCGTTGTAGCGGCCAATAACTGCGTGAAGAGCGTCTTCGGGGGGCGTGGGTAGCGAAGCAAACATACAATAATGCTCAACATAGGAGTTGGAGCGAGCAAAAATACCAGCTCAAGCCTCTCCCCGCGCTTAAAAATTGTCTACCCAGTCATTATTAAAAGAGCCAGCAATGCGATCGCCCCGCCAATCGCGGCCCCTAACAACGCAACCTTCGGCGCACCATCGTTGAAACCCCGTCCAGAGGGTTGCCGCTCGACAGTGCGGCGTTCGAGGCGCGGACTGTCTGCATTCACATCGGTACGTAACAGCAACGCGTGCCCGGCAATCGAAAATTGACTGCGAATCTCCATACCGTCTAGACGACGAGCAAACAGAACCTCTATCTGCTCATCCACCAAAGCCAACAACTGATCGCGCTCCGCGATCAGCAACAGATTCAATACCTGGTGCTGGGCCTGCAACGCGGGATCGCTTAACCAGGAGGTACTTGTACGCAGGGCGTCCGGCAGTTCAACAGCGCTCGGCAATACCGCCATGAAGTGTTCGTGCACCAGCCTGCGCAGAATCGAGTGATTCCGAAACCCCGCCGGCACCCGAAGCGTTGCTAATGACGGCGCTAGGGCCACATGCCAGATGGATTCAGCCAATTGCAAGCGTCCTGGCTGGTCCATGTATTCTGGTAGCAGCGCAAACAATCGGGCGATGGTTACCCTAGACACCCCAAGACGCTGTCTGGGCCACAGCTGGGCCGCGCGTGTAAGCCAGGTTGCAGCGGCTTCCCCGTGGCGCTGGGAATAGCCCTGAATCAGCGCGTTACGCACTGCTGGTGTGAGCTGTAAAAACGCCTGCACTACCGCGGAGTCGAGACCGCTTAAAGCATCCAGAGGTACCAGTTGTTCTTCGTTCAAACGAACGTCGTCCGATTCTTAAGCAGAGCATCAAGCACACGCTCAATCTGTGTTTGCTTGGCTGTCGTCACTCGAATACTCACGCCAGGCACGCTTAACCGGCTTTGACCATGAATACCGCTGCTGGTGAGTTGGGTTTGCAATCGGGTAAGAACGTCGCCCAAGACACCTAACACGGCGTCGTCTAAAGGCTTCCCGGCGTTACGCCTAGAACGAGACTCGGCCGTACTGAGGGTTTGCTTGACTCGATCAGTCACGCTTTGCACGTCCGTTGCGGGGGAAACCCGCACGGTGAAATATTGGGTACGAAACAACGCTATCTAGCCGAACAGAGCGCTGAGCAATACTCCGGCCAAAACCGCGGCGCCGACAATGAGGCCGGTGCGCATCTGAGGGTTTTCAAGCCCAGCCCACAACGGCGCCACTTTGCCAGCCGCTGCGCGCTGGGTGTTGCCGACAATAATTTCGGTTTGTCCGAGCGTGGTGTTTTGTGTGTGGGTGGCTGTGATATTCACGCCGGCGTCATTGGCGCTACGGGCCTGGCTGGTTAGTGACTCAAGCGTCTGGTCAAGCGCTTGAATATCAACTTTTAACTCACTGGCCTTACGCTGCACCTCAATCAAGCCTTTGGCGTGTTGCTCTTGCAGAACGCTGATCTGGTTTTCCTGCAACCCAGAAATCTCGATGCCGCCAGCATCACCACCACCACCAAGCGCCAACACGGCTTGATTGGCGGCTGCTGGTTCAACAGACGCTGCAGGGTTCAAATCGTCTTGTTCCGGGGCTTTGGCCGCAGACGGCGCTGGTGGCACCTTGGCGGCCCCAACGTGATCAGTAATCAACTCCCCTTCAATGGACCGGCGCTCGGGCGAGCGCACCACGGGCGCGTCACCATCTAAACTCGGGTCAGAGGTTGTGTCTGTCTCAGGTGTTGATTGGTCGCTCATACCGATCCTGTTGTGTACTGCCAAACTCAATAGTGAACCGCTGCCGTCCGGTTACGCGAGCAAGCCTAACCCGTGGCGTTCATTATCAATGTGAATTGTGGCAAACCTTGCTCTTATGGTGCCAGTGATCCAACAGATAAATTTTTATAGTTGTTTAATATCATTATCTTACGGAGCATTCGGAGAATCTATCGAATAAATATTTCTACCATATTTCCAGTAATGTCCGACTACTGTTTAAGGCTCAACGTGTGATGCGGCCTTAACCACTAGCCAACTGCCCGTCCAAGGCGCGTGGATGTCGCCGGTTTCCCCTGCTTTTGCAATCCAAAGTCATAGCTCAGTTCAAGCAAGTCGCGCTGCGCCCGACTACCCCCAAGTCGCTCATGGACCCCCATCACAGGCGCCAGCTGCTGAGTGAACGATGACCACTCGCGTTGCTGAAAGGCGACAAACGCATTGGCGATCTGCTCTACAAGGTCGCCGGCTGCGCCTCTGGGGCTGTGGCGCAACGTCTCGAGTGGTTCACTTTTCGCAGTGCGCGAATAGCAAATTGCCGAATGGGCATCCACAAACGACATGCCGGGCCGCGGAAAACTGGCGAGCGCGTAGTCAGTGGCAATCTGCCACAGCTCGGCGTCCACCGTTACACCCGCCAACTCAGCCCGAAATAGCACCGCAATCAGATCCGTTAAAATGTTGATCGGTGGTGCAGTGGCCACCGCAGGCAATAGGTCTGCGCGCACGGTAGACCACAGCGCCTCGTAGTTATCGTCAGCCAACGACCACAGTGCGTCGTGCCAAGCCAGATGGCAGTGCAAAATGGCATCCCGGTCGTAGGTCGCTCGCCAAGCTGTCAAAACCTGGTGACCGGCGGCCTGGTCTCCGACCTCGTAGTGAATATGGGCACGATGATGCACCGCATTGGCATTAGCTGGATTAACAGCAAAAGCACGCTCATTGAGTACCTCGGCTGCGCTGATTTCACCGATTTCACACAGCGCAAACGCGTATTGGGAATCAAACCACCAATCGCCGTCGTAGTGAGGCTGCAGCGCGGCCATAAAATCGGCGTTCTCCTGCTCTCGTCCGACACGACCGCTAAAGCCAATCAACCCAAAAACGCCACAGCAAGGCTGCACCGCCATGACATCGCGAGGCCAGGTTTGCACGTGCTGCTTAATCTTGTCAAAGGCCTCGGTCCCTTTGCCACTCAGAAGGTCTTGCATGATCAAAATATGGCCCTTTTGCTGTGCCTGGTCGGCACCAGTCAGCCCAGGCAAGAGCGCCTGAGCGCGGGCCATAGACGCCTTTGCTGCCGCCGGCTGCGCGGTGATCTGTAACGCGCGAGCAAGGTCTGCGTGGGCCACCGCAAACTCTGGATCAAGCTCGGTTGCCTGCGCAATCGCCTCTATCCCCCCGGGCTGTGCAGCCAGGAATAGGTCAACCCCGTCGCAATAGCGGTCAAACGCCTGGTCTGATCGAGTGGTTAGCGCGTTACCGTAGCGGTCCTGCTTTTTCATCGAGCCCTGCTTTTTCATCGAATGAGCCATTCCCCTGCTATTATCGAGAGTCTAATGAGGAGAGAGAACAACCGCCATGAATGGAACCAACGAAGCCTGGATCATAGACACCGCTCGAACCCCACGAGGCATTGGTAAACAGGGTAAAGGTGCGCTGTGGGAAGTACACCCACAGAAACTGCTGTCAACAGTGTTGCGTGCCCTTGCGGAACGCAACAACCTAAAAACCGAAGAAATTGACGACGTCATCATGAGTTGCAGCCGCCAGATCGACAAGCAGGGCTCCTGCATCGGTCGCATGGCCGCACTCGATGCCGGTTACTCGATGCGTGCATCGGGTATGACACTCGACCGATTCTGCGGTGGCGGCATCACCTCAGTGAACCTTGCTGCTGCCAACATTATGAGCGGCATGGAAGACTTGGTCGTTGCTGGTGGCGTAGAGATGATGTCTTACACCGCAGCCGTTGGTGGTGGACGTCCACTAGATGCAGACAATCTCGATCTGCGCGAAGCGCATCCCCAAACCAATGTGGGCATTGCCGCGGACATCATCGCAACCGAAGAAGGTTTCAGCCGCGCTGACCTGGACGCCTTCTCAGCCGCGAGCCAACATCGAGCCGGCGCTGCTATCGAAGCCGGCGCGTTCGACAAGAGCCTGATTCCCGTTAATCGGCCAGACGGTACTTTAGCGCTCGCCGCTGAAGAATTTCCGCGCCCGCAAACGACCATAGAAAGCCTGTCTAACCTGCAGCCCGTGTTTGGCAACTTCATGGATATGCCGTTTTACGATTCTGGTTTCACCTTCCGCGAGATGGTCGCCAAAAAATGGCCAAACCTTGAAATCGAACATGTCCATCACGCAGGCAGCTCATCAGGTGTTGTTGATGGCGCTGGCGCCGTTGTACTCGCCTCGCCTGAATACGCGAAAAAGAATGGTTTAAAACCGCGCGCGAAGATTAAGGCAATGGCGAACATGGGCCACTCTCCTGAGTACATACTCAATGCGCCAGTAGACGCCGCGAAAAAAGTACTCGGCAAAGCCGGCATGAGCCTAAGCGACATCGACCTGTTTGAAGTGAATGAAGCCTTTGCCGTTGTGCCTGTGAAGTTCATGCGCGACCTTGGTGTTGATCACAACAAAGTCAACGTCAATGGCGGCGCTATTGCTCTGGGCCATCCTATTGGCGCAACAGGTTCCATGCTTATTGGCACCGCTCTCGATGAACTCGAACGCCGCGAACAGGGCACCGCAATGGTGACTATGTGCGCAGCCGGCGGCATGGCCCCAGCGATCATCATCGAACGCATGGCCTAAGCTCACCGCGGGGTTTAACGCCCCGCTTGGCTGCCAATAAAAGCGTTATTACTAGTGAGAGTGGCCGTGCGCATGACTGTGCGCATGGTCGTGAGCTGCGGCTCCTGACTCATGCGTAATTTCATGTCCTATTGCGAGCTCCTCACCACATGCGTGGGCAGAACACTCAGTTTCAAGCGTTGAATGACCAATTGAAAATTGGGTTTGCAGCACCGCTTTAACCCCCTGCTTGATCGCATCCGCACCGCCCCACTGATTGGGCTCTATAACCAGATGCGCATCCAGCGCGTTCTCATGCTCCTGCATTTGCCAAAGGTGCACATGGTGAATGTCTGCCACGCCTTCAACCTCACGCACTGCAGCGACCACGTCGTTTACCGCAAGCTCTGGTGGCGTGCCCAACATAAGAATACGCACGACACCGCCAATCTCGGCAAATGACAACCACAGTATGTAACCCGCGATGAGCAAGGTAACCAGTGGATCAACGATGCGCCAGTCGAACAGAATGATCAGCGTGCCCGCAACAATCACAGCCACCGAGCCCAACGCATCTGCCAGGTTGTGTAAGAACGCGGCTCGAATGTTGACGCTCGTCTTACTCATCGAATAGGTCAGCATCGCGGTGATTGCATCAACTACCAGCGCAAACCCGGCAACAATAACCACCAACCAACCATCAACACCCGTAGGGTCAAAGAATCGCTGCACGGCCTCTACAACCAGATACAGACCAACAACAATGAGCGTTGTGTAGTTGACCAGCGCACCCACTACTTCTGCCCGGCCATAACCAAAGGTCATTTGCGCGTCAGCCGGTTGTCGCGCAATTTTGCGAGCAGCAAACGCGATAACCAACGACACCGCGTCCGACAGGTTGTGAATGGCGTCTGCTATCAGAGCGAGACTGCCCGACAGAATGCCACCGACAATCTGTGCGATCGTCAGTAACAGATTGACGACTACCGCCCAGATAACGCGCGCGTCACCCGCTTCGGGGTCTACATGATGATGATGATGTCCTGCCATAGATGCGACTATAATTGCTCTAGTAACTAGAGGTTCAAGCTCTGCGACCCAAAAATATCGTTTGGGGCAGAGAGCAACCGGATTAACGGCCTAAAAGGAGAACCTGTCGATGTTCAGCATTGGCCAATTGTCAGCCCATACCGGCGTAAAAGTGCCCACTATTCGCTATTACGAGCAAGCCGGTCTGCTGGCTCCTGCGGAGCGCTCAGCGGGTAACCAGCGTCGCTACTCAGATCAGGGCTTACAGCGGCTGGCGTTCATTCGACACGCCCGCGATTTAGGCTTTGCGCTGGACGACATCCGAGAGTTGATTGATCTGGGTGAGCACCCCGACAACGGTTGCCGGGAAGCCCACGACATTGCCGGGCGACATTTAAATGCGGTGCGCGAGCGCATCAAAAACCTGCGCCGATTAGAACAAGAGCTTCGACGTTTATCCGCAGACGATGATGGACATATTGCCGACTGCAATGTGATTCGTTCCCTGGCCGACCATGCGTTGTGCACAACAGGGCACGACTAATCCACCGCAACCAATCTATTGTGCACGGCTAACACCGTCTGCAGTTTTTCTACAGGCAGCCCTTCGGCCACGTGACCGTTTAACCCAGTCATCGAGGGCGTGCCAACAAAAGAGTTAGCAATCGCTTCGTCGGTGGCCTGTACCGTCGCCTCAAACAGCGGCGTCAATTGCTGGTCGGGTAAATAGTCAACGCGAATAATCGACTGACTTTCCTGCACGGCGTCGGTGTTCTGGGTTGAAAACGCCAGAAACAAATCTCCAGAGTAGTGTGCGGCAATTCCACCGCCTCGAGCCATGCCCAAGCCACAGCGCCGGGCGATCCGGCGCAATTGATGCGGCAATAAAGGCGCGTCTGTAGCCACTATCGCAATCAACGATCCTGCGTCTTGGGAGCCTCGGTTGGTATCCCCTAAACTTGGCAATGGTATTTGTTCGCCCACCGGCACACCCGCCAGCGTACAAAGGTGGCGGGCGCCAAAATTAGCCTGCACAAAGACCCCTAGACTCAGATCTCGACCACCCACACGCAATTGTCGAGACGCGGTGCCAGAGCCAGCTTTGAACTCATAGCAGCGCATTCCGGTACCACCGCCGACGCTACCTTCGGCAATCGGGCCCGAACGTGCAGACTCAATGGCAGCAATCACATCAGCAACCCCAATATGCTGGCCGTTGATGTCATTAAGCCAGCCATCCCAGGTTTCTGCGGCAACCGGCAACCACCAGCGATCGTCGTCTGCCATTGAACCTTTTTGCAAGCTAAGGGCTTGCTGTTGTTGTTGCGCAAGCCACCCGATCGTTGCGTCTCTGGCCACACCCAGGCTGTGGGTATTGGTCAGGGTTATTGGTCCCTCACAACGGCCAGATTCCTCAATCCAGGGAAAGCCCGTCATTTCACCGTTGCCGTTTAGACTGGCAACACCAGACCAGACTGCGTCGCGTGCTCGTGCCATACCCAGGGGCAAAATGGCGGTCACTCCGGTTCGTATCACGGGGCTCGAGGCGTCATCAGCAGTGCCGCTGATCAAGGTCTGATAACCCACTTCAACGCCAGGTACGTCTGTGATTGCGTTGAACGGTCCAGGTCTACCCGGAAAACCGACGCCTGCACCGCGAGCGCGCAGAAGACCATCAGGCCTCCTGTGGTGATGGTCAGAAAGTTGAGTCATGCGCAACGCTCCATAGCAGCGAGTTAAACCTGTCTGAGCCCTTCTGGACTGCGGTGTTCCGCCAACAGCGGCGCATAGGAAGATTCTGCAACGCCCAAAATATTGAACAGCGAGACCGCCAGTTGCAAGCCACTCTCTAGAACTTCGGGCACCGCGACACTCGCGCCTGCGTTGATAAACGTGGCCCCCTCTTCACTGCCATGAACCCGCACCAATACCGGCACCGTCGAATCCAAAGAACGCGCACAACGCAGTATGCGTTCTGAGAAACGCTGATCGTCAGTGCAGATCACAACGGCCGCGGCCTGACTGATTTGCACCTTGGTCAGCATGGCAGCCCTGCTGGCATCTCCTAGATACAGTGGCGCGCCAATGCCTTGTTCTGTGGCAACCGTGACCGGGTCCAGGTCGAGCGCGAGCCAGGGCTTACCAGCGCTTTGCAGCAGTTCACCAAGCAGCCTGCCGGTGCGCCCAAACCCGACCAATATCACATGCCCCACCTCGTCCTCAGCGACACTCTGTGAACCCGTACTTTGCGAGCTACCAGTTAGTCGATCTGGCACGTCCAACAGAGAAGGCTTTGGTGCTAGTGCGGCACCGACAATACCAGCCAGGCGAATAGCACCTGGCGTAAGCACCATCGTTGCGCTGACGACAATCAACATAAACTGTGCGATGGGCTGGTTAATCAGCCCAGCAACAACTGCCCCGGTGACTATCACAAACGCAAACTCACCGCCCTGCCCGAGCAGCATGCCAGTCTCAACGCTCTCGGCGGTGGTGTGCCCAAACAACCGTGCCACGATTGCTGCGAGAACCGCCTTCAATAGCATCAGACCGAAAACAGAAAGAGCGATCCACATTGGGTTCGCAGCCACCTCGGCCAGATCAATGTTCATTCCTACCGACAAAAAGAACAGGCCCAGCAACAAACCCTTGAGAGGCTCGATAATCAATTCAATTTCGTGGCGATATTCAGTTTCCGCCAATATGAGACCCGCTAGAAACGCACCCAGTGCTGCTGACATTCCGGCTGCATGGGTCAGCCAGGCGATCAACGTGATAACCAATAGCGTGGTGGCCATAAACACTTCGCTGCTGTGCCCCACGGTCACCAATTGAAACAAGCGTCGAATAACAAAGCGCCCAATTAGCACGATGGCACCAATCGACAGCGCTGCCTTACCCAATGCCAACAGCAAAGGCAATGCCAACCCAATTTGACCAGCACCACCCGCTGCGCCTACCACTGCAGCATTCTGAGCGGCAATCGTGCCAACCAAAAACAGCATCGGCACCACCGCAAGGTCTTGGGCGAGCAGCACACCAAAGCTCGCCTTACCCACAACTGTGCTCATGCGCCGCTCTTCCAACAGGTGTTGCGACACTATGGCTGTTGACGACAAGGCTAGCGCTCCGCCAATAAGCAGTGCAGCCGACAGAGTGTTACCAAATGCCAGAGCAACGCCGCCAATGACCAGTGTTGTTAAGGCCACCTGCAAGAAACCCATACCAAACACAAGACGCCGCATTGCTAATAGTCTTGCCAGCGGTAGCTCAAGGGCGATCATGAACAGCAAAAACACCACCCCCAGCTCGGCTAATGCGTGTGCAGCACTCACGTTAGTGATCGATAAATGGCCGAGCCAGGAGCCTTCTGGCACCAATCGAGTCAATCCATAGGGTCCAACGACCGTGCCTACCGCCAAAAACCCGAGTACTGGGTTGACGCGCAGCCGGCGCGCGGCAGGTACGATCAACCCGGACGCCAGCAAAAAGACCAGCAAATCTTGCACACCGAGCGCGAGCACCGCTAGGTTTGCTCCGGTTGTTTGTTAGGGTAATAGTTAGGCCCGTAGTTGTAGGTGAGTTCTTCGCCACTGCGAATATCACGCAAAGCCACTACCCGAAGCGTGTCGTAGTAAACGACATTAGGGGTCGAGGAATGATTGGTAAAGCGCAGGTTACAAACCACGTCAACGGGTCCTGTGTCACACCAAAGCGTATGCGGCCCTGGGTTTTGCGCCGGAACAACTTCACACCAACCGACCACTCGACCCATGGTGATCGCCTCACCCGCGAACAAGCCTTGACCGTGAATAGCACTCGGGCCAACAACGAGTAGAGGCAGCACAGAATTAGGCGTGTTTTCGAGATCAGGCATTACGCAAGAATAGGCCGTTGTAAACTTCCAGGCGCCCACGTTAACGCAGGTGTGAAAAGCGCTACAATGCTTTCTGTTTGTATTTATCTGCATGAGACTCAGAGAATGACTGCACGCCTGCCGTTAAACACCACCTCTCCCGAATTAGATAACGCAATTATCGACCCTGTGCTGTGGGCAGACGAACACGCCATTCACGATCAATTGCGCTGGTTGCGCGCTAACGACCCTCTGCGCTTTGTCAAACCCGAAGGCTTTGATCCGTTCTGGTGTGTCACCAAGTACGAACACATCAAGGAGATTGAACGCAACAAGTCGATCTTCATCAATGACCCGCGCCCCACGCTGGGGCCAAAGGGCATTCAAGAAATGGTCCAGTCTTTGACCGGCCGCAAACATCTTGTGCGTTCGCTGGTACAGATGGATGAGCCGGATCACATGCAGTACCGAATGCTCACCCAGGGCTGGTTCATGGGGGCCAACCTGCGCAAGCTGCAAGGCAAAGTGGATGAGCTGGCGGTGAAGTACATCGATCGGCTCGCCGACATGGGTGGCGAATGCGACTTTGTCAAAGACATCGCGATGTGGTTTCCACTGCGTGTGATTATGTCGATTCTTGGTGTGCCTGAGGAAGATGAGGGGCTCATGTTAAAACTCACTCAGGAATTGTTTGGCAGCACCGACCCAGATAACCAACGCTCATTCGCACCCGAAGACTTCTTTCAGGTGGTTCACGACTTCGAAGCCTACTTCGACAAGCTCACCTCCGCACGCCGGGCCAATCCAACCGAAGACGTTGCTAGCCTCATCGCCAATGCAGAGGTTAATGGCGAGCCCCTGCCGCCGCTTGATGCCAACGGCTACTACATCATTATTGCGACGGCTGGTCACGACACCACCAGTGCATCAACAGCCGGCGGCCTGCTCGCACTGTTGGAAAACCCAGCAGAAATGCAGAAACTGCGAGCCGATCCCGAGGGCGTCATGCCAACCGCCATCGATGAGATGATTCGCTGGGTCACTCCGGTACGCCACTTTATGCGCACGGCTACCCAAGACTACGAGCTAGGCGGAAAGACCATTAAAGCGGGCGAATCGGCCATCCTGTGGTACCCCTCTGCAAATCGCGATGAAGACATCTTCACGGACGCGTTTCAGTTCAAGGTAGACCGCACTGATGCCAAGCAACTGGCGTTCGGTTTTGGCGCTCACGTCTGCCTAGGGCAGCATCTTGCCCGCATGGAGATGAGCTCGCTGTATCGAGAACTGCTTCGGCGAGTCGACACCATAGAATTAGCCGGCGAGCCTCAGTACGTTCAATCAACCTTTGTCGGCGGGCTGAAGTCGCTGCCGATCCGCTACACGCTGAAATAGCCGAACGATCAGACAAAAAGACAATTAAAGGCGAGTGTTGCTATTCAAATTGGAATAACCCAAGTGCTAAATGGAATAAACAGCTGAAATAAGCAGCTTTGGCACCGGTCGAACCGACTTTCCCGGCGGCAATGCCCGTTCGCTGTATCAATCTATTAAACGCATTCTCGCGTTACCCGCCCACACCCGCCTGTATCTGTGCCACGACTACGGCCATGAAGCACGCGAAGGGTAGTGCTGCCAGGTCTCGGTGGCAGACGAACGTCGAAACAACATTCACCTGCAGGCGCACATTGATGAAGCTGGCTTTGTGTCCTTTCGTGAAGATCGCGATGCGGGGTTGAAGGTTCCCGCGCTCTACCACTGCGCGGTTCCCTTCAACATTCGTGGCGCAAGAACACCGAAGGACTAGCTCAGCAGCAACCCCAGCTGGCGTGACTGCGCGACCAGATCGCCGTTTTCATCCCACAGCGCACCACTTTCAATCATGCGCGAGCCGTGCAGATCGTCGGTGACAAAACGCCCACGCAACCAGGGCGTTGCTGGCCGACGCCTGACGTGAACGGTTAACTCGATGGTCGGCACCCAACCGATCACACCAAGCAACCCGAATAAGGCTGGTGGAAACGCGTCAGTGAAGGTCACCGCAGCGATCGAGCTCGCCGGGGTACTCTCCTGCGCTGGATCACGCAAACGAATCCAACCAGAAATTTCAGCGCGGCCGCCCGCACTTACCACAGCGTCTGCTGGGTTCACGCGAATATCTACTCGATCGAGAATCGGTAGGTCAACGCCTTGCGCCTCGCCGGAGCGTTCGGGACACGACATCGGCGGTGGTAATTCTGGTGCGCGCAAGGTCACACCCGTCTGCGCCCCAACGCCACTAGAAGGCTGTGCTAAGTCGCCAAAAGCTGAAAGCACTTCGAGACGCGTTTTGCCTTCTTGCACGAGCCGTGCCCGTGCAGTGGTCAGAGTGCGCCCGCGGCGCACAAGCTCGACCTGAACCTCGCAGGCAGCATCAGCAACGCCGGGCCGGAGGAAATGCGTCGTCACACTCAACGGATCTGGATGCTCCGGCGACAACTCTGCAATAGCACCTAGCACCACAGCAGCTAAATAACCCCCGTTCGGGTTGTCTCCAATGTTCCAGTTTGGAACGATATGGCCCTGCCACAAGCCCGCCCCTACGGACACAAGTGCGGTATCTTGAAGAAAATTCGAATGCTCAGTCAAACTTGTCAAACCTCGAAGGGTCCCGGTACGGGACAACGTGCAATTGTTGCAACTTGCTTCATTGGACGCAAAAAAGAAATTTGCCCGCGCAGTCTATGCCACTGCTGTATCCTGAGCCGTCACATAGAACAGCCTAAGAAAAATGACTATGCGCGCTCAAACTTGCCTCCTTTCCACCCTGGAATACCCCCAGACTAAACCCGTCACAAGATGCCGTTACGCCACCCATATGCTGACATATGTGTTTACGGCTCTACTTGCCCTATTCGTGAGTGCTCACTCACACAGCGCAACACCTGCCGACATTTCTCGATTCGCCCAGCTTGAGCAGACCCTGCCCACGCCTAACGTGTATCGCAACGCGGCCGGGGCGCCTGGGCACAAATATTGGCAACAGCAGGCTGACTATCAAATTAGCGCAAAACTCGACGAGACCAAACGCAGAGTTAGCGCCAGCCAAACCATCACCTACACCAATCGCTCGCCAGACACTCTGCCCTACCTATGGCTCCAGCTTGATCAGAATCGCTTTCGTCGGGATTCACTCGAAGAACGCTCCCGAACCGGCAGCAAGGCAGACGATGGCAGCAGCGACCAGCTTAGATTTGGTGATTTACGCCGCCATCAATCTAAACAGGACATCAACTACGGCTTTGACATAACGCGACTCACTGACGGTGGCAATACCAAACTGGCAAACACCATCGTGGGCACCATGCTGCGCGTAGACCTGCCACAACCTTTAGCGACGGGCGCAAAGCAGGTGCTGCAGATCGACTGGGAATTTGCGATTGCTGATGAAGACGCTATCGGCTCTCGAGGTGGGTTCGAACATTTCGAAGACACGGACACCTACATCTTCTTTCTGGCCCAGTGGTTTCCGCGTATGGCTGCCTATACCGACTATGTTGCCTGGCAGCACCACCAGTTTCTTGGCCGGGGGGAGTTTACCCTCGAGTTCGGCAACTACGATGTTGCCCTTACTGTACCAGCTGACCACATTGTCTCTGCTACAGGAGAGCTCACCAACGAGCGTGATGTACTTAGCGCGACGCAGCTAGGTCGACTCAATCAAGCTCGCAAAGCCGATAAGCAAATGTTTGTGGTTACGCCGCAAGAAGCAAAAGCTAACGAAGCCAGCAAAACCTCCAAAGAACGCACCTGGCGCTTCAAAGCAAACAACGTCAGAGATTTTGCCTGGGCAAGCTCCAGAAAATTCATTTGGGATGCAATGCGGCACACACAGAAAAACGGTGACTACGATTCTGTACTCGCAATGTCGTTTTACCCCAATGAAGCCGAGCCGCTTTGGAGTCAATACTCCACGCAGGCCGTTGTGCACACCCTGGATGTCTATTCCCGCTTCTCGTTCCCCTACCCTTATCCAACGGCCCAGAGTGTCAACACCTGGAAGCGCGGCGGTATGGAATACCCAATGATTACTTTTAACGGCTACCGGCCCAAGCCGATCGATGAAGAGGTGGACGACGCGGCGACGGCCAAGCCCGCCAAAGCAAAAACGGCTCTCCAACAACAAAATTACAGCTATTCAAGGGACACAAAAGCACGGCTTATCGGCGTCATTATTCACGAGGTTGGCCACATCTACTTTCCCATGACGGTCAACTCAGACGAACGGCAGTGGACGTGGATGGACGAAGGTATCAACAGCTTTCTGGAGTACATTGCATCCCTCGAATGGGAAGAAAATTTCTTTGCTGCAGAAGACCGACTGTCGATTCTGGGTCAGATCAGTAGTTACATGACCAGCGAAAATCAAGTCCCCGTAATGACCCAGTCAGACTCCGTTTTGCAATTTGGCCCCAATGCCTACACCAAGCCCGCTGCGGCTCTTGTTGTTCTGCGCGAAACGGTCCTCGGTCGAGAACTGTTTGACTTCGCTTTTCGCGAATATTCGCGCCGCTGGCGCTTCAAACGGCCGACGCCTGCTGACTTCTTTCGCACCATGGAAGATGCGTCAGGAATTGACCTCGATTGGTTCTGGCGCGGCTGGTTTTACAGCACCGACCACGTTGATGTGAATCTGGCTGATGTGCGTGAGTACCGCATCGCCAGTGGCGACCCCTCGATTGATCTAGCCGCGCAAAAAGCGCTGGATGATGCGAATTACCCTGAGCCTATTGAGCAGCGTCGCAACTCAGCAGAAGGTCTCGTGCCAAGAGTCGAGCGCGTTGAGGGCCTAAAGGACTTTTACAATAGCAACGATAAATACACGCCAAGTAATGAAGAGAAAAACAGTTACCGCGACTACCTGAAAGATCTTGAGCCCAAAGAGCGCCAAGCGCTCGAACGTGCTTTAGTTGACAAAGACTTCGTGTACTTCATTGATTTTCACAACGAGGGCGGCTTGCTGACTCCGCTACCGCTTAGCCTGACTTATGCTGATGGCAGTAGCGAGCGACTCGAGGTGCCCGCAGAAATCTGGCGTCGCAACAACGATAACGTCACTAAACTCTTGATCCGTGACAAAGCGCTTACCCAGATTGTGTTTGATCCAGACCATCAAACGGCAGATGTCGACCTGTCAGATAACGCCTTTCCACGGCGGATCACAAAATCACGGCTTCAGCTCTACAAATGGCCTGATGAGACTCGCAACCTGATGAAAGGCATGATGGCCGAGTTGGAAGATGACACGGATAGCACCCCGGTGCCGTTGAAGAAACAGAGCCGTTAAGGTGCGCCCTGCACGCCGAATGCTTGGGCTGGTACTGGTGGCCGGATTTATGAGCCAAGCTGTGTTCGCACACCGGCTCAACCTCACCACCAGTGAGATCGTCTGGCAACCCGATGAACACGCGCTCGAGATTACTCACAAGCTACACCTCGACGATGCGCTGACGCTGCTCGCACGATTAGGGGTCAACGACGGTGTGCTGGATCTGCCAGCCAGTGCCCGGTTAATGCGCTACATCGCGCAACGTTTCCAACTGACCACAGGCGATGTGGACATCGAATTGCAGCCCTTTGGAGCACACATCGACAATGGCGTGCTCTATGTTTATCAAAGGGCTCTGGTCGCCGCGTTGCCAACCGCGCTGCAAGTGACCAACCGAATTTTGCACGACGTTCTAGAAGACGCTAAAAATCAGGTTAACTGGCGGGTTGGCGATGTTGTGCGATCCCGTAGTGGCGGACCGAGCGAATCCGTGATCTGGCTTACACTTGCAGCAAACAGCAATGCTACGGCCACCACGCAACCCACTACTCAAGACAACTCGGGGAGAGACCTATGAGTAATATGAACCGGCAGTTTTTGCTGGCTGCGCGACCACAGGGCATGGTGAAAGAAAGCGACTTCGATTATGCCGAAGCGCCAAAACCAGTTGCTGGTGACGGCGAGTTTGTCGTTCAAACCAGCCACATTTCGCTCGACCCATCGATGCGGGGTCAGATGGAAAACCGCGCAGACTATGTGGCGCCACTGGAAATTGGCGATGTTATGCGCGCGGGTGGTGTTGGCAAGGTTGTTGAAAGCAACCACCCAGACTTTGCTGTTGGCGACATGGTCGGCGGCACCTTTGGCATGCAGGACTACGCGGTGTTTAACGGTAGCACGCCGTTACGCCGCTACCCTCCAAACACATCAGCTGAACAGGCTCTGGGCGTACTTGGCGGCACCGGCATGACCGCCTATTTTGGATTGCTGGATATCGGCGAACCCAAACCAGGTGATGTTGTTGTTATCAGTGGCGCTGCTGGCGCGACCGGCAGCATCGCTGGGCAAATTGCCCGCATCAAAGGCTGCACCGTGATAGGCATTGCCGGCAGCGACGCTAAATGCGAATGGCTCACGACAGAACTCGGCTTCAATTTTGCGATCAATTACAAAACCCAGAACGTGGCAGATGCTCTGGACAAGCTGTGCCCCGATGGCATCAATATTTACTTCGACAACGTGGGTGGTGAGTTGCTGGATACCGCACTCGAACGCATAGCAACAAACGCGCGCGTTGTTATCTGTGGCGGCATCTCGCGCTATAACGCAACGGGTGATTTGGCCGGGCCAAAAAACTATTTCAATCTGGTGTTTCGCCGGGCGCGTATGGAAGGCTTTATCGTTCTCGATTACGCAGACCAGTTTCCGGCCGCCGCAGAAGTGATGCAGGGCTGGATCAACGCAGGAGAACTGCAGCAAGGTGCCACCGTTCTAAACGGATTCAATCAACTTCCGAAAGCACTTATCGCATTATTCGAAGGCGTAAACACGGGCAAGCTAATGGTGAAAACAAACTAGCAAAATCGGGGGGCAGAATTCATTCTGACCCCCAGCTCAACGCTACTCGTCAACCCACTCATTCAACAAATGATGAAAGTGCCTTAGCTTGGTCTCCTGGTAGCGCGCCAATGTGACTGCCTCGTAAGGCGCTGCTTCAAGTCCCGATTGCACGTGTGGCAAATTGAAGCTGTCTTGCTGAAACACTTTGGCGAGCAAGCCAAGCTCAGGCGCCTGAGTCCAGTCGTCTTCTTCGCTCAACAAATGCATTGCCGCTGGCGCGGGTCGCTCACCGTCTTTGAAAGGCGTGAGGTAGTAGCATTCCATCAAAGATTTATCGTGATGGTTCTTCCAGGGGCGGAAGCGATAGACAATACGGTTATAACCACCCCAGGGGTGAAAGTTAGGAAACAGCGTGTAATAAATGCTGTCAGACACATCCGCGTCCGAAATTGGCACCCCTTGTGGCACGACGTCGCGCAAGCCTTCCCGGGCCCCCGCTGCCATCATGCTGCGAGCACGCATGCCTTCGGGAACCTGTGGCGCCGCGGGATCATCCAGCTTGTGCATGATGACGGCTTCAAACATCTCTTGTTCGTCGGGGTTCCAGCGCAAATGTGGGCTAGGCGTGCCGTTTGGCGTTATCGCCCGTGAAAAATTCCCCCAAGCATCGTACTGGGTATTTTCATCACCAATGCCGGCTAGAATCTGCGGGTGCGTGGTGATCACATGGAAAGCCTCCATGAACGCTTCCTGGGCAAGTTTCCAGTTGCAAGGCATGATCTTTGCCACGTGGGCTTCGATGTATCGTTCTTCTGGACGCCAAACATCAAAGTGCTTGGCCAGGTCGCCGTAAAACTCTTCAAATGGTTGTGCATCCATATCCATGTTGATGAACACCCAGCCTCCCCAACTGCCGACCTTTACCGGTGTCAAATCAAAGTTGTCTTTGTCTATGTGCGGAAAGTCCCATTCGGAAGTGACATTGCGCAGACTGCCATCCACGTTCCAGCTAAAGCCATGAAACGGGCAAATGAAGCTGGGAGCATGGCCTGGGCCTGGGTGCTCACAGAGTTTACGACCACGGTGTCGACACACGTTGTGGTGTGCCTTAATGCCATTTGCGGTCCGCACTACCAAGATTGAAAAACTGCCAATCTCGTAAACGTAGTGATCACCCACCTTGGGAATTTCTTCTTCGCGACAGGCCATTTGCCAGACGCGCGGCCACAGGCGCTTCATCTCGAGATCATGAAATTCTTTAGTGATGTAGCGCGATACTGGCACCGTTGTGACGTCGCTATCGAGTCGGCCTTCCAGCGTCAGTGTTTCTGGCGGCGGCACGGCATCGGTCGCAATCAGCTCCTGATAACTGATTCCTGCGGAACGCGGTTCAATTTTATCTGCGGGTGTGGCCATGGCCAGTCTCCTGTGTGCGACGCATCTGGGTCGCAATCAATAACGTGAACTATCTGTTTACTCGGACTTGAGCCGCAACCGGCAATTGCGGGCCAGCCAACCAAAGGATGAAATGCGGGTCGGCCTGTTTGATGTCACCAGAGATATAGCGCCCCCCACTGGAAAAACGGCCTTTAACGCCATTATTCTCGACATCAACGTTGCCGTCGTCACGCAGCGTGTAAACGGCACCGGAACTCGGGTGTTTCATGATGGCCATTGGGGACTCCCTTTAAGCTAGTGCAGCCCGAGCATCAGCAAGGGCGTGAAAATAGTACCGCATAAAACCGGCAAGCTTGACTGTTTTCTGCGGGCGCGGACCAACACCTGACTATTTATCGGCCCAATACGGCGCCCGCAGCTTGCGTTTGTTGATTTTACCCATCGTGTTGCGCCCGAGATCGCTCACAAATTCGAGGCTGCGTGGGCATTTGTAGGTCGAGAGCCGCTCGCGACACCAACTTATCAGCTCCGCCTCACTCAGCGGGTTGTCAGTAGCGAGTATGACAAGCGCCTTCAGCTCTTCGCCCATCTCGGCATGGGGCACGCCAATGCAGGCCACATCGAGTACATCGTCGTGATCAATGAGCACCTGCTCTGCTTCCGCGGGATACAGATTAACGCCGCCTGAAACGACCATGTCGCTGAAGCGGTCGGTGATAAACACAAAACCCTCGTCGTTCATGTAGCCGATCTCGCCCAACGTAAACACGCCTGGTGCGATGTGCGCGGCCGCCGATTTCGCAGCGTCGTTGTGATACACCACGCCTCGCCCGGTGGCGTCTTTAAAGTACAGCCGTCCTTCGGTGCCGCGCGCGACCTCGTTGTCATCGTCATCAAGCACCAAGGCGGTGAAAGGTTCGACAGCTCGTCCCACAGAACCTGGGTTTTCAAGCCAGTCTTCTGAAGTGATCATGCAAGTCGTGCCGACTTCACTGGCACCGTAGGCATCAACAAAAACCGGGCCCCACCAATCGATCATGGCTTTTTTCACTTCCACCGGGCACTTCGCGCCCGTGTGGGACACGCGAATCATGGACGAGCAATCGTATTTTGCTTTTACGTCATCAGGCAGCGCAAGCAGGCGCACAAAGTGCGTAGGCACCATTACGGTGCTTGCCGTTTTGTATTTGTGAATCGCCGCGAGCGTCGCCTCGGCGTTGAACTTACTCAACACCACGCTTGCGGTTCCAGCGACCAACAAGCGCGCGCCTGACAGTGGTCCGGTGTGATACATGGGACCCACAATCAAGTGCGCTCCAAGCGGCGCGAGCGGTGATTCACGCAGTGCGGCCATGTGTTGTCGAATCGTGTCACCACCCGCAAACATGGTTGGCGGCAATTCGGTGCCCTTCGGACGACCGGTGGTGCCAGAGGTGTACAGCAAGTTAGGCCGCGGTTGTCGGTCGAGGTCTGGACAGTCTGCTGAGCCTTCAGCGATCCATTGGTCCCAGTCGATGGCGCCAGGCGCTCGCCATCCAACCACCGTGCCCACACCCGCAATGCGAGCGGCTTCTAGCCCCCGCTCCGCGGTCTCAGGGCCAACAAACAGTACGGTTGTGCCTGAATCTTCGAGAATATACGCCGCTTCCTCCGCAGTGAGATGGAAGTTCACTGGAACCACAGAAGCCCCACCCAACAAGCCACCCAGGTTGGCCATACCGGTTTCAACCGCATTTTCGGCAAACACCGCTATCCGTCGGTCAGCCCCCAGATCTTCCTGTTGCAGACGATTGGCGAAGCGACTCAGCTGGTCGTCGAGCACCTCCCAAGTCAGCTCAGTACGATCATCACGAATAGCTATTGCTGACGTATCGGCAACATGTTCAAACAGATTCATTACAGGGAAGCCCCACCACACCTTATTCAGAACCCTCAGTAAACCGACCCAGTAAATAACCGTCAAGCCATCCGGTTTTCTGGTTTCACCGCTAGCGGCGCTGGGTATACTCAATCGTATCTGCAAATTCATTTCGATAGAGAGAGCGAGCAATGCAAGTAGGCCTGGTAACTGGCAAAGAACAGATCGAACTGAAGGATTTCCCAGAGCCCGTTGTCGAGCCCGGCAAGGTTGTCGTCGACATCGCCTACTGCGGCATCTGCGGCACCGACTTGCACGCCTGGCTGTCTGGATCCCCTTACAACCCAGCGATATGCGGTCACGAGTGGGTTGGGCATGCTAGCGAAGTGCACAGCTCGGTGACCACCTGTAAAGAAGGCGATCGGGTTGCCGCCGGTGGGCGCACCGCCTGCGGTCAATGTTCAACCTGTCAGCGCGGCGATGCCGAGCACTGCGAGACGGCATTCGCAGCAATATGCGGCATGGGGCCCATGGCCGCGCCTCATGGCGGTTTTGCCCCACGCATCGCCTTCGATGGCGGGCGTATCTATCAGGTCGCACCGAGCCTTACGGACGAGCAGGCGGGCATTCTCGAACCCGTAACCATTGCCGTACACGCGATCAGACGCACCGGCATCCGACTGGGTGACAGGGTTGTCGTCATTGGCGGCGGTCCTATTGGCTTGCTTGTGTTGCAATGCGCTAAAGCCGCCGGCGCCGGCACCTGTGTCTTGCTCGAGCCCCAAGAATCGCGGCGTAAACTCGCCGCGGCCACCGGCGCAGATCTGGTCATTGACCCCATGACCGCTGATGCAAGCGAGCAACTGTTTGCCCACGTTGGTTCTGGAGGCGCTGATGTGGTGTTCGAATGTGCGGGTATTCCGGCGACAATCAACCAGGCGGTGACCTATGCCCGTCGTGGTGGCACTGTCTCATTGGTTGGGGTAGCCAGTGGCAAGGCCGAGATTGAGGCCGCCCAATGGCTGGTCAAAGAAATTCGTCTGCAGTCCTCCATAGCCAGCTTGCGCGAGGAGTTTTTCATGGCCCAATCTCTGATCGCTGATGGCCGAATTAAAACCGAGCCCCTGCACACCTCAACGGTTAGCCTCGACGGCATTGGCGATGCCTTTGCCGCATTGGCGAGAAATCCGCTAGAAGTGAAAGTACTGGTTGATCCTCGACTCTAAGGATAACTGGATTCGGGGTCAGAATTCATTCTGACCCCTGCCTTGAATCACTCCGTAAACTAGTACCCAGGCTCAAACATTTGCGCCGCAATAAACCCGCTCAAATCAGCGGGCCGCGACACACTCGCCAAACCCCGCTCGTAGGCATCCTCCGCCACAGCCACCGCAATCTTCAGTGACACTTCCCGAATATCATCCAACTTAGGATACAGCGTACCCAGCTCCAGTTGACTTTCACTGACCTGATTGGCCAATGACTTCGCAGCGGTTAAAAACAACTCCGCAGGCAAAGTTCGAATACCTACCGCCACCGCGCCAAGGCCAAGCCCTGGAAAAATATAGGCGTTGTTACCCTGACCCGGGTGATAGGTTTTGCCCTCACGGGTGACGGGAGAAAATGGACTACCACTGGCAAAAATCGCTCGACCGTCACTCCACTCGTACGCCTGCTCGGCCGTACACTCCGCTCGCGCCGTTGGGTTCGATAACGCAAAGACTGTGGGCCGCTCGTGGTTGGCGGCCATTAGGCCAATAATTTCCTGCGTAAACGCCGCCGGCGACCCTGTCGCGCCGATCAACACATGGGGCTGATGAGTGGTGATAGCGCCGGCAAAGTCTTGTGGGGCAAGATCGTGAGCAAACGGCTGCTTGTGGGCCGCAAGCTCGTTGTGTCGCTCGGCAACAACCAGGCCGCCCGAATCTATAAACAGCAAACGCTTGCGCGCCTCGGGCTCTTGAACGCCTGCATCAACCAGTGCATCAACCAGCAGATCGCCAATGCCAGTGGCTGCTGAGCCTGCTCCAAGGAACATGATTCGCAGATCCTTAAAGGGCACTCCCGACAAGCGAGTCGAGGCGTAGACACCCGACAGAGCGACTGCCGCCGTGCCTTGAATGTCATCGTTGAAACACAGACATTGGTCACGGAATCGTTCCAGCAAAGCTATGGCATTGGGTGTCGCAAAATCTTCAAATTGAATCAGGCACCCTGGATAACGCGATTCGATAGCGCCCACCAATTCATCTACTAAAGCGGTGTAGTCATCACCGCGCAGGCGACTTTCACGCAAGCCCATATACAGCGGGGCTTCACGCAGCTCTGCATTTTCGGTGCCCACATCCAGCATGATCGGCAGAGTTTCTTCAGGGCGAATACCAGCGAGCGCGCAATAAAGCGACAGCTTGCCAATTGGAATGCCCATGCCATTGGCGCCCAGGTCACCCAACCCGAGAATGCGCTCACCGTCGGTAACCACAACCACCTTCACCTTAGCCGCGGGCCAGTTGCCTAACACGGTTGCCACACTGCCACGGTCTTTGCGGGTGACATACAAACCTTTGGGTTGCCGAAAATTTTGCGCAAATTCTTGGCACGCCTGACCCACCGTTGGCGTATAAATCAACGGCATAATCTCGTCGATATTTTCAATCGCTACCCGATAAAACAGCCGTTCATTGCGATTAGCGAGCGATTGCAAAAAAATATATTTCTCTATATCCGACGTCTTACGGCGCAGACTGTCGAGCACTCGGTTGATCTGCTCAGCCTGGGTGAATACTGCGGGTGGAATAAGCCCCCGAAGGCCGAGAGCGTCGCGCTCTTCATCACTGTAGGCGGTGGATTTGTTGAAGCGCGCATCTTGCAAAAGTGCTAAACCACGCAGATGTGCGGGGGGCTGGCCCGTATCAGCGGAAGAATCAGCAGAGGAATCAGCAGAGGAATCAGGCATCGATTTGTCCTAAGGGGTGTGCGTGACAGAGAGCATCCCTGTCTCGCGGGTAAGTCATTCGGCAATAGAATAACCCGCTTCGAAGGTTAACGCCCCGCTAGTGTGTTACTTGCCTGAAAGTCGTTCGACAACCGGTGCAAACGCTTCCATCGAGGTGTCTCCGACAGTGACATAGCTAATACCAAAGGCTTCTCGGCGCGCTTCCAGTGTGTCGACAATCTCATCCACACTGCCAATCAGGGCGTGCGGGTGTTCGGCCATCTGCTCAGAACTCAAGCCAAAGCCCTGGGCAAACTGCGCGAGCACAGGGGCCGCGTCTGGAGTAACCACAGTAAAGTAGGCGCCAATCTCGATCTCAATATCTTTGAAACGCTCTCCAGCACCGTCCTTTACCCAGCCAATCTTACGTGCTGTTTCTTCAGCGGTAGAGAGGCTAACGCCATCGGGGCCAATCATGCCCGAGCGATTGTTAAAGTTCAGGCTGACGATGTCCGCTTCCCGGCCGGCAAGACCAAGAATTTTCGGAGCACCACCACCAATCATGAGTGGCGGTAAATCACCGGCCTTGCGACCTGGCACTGAAGCGGCCTTAGGGACACCCTCAAATTCACTCCAGGACACATCGTCGTTGGCCACATCCACCACACCGCTGCCAGCAAACTGGCGAAAGGCAGCAACGGCATTCTCGAGACGTTTGATCCGGCGACCAGGGGAATCTTGTTGCAGGCCTATCGCTTTGTATTCATCAGCAAGCCAACCAGCACCCACACCAAACTCGAGCCGCCCTTCAGACAACAGATCGATGGTGAGCGCCTCTTTAATCAATATCACGGGCAATCGGTAATCGACACAGAATACCCGAGCGCCAATCTTAAGTTCTGTCGTCGCCGCAGCCGCAAAACACATTGCCGGCACTGCCGCAAGATTTTGCACCGGATGAAAAGACCGTTCGAGCGCGGGGCCAGGCCCAAGAATGTGGTCAGCAACATGCAAGGTGCTGTAGCCAAGATCTTCTACTTTTCGCGCCCTATCACGCCACTCGGAAGCGCTATCTGCATTAAAGCTCTGAACCGCAAATCGAAACGGCTGGGTCATTATGCCGCCCCACCGTTTACGGGCATACCTGCACAGTAGCGTAATCCGCGACGCAGCAGTTCATAGTATTCAGGCTTATCCCAAGAACCCATTTCAACCTCAGGGTAATAGTCGACCATGGGTTGCATGTCGTAATGGCCGCGGCAGTGCCCAAGATTCAGGTACAGCACTTCGCCGGCCCCTACTTTGTTGATGTAATACACCGGGTGAGGAACGTCTTCAGGCCAATCAGCGTGAATAAATCCTGTAGCTTCACCGACAAAGCGGGTCTCGAGCAGATAATGCAAATCACCGTGTATACGGCACAGATACAGTTCGTCATCGGTTTCAAAATCACCGATATCTTTTACCAGTTCGTGGTCTGGGTCAGAGGCTGTGACTGTAAACGGCTGAATGGGAGGATGGGCTAGGAACTGTGTACCAAGGGTTTCCATGATAACTGGCGCCGTCTCAGGGGCATCAACGCCGCCCTCGATAAACTCGAGAATCGAGTTAGTGCCGTGCAGTGCAAACCACTTCTTGCCGCTACGAACAAAATCGCGCAATGCTTCTTGCTCGTGGAGCTCGGGTACCACGTTGCAGGTATAGCTGATGAGCACATCGCAGGCTTTGATCGCGTCGAGGTCGTTGTAGTTTCCGGCAATCTGCACACGCATGGTTTCGTGTTCAGCACACAGCTTGAGCAACTCAAGCCGGGCATGATCCATGTTGTGATAGTCGCCCGCGACGACCATATAGACTTTTACGGTTTGGTGTTCTGTGGTCATGTGTTCCCCTCAAAAAGCAGGGGTCGGAATAAATTCCGACCCCACAATAGCCTTTGGATGCCTAGGGGGCAGCAACCGCCCCGTAGGTACCTAACGCACCAGTATCAGAACTGAATCCGCTTGGTAAATCCGCCGTCAATCACAAAGTTTGACGCAGTAGTGAA
>JALZVT010000052.1 GCA_023300545.1 Pseudomonadales bacterium
GTCCGCAACTGGTCGAAATGTCCGGTAGACTGCGATCTATGACGGATGATTCGGAAATCAGCGGTGATCGAGAGCAGGTCGGTGCCGGTATTCAGCAAATGATTGGGTTGATGGAAGCTGAGATAGAGCGGCTCAAGGTCTCCCTCGAGCTTGCGCGCGCGGGTGGGGCGCCCAACCGGCGTGAGCTGATCATGCACCACGTGAGTCGAATCGATGAGCGGCAGGATGCTCTCGATAAGCTGCACTCTTTACAGCGCGCGTCAGACGCCCCCGACTAGCTTCTGGCGCTTGGTAGCCCGGCGCAGAGCGGCGGCTAAGCGCCGTCCGATGTCGGGTTGCAGGGGCCCCTCTAGCCCCGACAAAGTCGCCAGCCCCCCTGGATTTGCGATATTCACTTCAATCAAATACGGGAAGGCCATATCAATGGCCGCAAAACCCACGCCTCGCACCCGCAACGCAGCGGCAACGTCGTTGATTTGGCTCGTTTGTTGGGTGTCCAGCTCTGCAGGGCGTGCGCGCGCGCCCTGGGTCAGGTTGGCCAGAAAATCGCGATCTGGAATGCGCAAATAGCTCCCGATTATCTCGCCGTCTACCACCAATGAGCGGGTCTCTCCGCTGGTAATTTGTGACACGAATGCCTGCATGACGCAGTATTTGCGTCCGCTGGTTGAGCGTTGCAGTGCCTGTTTGAGTTCGTGGCGGTTGGTGGCGTGCACGACACCGCGGCCGTAGCTGCCGGCCGCGGGCTTTACGACCCAGCTTTCAATCTCGGAGTGTTGGTCGGCGTAGCGGAGCAGTTGTTCGGAGCTGTTGCTGCTGCTCGTGAGCGGTGAGTGTGGGAGCGCGATATGTTTGGAATGCAATGAGAGTAGCGCTAATGCGCTGTTCACCATTTTCCCAGATGGCAGATTGGCAAGTATTTGGCATCGATCGATGAAGTCTTGTCGCTCTCCAAGGCCAAGCATCCACACAAGATCGAAGCCCGCTAGCGGTTGCTCCTGACCACAGACAACGCCATGGAGAATGCTCACATCTTCGTGGGCAAATACACTCACTGCCCAGTTATCCGCCTCAAGCGCCAAGATGATGCGTGAGTGGTTGTCGTTGTGCGGCGATACGCCATTCGACAACAGGGCAAGTCGGAGTCTAGGGTGTCTGGGAGATGAAGTGGGCAAAAAAAGCTGGGTGTCCGCAATTAGGCCGTCCTAGTTTAGCAGGGCCACCTGTCCTCTCGTCTTTATCGCTGCGGGTGATAAACTCGGGGTATGGAAAATTCAGATATACAGTTGCCAGATTTCACCCTGACGGAGGAGCAGATTCCTCTGTACGAGCCAGCGGTGCTCGACGAGTCGCACAAGCAGGCGCTCAAAGACGAGATCAAGTCCCTGCTGAAGGCGCGCAAAGCGGCGTTGGTGGCCCATTACTACGTCGACAAGGATGTACAAGACCTTGCTGACGAGACGGGTGGCTGTGTCTCAGACTCGCTGGAAATGGCGCGTTTTGGTCGTGATCATGCGGCTGAGACGTTGGTGGTGGCGGGTGTTCGATTTATGGGCGAGACGGCCAAAATTCTCTCGCCAGAGAAGTCGGTCTTTATGCCCACCCTTGAGGCGGAATGCAGTCTTGATCTGGGTTGTCCGCCTGAGGAATTCGAAGCGTTTTGCGAAGAGCACAGTGATCGCACGGTGGTGGTTTATGCAAACACATCGGCCAAGGTGAAAGCGCTGTCTGACTGGGTCGTCACAAGCAGTGTCGCTTTACAGATTGTTGAGTCGCTGCACGACAAAGGCGAAAAAGTGCTTTGGGCGCCGGATAAACACCTTGGCGGCTATATTGCGCAACAAACCGGCGCAGATATGCTGCTTTGGAATGGCGCCTGCATCGTCCACGAAGAGTTTAAATCTAAGGCTCTATTCGATCTCAAGGCCGTTTACCCCGACGCGGGTGTGCTTGTTCATCCCGAGTCGCCGGCTGCTGTTATTGAACTCGCCGACTGTGTGGGTTCCACCAGTCAGATCATTAAGGCCGCTGGTGACCTGCCGCAGGATACGTTCATCGTTGCCACCGATCGTGGCATTTTTCACTACCTGCGCAAGATGAATCCTGGCAAGCGCTTCATTGAAGCGCCGACGGCTGGCGACGGCGCAACCTGTCGAAGCTGTGCGCATTGCCCGTGGATGGCCATGAATGAATTGGAGGCGTTGCGTGATTGTTTGCTCGACGGCACCGGTCGAGAAGTATTTGTCGACCCCGAGATTGGCAAACAGGCCATGATCCCGCTGCGTCGTATGTTGGACTTTCCGCGGCCCTAACGCGGCGCTGATCAGGCGTCGCGTTCTCGCTGCATTTGCTTGAAGGCGAGCAGGCGAGCGTCGAGCTTAGCTGCGAGCTGGAAGTTGTCGGGGTCGATCAGGCCTCGAGCGTACTCTAAGTGATTGACCGCCCGCTCATAGGCGCCGTGCATCGCAAAGAATTCGGCACGAGCGCGATGCACGCCAATGATGTTGCCAGCCTTGCCGGCGACTTCCGCTAGTTCGTAAAACACCTGTGAATCATTGCTGTGCACGCGGCTAAGCCGCTCCAGCAACAGTTCCGCTTCATCAAATCGACCAGAGTTAGTGAGTCCTTTTGAATACAACATGGACAGCGCAGGGTTGTTGGGATTTAGCACAAGTTGCTGTGCCAGGACGTTGAGCGCTTCCTCGTTTTGGTTGGCGTTTAACAACAGTTCTGCCTGGGTTGCGCGGACCAGCAGTTTGTTGGGATTTTGCTTTAGGATCGGAATTAGTGCGGCTATGGCGACGTCGTGCTTGTCGCTGCTCGACAGTGCGATCGCCTTGCCATATTGGGCGCCAATGTCGTCGGGGTCATTGCGCAGGCGTTTGTTGAACAGACGCAGAGCTTCTTCTGGTGTATTGGAAAGTTGCAGTACCACACGCGAGCGCATCATCTGATAGTCGTTCGAACCAGAGTAGCTGTCTTCGAGTGGTGTTCGCGAAATTTGATTGCGCGCATCGCTGATGCGAGATTCTGATAGTGGGTGCGTCAGTAAAAACTCTGGCGGTCGTTGGCTGAATCGAAACGCGCGCCGCATACGATCAAACATGCGAGCCATGCCAGCTGGGTCCATGCCGCTGTTGATAAGCGTGTTCAAACCCACTCGGTCGGCTTCCTGTTCGCGTGCCCGGCTGTAGCGCAGTTGCGCGTTGATGGTTGAGGCCTGGCTTGCGGATATCGCTGCAAGCCCAGCGTCACCGCCAGCAATGGCGCCAAGGGCGATAGCGGCTACGAGCGAGGCCAGTGTGGGGATGGTCATGTTGCGCTGTTGTTCGAGGCCGCGCGCAAAATGCCGCTGGCTGAGGTGGGCCAACTCGTGGGCCACTACAGATGAATACTCATGTACGTCTTGAGCGTGCAGGTACAGGCCCAGGTTGATGCCGACCACGCCGCCAGGGGCCGCAAAGGCATTGATCTGCGCGTCGTTGATGAGCACGACACTTAAAATACCATCGCGCAGTTCTGAGTATTGGGTTAGTCGTCGTAGCTGAACATCGGTGTAGTACTTAAGCAGAGGGTCTTGAGACAGGGGCAGCCCAGCTCGAATCTGTTTCAGAAAACTCTCGCCGATGCGGCCTTCGGTTTCTAGCGAGACCAGAGCGGATGAACTGTCGCCCAGCAATGGAATATCTTTAGGCGGAACGGCCATTGTCCCAGGGGCGATCAGGCAGGCACCGAGGATTGCGGCCCGCACACCAGCACGGAGCCTCGATCGCCGATTAACCCCGCAGACTCGCATTCTCGGTTGCTGCCTTGGGGAGGGCACGTGCGCGCCGTGAGGGTTGCTGGATGGCTTGACCTGGGTAACGCTCATGGTTGTTGGGCGCCTGTGGTTACTTCATCGAAAGTCATAATGAGAGGAACCCGCGCAGAGCGCAAAGTTCCATTTTTTGTGACCCTAAAAGGCAACTTTTGAGCCCGTGTAGTTTCGAATCGGCTCGCAGGGTGCTTTCCTATTCACTTTGGTGCGGGCTTGGTTCGAGCTGTGCGATAATTGACCTATGAGTGATTATTGCGCAACCACCACCGATGTGACTACTGAACTTGATGTGCAGGGCCTGAATTGTCCAATGCCGCTGTTGAAGGCGAAGCAGGCACTTAACAGACTCGCTGGCGGCGAATTGTTGCGCGTGTTGGCTACAGACCCCGGCTCCGTGAGGGATTTTGAGGTGTTTAGTGCTCAGAGTGGTCACGAACTGCTTGATGCGCAGACCCGAGGCGACACGTTTGTGTATTTGTTGCGCAAACGCGCTTCTTGAGGACCTTGATTACCCTAACGCGGGTTAGACTGCGCGGGCCTCACTACGCTCCAATGAGAGGGTGCACCTAACACATGAAATTCATGGACGTCATCAGCGGTTGGGCTAACCGCCACTTCGCCAATGAGGAAGCGATCTTCCTCATCGTTTTTCTGTGCGCGGGTTTTGCCGTCGTTATCAGCCTTGGTACCTATCTAGCCCCGGTGCTCACCGGGCTGGTGTTGGCCTTTGTACTTGAGGGTCTTGTTCGACGACTTGAGCAGGTGAAGGTGCCACGTTTTGCAGCGATGCTAATTACCTTTTTGATCTTTGTCGGGCTGCTGGTTGGCTTCATTTTGGTGGTGTTGCCACTGGTCTGGCAGCAGCTGAGAGCCCTTGTGGATGCCGTGCCTGCTTTGCTTGGGCGGTTGCAGGAAGCCTCAATCAATCTTCCGGAAAGCCTGAACGGGGTGCTTACCCAGGAACAGGTGCAAACCTACATCGATCTAGCGGTGGGTGAGGTGGGTAACCTCAGTCGCGGGCTGGTCGAGACGTTAGTGTCCCAAGTACCCTCCGTGGTGGGCTTGTTAATTTACTTGGTGCTTGTCCCAATCTCAGTCTTCTTTTTTCTGAAAGACCGAGACTCGCTCATGATCTGGTTCGGTTCGCTGTTACCGCGTGAGCGCCCACTGCTTGAGCGTGTCGGTGGCGAGATGGACCGTCAGCTTGCGAACTACGTCCGTGGTAAGTTTATTGAGATATTCATTGTAGGTTCAGCGAGCTACGTCGCTTTCGAGCTTATGGGGTTGAACTACGCCGCGCTGCTGGGTCTGCTGGTCGGCATCTCGGTGTTGGTGCCTTACGTGGGAGCGGCAGTGGTGACGATTCCCGTCGCCTTAGTGGCCTACAGTCAGTGGGGGTGGACCGCCGAGTTTGGTTATCTGATGGGCGCTTATCTGGTTATTCAGGGACTTGATGGCAATGTGCTGGTGCCGCTGCTGTTTTCAGGTGCCGTTAATCTTCACCCCATCACCATCATTGTGGCAGTACTCGCTTTTGGCGGCCTATGGGGCATTTGGGGCGTGTTTTTTGCGATTCCACTGGCCACGTTGGTGAAGGCGGTTTATGGCGCTTGGCCTGAGGATTTGGAGACCACAGCGATCGCCCGCCCAGACGAGCTGGGCGTGGTTAAACCCGCCAGCGAGTGACCTCCTAAATTTGAGTTTGTGGGGCGTGGCCCCGCCGATTACCATACCCGGCGTTTTTTGAAACCCAGAGCAACAGGATAATCGACATGTTGAGCGGCAGCATCGTGGCACTGGTCACACCTATGACGGCGGACGGCGCCGTGCATTGGCAAGAACTGGATGCCCTGATTGATTGGCATATCGCCAGCGGAACCGCGGGCATCGTGCCCATGGGCACTACTGGCGAATCGGCGACGTTAAATGTCGAGGAGCACCTGCAAGTTATTGCTGCCACGATAAAACGGGTTGCTGGCCGGGTTCCTGTTATTGCGGGCACGGGTGCTAATTCGACGTCTGAGGCCATCCATCAAACCCAGGAAGCGACTCGTTTAGGGGCCGATGCGTGTCTGTTGGTGACGCCTTACTACAATCGGCCGACCCAGCAGGGCTTGCTTGCGCATTATCAAGCCATCGCCGCCGCCACTGATGTACCGCTGGTGCTTTATAACGTACCGCCTCGCACAGCCTGCGACATGCTGGCGGCCACTGTGGCTGAGCTGGCCACGATTGATTCTGTGATTGGTATCAAAGAGGCTTGCGGCGACCCCGGACGCGTTGCTGAGATTCGTGCGCTAGTGGACGACAGCTTTATTATTTTGTCGGGCGAAGACGCGCAAACCCTGCGTATGGCAGAGCTTGGCGCAGTGGGTACTATTTCTGTTAGCGCCAATGTGGTGCCAGCGCAGATGGCTGAGTTTTGCGCCGCGATTGTTGCTGGTGATATGGCCAAAGCGACGACGCTGGATGAACCACTACAGGAAGTACACGACGCGATGTTCGTAGAGTCTAGTCCGCAGCCCGTGAAGTGGGCGTTGCACGCCATGGGCAAAATATCTGCTGGTATCCGATTGCCGCTGCTACCGTTATCCGAATCGAAGCAGCCGACGGTTCGTGCGGCACTGATCAAATTGGGAGTGCTGTGAAGGTGTTAAAGAAAGGTTCCCTGAGTAGGGCGTTGCGCATCGTGAGTGTTGTCGTGCTGACTACTCTTGTTGCCGGATGTGGTCGTTGGATAAACGATGATAAAGGGTTCATCGTAGATCGTTCCGACGACTATCTAGAGGCCGAGGTGCGCGAAGAGCTGGAAGTGCCGGCCGATCTGAGTGCTGCCCGGGTTGTGGAACCGTTTGCGATTCCGTCGATTGCCAACCCCAAAGGCTCCACCTTTGCCGATAAAGCGCCACGCCCGGTGCCCATTCTGGCTAGCGGCGAAACTCAAGGGGTAAAGATTCAGAAGTTAGGCGATCGGCGTTGGTTGGTGTTGGGTGAAACGCCGTCGGTGGTGTGGCCGAAACTCAAGCAATTCCTCGCCGAGAACGCGATTGATACCGTTGCTGAAGAGGCACTCAAAGGGCGTATTACAACGAGCTGGTTCGATGTAGAAGAAGGCGAGTATCGAGATGTGATTCGATTGGCCGTTGCCCAAGGTAAAACCGAAGGTGAAGCAAGCGGCGGGCGGGAACGCGTTGATTTTAGTGTTGAGCAAGGCATGCGCGAAAACACGACGGAGATCCACGTTCGTCACCAAAACGATTTGCTGGCGGGGTCTGAAGCACTTTCGGACGCTCAGTTGTTGTCGACGGACTCGTCAGTTTTGCAGGTCGAAGAAGGCCTGTTGCGTGAACTGGGAGGGTATCTTGCCTCAGCGGTTAGTTCGCAGAGTGTGTCGCGTGTTGGGCAGAGCCTAGTGGGCGCAACAAAAGCAGAGTTTGATACGAACGTATCGGGTCAACCGGTGTTGCGCTTGAATCTTGATTTTGACCGGGCGTGGGCCACAGTGAGTCAGGCGCTTGATAACGCGGACGTGTCGGTCACCGACTTGGACCGCTCCGAGGGTGTGTTTTTCATTGAGCTGCCCGAAGAGATTTTGACTGGTGAGCCGGCCAAGAAAGGTTTTTTTGGCCGCAGTAAGGCTGGCGATTTACAGCCGTTGCAGATATCGGTCGTGCCCGCAGATCGCGGTGGCTATCAGGTTAGCGCTCTTGATTCAGAAGCTATCGCGATTGCGCCTGCTCAGGCCAGAGAAGTACTAAACCTGATTCGCGAATTCGCGATTTGATCCGGCTAGCATCGCTGGGCAGTGGCAGTAAAGGCAATGCCACCTTAGTACAGCTTGGCGGTGAGCTGTTGCTGGTTGACTGTGGGTTTAGCACCAAACAGGTCACAAAACGTCTCGAAAAGTTGGAGCTGGCCCCAGGTGACATTACTGCGCTGCTGGTTACCCATGAGCACTCGGATCACATGCGTGGTGTGCAGACATTGGCGCACCGATTCAATATTCCCGTGTATGCGTCTCACGGTACGTTGAAGGCGATGGATTGGAGTCTAGCTGCCCACAGTTTTGATTCGCACGGCTCGTTTGAGATTGGTAACGTGACCGTTATGCCGGTCGCCGTTCCCCATGATGCCCGGGAGCCGACACAATTTGTGTTTGGTTGCGATGGCATAAAGATAGGTGTGCTGTCAGATCTGGGTCACGTCACCCCCCATGTTGTCAGCGCTTATCGCGACTGCGATTTGTTGATGATGGAAAGCAATCACGACGTTGATATGTTGATGGCAGGACGCTACCCGCCCAGCCTGAAGCGTCGAGTCGGGGGCGTACACGGCCATCTTTCGAATCGTCAGGCCGCCGAGCTGCTAGAAGCCATTGGTCATGCTGATCTGCGCGTTGTTATTGGTCACGTTAGCGAGCAAAACAATGCGTTGCCGCTGATCGAGGACGCTCTGGGCGACTACCGACCTAAGTTACGTTCCCTTGAAATTGCCAGCCAAAACGACGGTGTCAGCTGGCAGACCTTCGATGATTTGGCGCCATCCCTCGTAGCGCAGCAATAGTGGCCTTGCGGGTCTCCTCGGGATGGCCGTAAAGCATATTCTGGACACTCACCCAATTTGACCTGCGGATGAAGTTGAGCGAACCAGCTCGAAGGCTGGTGAGCGAGGCAAATCCGTCGTTTGCGCCACAACTAGATTTCGGACATCCAGCATATCTGTGGGGTCTTACGGAGAGCGACCGATTCGTTCGAACACCTGTACAGCACGGACAAAAGGCGGTGTCAGGCCTTCATCTAGCGCTATAGAAATCGGCTCGGCGGCACAGGGCGACAAATGTGGCTGTCCCAGTCTGCCCTCAGTGCGACGAGTGGACAGTCGTTTCGTAAGCCAACCCATCAGTTGCTGAATATTCTTCTGATCGGGCTATTTTTTGATGTTAGCGGGCACTCTTTTGCTTTTAGGACGAGCGTATACACCACATGGGGTATGTGCATGTAGCTTGAACGTATTAAGTTACTTGCAGAGCCCCAGGGACGGGGCCACCTCTTAAGGCCAGTCGTGGAGTGACAACCCCGCGGCTGGCCTTAATCTTGTTAAAATAACCGCTTCTTAACTCTATCGAGAATTTTGTGAGCGCTAGCCCCGTCGTTTTCTCCGCCGATCCGCAGAACTTTCAATCTGATGTCATTGACAGGTCTAAAGAGATCCCTGTCATTGTGCTGTTCTGGGCCGACCAAATGCCCGAGGCTTTATTGATACGGCAGGTCTTGGACACTCAGGTTACTGCCCGTGCCGGGAAAGTGATTCTGGCCTTGGTGGATGTGGCAGCGGACCAGACTTTTGCTCAATCTCTCGCCCAGTCATTAGCCGTTCAATCGATACCCAGCTTGCGGGTGATTCGTGACGGACAGCTGATTGAGCAATTAGACGGTCCCCAGACAGACGAGGCACTCATTGCGTTGTGCGATCGTCTTACCCTCTCTAGCTCTGATGTGCTCCAGGATCAGTTAGCGGCATGCATCGAAACTCGTGATTTCGACACAGCTCTTGCTCTTTTGAAGCGGGCGATCGATGAGGAACCGACGAACGCAGAGTTCCGTGTGGAATTGGCGGACATCCTGATAATGCAGGGAGCGTTCGGAGAGGCTAAAACGGTGCTGTCTGGAATAAACGACGACACGGCAGGGGTTGCGCGCCCCCGTGCTCGGTTGCTCTTCGCTGAGGAAGCTGAGGCGTTGGAGCCTCTTGAAACGCTGGTCGCAAAGGTAGCCGGAAACCCAGCTGATTTGGAAAGCCAGTACGCCTTGTCAGTCAGATATGTCTGCGTAAATCAGCTGGAAGACGCGCTGGAGACCGCTTTGGACATACTCTGCGCAGACCGAAAGTTCCGCGACGATATCGGACGCCTCACGATGCTGAGGATATTCGACCTGTTGCCAAAAGGATCAGAGTTGGCAACGTCTTTTCGGCGACGCATGTTTAACTTTATGCACTAACCTACTTTTGGGTAGGTGCGAGGACTTCTGTGATTCGGAGCATTGGCATCTGAATCCAGCGCTGTTCTATCTTCCGTACGTATCGCTTGAGCGCATCGGGTAATCCGTAGGCTCGATACCACTCGGATTGAGCGCGCAGATTCTGGAGCCATTGTGCTTCTGACTGACCTAAGCCGGCGAGGACACTGACTGGTGGTTGCTTATTTTGGCGATGCTTTTTTGAACAATCGTGGGTCCAGTAGATCAACTTTAGATAATCTTGAGTCGTTAACGCTAAGTCGGATAAGGGAATAAGTGGATTCTTCTTTGTATTAGTTCTAAGCAAGGCGGATGTGTGGCTTGAGGGAATAGACTGCCGAGCGTTTGCTCGGGCCGGGTTGAGTTCGACGTAAACCATACAGTTGATGATTGCATTGCGATCCAGAAGCGCGACTGATTTAAATCGCCCTTCCCAGAACCGCCCCTTACAGTCGTCCTCAGCATTGGCCATGCGCGCCATGGGTTCGTTAGTGTCGCGCATGAACCACGAAAGACTGGCTAGTCGACTTCTGAGTTCTTTTATTCGTTGAGGTCGTGCAGCTAGCGCCGCAATACCGCGAGTCAAATCGCCTCGTGTCACATTGCCGTGTCTTGAAAGCCAGCGCCTTGCTACCTCTTCGGCTGACCAGTCAGCCGCGCGTTTGGGCGCGGTACGGACGACAACATGGTAGTGATTACTCATGACGGCGTACGCGCACAGATCTACGGCGAAATATTTTGCCAGTCGCAACAATTTTCTTTCTAGCCACTCTTTTCTGTGATCGTAAGAACTCCCGCTAACGGGATCTTTACCACATAGCCATGCTCGGCGAACGCAGCGAGATGTGCAGTGGTAATAGCCGCTGTTTTTTTCGTCAACTAGGTGTGCTCTTGGATAGGTCATGCCGCTTAGCCTGGCGCGTTTGCGGACCGTAGGATGCAGGACGATAGCCCTTGCTAGGGGTGGTTGTTGGGGATTTCTTCGTTTTGAGTTTTATGGATTTGGGTATGTGACACCCAGCATCCCAGATACTCTTCAAATAGACGTTCTGGATTACCTGGCTGTCCTAATCTGGCGGGTTCAGGTGTGCATCGCTCTCGGTTATCGAGCGTCATGAAAGCTGGGTGTCCGATTTGCTCTCATTTTGCTTGGCACAGCCGCCTGCCTGCTCTCCTCTGTGAACCAGGTCGCATCCTGCGATCGGACCCTCACCTATCCTTTTCGCCGAACCGAAAATTGGTCGGGTTTTGGCCCTCGGCCGTGCATCAGCGTTTTGCGTTGATGCTCTGTTGGACAAGGAGTGCTGATGGATACCATGATTACGGCGCCTGAGCGCCAACTGTTGAGACCTTTGGGTGGTGAACTACTGTTGGTCTGGCAGGGGCGAGAGTTTCGTTTGCCTGCCGATTGCGACGCGACGTTATCTATAGGTCTGCATCGCAAGAACGACCTTGTTGTGCCCGGAACTTACCTCTCAAGACACCACGCCACCCTCCACTGGCGTCGGAATCGCTACGAGCTTGTCGATCACAGCACCAATGGAACGTTTGTCCAGCTTGAGGATGAGCAGATTAGCCATGTTCATCGATCAGTATCTCGGTTGTGGGGCACAGGCTTCCTCTCTTTTGGTGAGCCTTTGGCTGCAAATAGCGCCATCCAATTCACCCATGCATAAGTGGCCCTGGGTGGCGGCCAGCCGAACTCATCGAGGAAACCATCGTCGGTGTAATGAAGACGCGATCATGGCCTGTTCGAAGGAGTCAATTTGGGCTGTTGCCGATGGAATGGGTGGACACTCAGCTGGTGATGTTGCTAGTCAGACGATCGTGGATGTCCTCGATCCTCAGAACATTGAGAAAACCACTGAAACCCTAGCCGACCGCGTTGATTGGATTGAAGACCGGCTGTTGCTCGCAGACAACGAATTGCATGAGCGCGCGAAGCTCATGGGGCCAGGCACGGTTATTGGTTCAACTGTTGTCAGTTTGACGATTGAAGGTTCAACCGGTGTGGTTCTCTGGGCGGGCGACAGTCGCCTCTATCGCTTGCGTGATGGTCAACTTCAGGTTGTGACACGTGATCACAACCCGATCGCTGATTTGCTCGACTCCGGTGCGGTGACCGAAGATGAGGTGTTGGCAACAGACACCAATGTGATAACGCGAGCCGTTGGTGGGCAGCACCCGCTTGACCTAGATGTGGCTGTATTTGATGTGCAGCCAACCGATACTTTATTACTTTGTACTGACGGTCTCTATCGAGAAGTAAATGACTTTGAATTGGCTAACATTCTTGCGCAGGACGACATCGAGGCCGCTGCTAGCGAGCTGGTTGCTTTAGCGCTCACCCGGCCTGCCCGCGACAACCTTAGCTTGCTTGCATTACGTGGGACGGCTCATGTACCCCACTGAGCGTACGTTGCGGGAGGAGTTGAACGCTGACGAGGGTGATCGCACGCAGTTGCGCGATATAGAGTCATCTGGTGAAAGTACAATAGGGGCAGCGCTGGCGCCCAATGTACTGAAAGCGCGTTTTGTTCTGGAAGAGCAGCTTGGTACAGGAGGGATGGGAAGCGTTTATCGCGCCAAAGACCTCCGTAAGGTCGAGGCGCAAGATCAAAACCCGTATCTCGCGATAAAAGTGCTGAATGCAGACTTCCGCGAGCATCCGGATGCGTTTATTGCATTGCAGCGAGAGGCAGCGAAATCGCAATCCCTTTCGCACTCCAATATCGTAAAAATATTTGATTTTGACAAAGATGGTGATGTGCCATTTATGACGATGGAGCTTCTTCGAGGGAATGAGCTTTCAGAGCTGCTTCAACATTACCCTCAAGGACTACCCGAAACGCTAGCCTGGCCGGCGATTCAGAATTTCTGTAGTGCGCTGAAGCACGCTCATGCAGAGGGTGTGATTCATGCTGATCTAAAACCCGGAAACCTTTTTATTACTCACGCCGGTCAACTCAAGATCTTCGACTTCGGGCTGGCGCGCGCGGTGCATGCGAACTTTAGTCAAGGTGTCATGCAAACACGCAACGATGTTGAAGATTTTGTTTTTGATGCCGCGGCTCTCGGCGCTCTGACCCCCGCGTTTGCTAGTAGGGCAATGTTGCAGGGGAATTCGCCCAATGCTTCTGATGATGTCTTTGCGGCCGCGCTCGTGATTTATCAAATTCTGACGGGAAAGCATCCTTATGGCCGTATTCCTGCCGACAAAATTGACCCTCGGGCGCTCGCGCTCGAACGTCCGAAGCAACTTTCTTCGCGTCAATGGCGAGCGTTAAGTAGTGCTTTGGCGCTTGATGAAGAGAACCGAATATCAAGTGTTGCTGATTTAGAATCAGCACTGTTTGAAAAGTCGCCTTGGCCCACGCGTTTTCTCGCGATTGGCTTGGGCTGCGTCGCCATCACACTCTGGTTTTTCAATTTCCAAAAAGATGATGAGATTCGTGTGGTTCAGCAGCAGGCTGTACAAGCGGGGCGCGTCGAGGCCGGGGTCGATCGTATTGTTGAACTCATACGATCGCCAGCATTCGATCCAGTTTGGGAGCAGCGCATTGATGATGAGCTCGGGCGGCTCTCTTCGCTTCGAGATTCCTCGACTGTTCATGGCAATGCTATGGCTCAGGTGTCGAGTTTGTATGTAGTCAAAGTAATGGAAACCGAAGACCTGCAAGGCGCAGTGGAATTGGCTCAGCGCGGCGAACGATATGGTTCCATGGCGGTTGCCTGGCAGTCGATTTCTAACCGGTTGCACGAAAAACTTGGCGAGCAACTGGTGAGTGACACAACGAATGAGCAATGGGTTGGCAACATCGAAGAAGTGCTTGGCTCGCTTGCTGCTGTGGCTGAAAAATCAAGTAACCCGCTGAGTAAACATTCAGTGGTTTTGTCAGAGTTGACGACCAATTCTCGGTACTTGGCTGTGTTGGAGGCTGACGGCGGTGACGTCTCTGATGCAGTTGCAAGCAAGCTCATCGGCATCCTCGAGAAACGAGAGTTTGATACTGATCGTGTAGCGGATGCTCGCGGTGCGCTGACGTCGCAGGCTGAGTCTTTTGCTGAAGAAATACAACGAGATCAGGCGCGAATGAACGTTGCCAGCTTTGGCGATCGTTTTGTCGAGCAAGGGTGTCAGATTGACGGGCTTGATGGATTACGGGCGGAGCATGGTCTTCTGCGAGCAAGCGGCGGCGTCAGTAAGCGTGACCTCGCGGCTCGGACAGACCAGCTGCTTGCTGGGTGCGTAAGTCAATTGAGTGCTATCGACCCTGATTCTGCGGCCAGTCTCAAGCAAGAAGCATTGCTAAGCTTTAGTTCGCTGCCAAGAACCAAAGCTGTCCTCATTGATCCTTGTGATCGTCAATATCTCATTGGTGCAGGTGCGCGGGGCGGTCGCGGCGGAACCTGCGTTGATAGTGTGCCGGGAGCGCCACAGCTGGTTGTCATTCCCTTTCAATCAGAGGCGCTGGCTGTTACTCGCTACGAAGTTAGTGTGGCGGAGTTTCGCGAGTTTTGTATTCAGGCTGAGCGATCTGACTGTGTCGATGGTGACAGCTTGGAACCGGTTGCGAATGTTTCTGTGGATGACGCTATTTCTTATGCTGTCTGGCTGTCTGCAGCTAGTGGCTTTAACTATCGGCTACCCGATCTTGAAGAGTGGTCTGCACTCGCTTCTGTGGGGGCCGCTGGCCGGGATGCCAACAGGAATTGCTTGATTGATGTTGGTGGGGTAAGTCGAGGTGGAGCTGCGGTGCGGGCGAGTGTAGGAACACCCAACGACTTTGGTGTCGTCAATGCGCTGGGTAACGTTGCTGAGTGGGTGACGACTGCCGAGGGTCTGCTCTCTGTTGGCGGACACTTTAATGAACCCCTGGAACGATGTATTGAGCAGGCGAGAGCGAAGAGTGATGGTGCGCCTGCTCTAACCCAAGGGATTCGACTTGTGCGAGAACTTTCTGTTCGAACAGGCGGTTCAGGTTGATGAGTTTTCTACAACTGCCACCGGCTAGTCGTCGATTGCGACAGGCAGCAAAAGCGCACGCAGCGGGCGAAATGGCACGCGTTGACTATCGGCGTATGCGTCGAGAAATTATTGACGAATTGAACGTGGAGTTTGCGGCCAATGGGGCTGTGGTTGATTCTTTTTCCATCGGATCAGACTCAACCCAACGGCGTAGAAAGCCTCTGGCGTTAACGAATAGTGCTGTTGTCGAACCTTCTCCACCCGACACGACGCTCAAGGGTAATATTCTCACTGCTGTTGCGGTTTTTATTTTGGTGTTGGCCTTGTTTGTGGGGGGCTCAGCGTTTGCCACACCTGCACTGAGTATACCTCCGTTAAGTGAGCGAGATCCGAACCCTCAAAACTCAATGGTGCTTTCGGTTTCCAGCGTTCGAGTATCGGCCATCACGCCGGCTCCTGATTTATCTGAAGCTGCGATCGCGGATCAAGTCGATCGATGGTTTTCCGCCGCACTAGCGGCCGCGCAAGATATAGGGGGCAGTGGATTTTCTGACTCGGAAATCGGGGAGGTGGCTAATTTGCTAAATCGTCTGGGTGTCCATGACTCTGATGGTTTGGATGCCAATGCTCTGTCAGCCCTAAACGGATTGGTGGCCCGACAAAAGAAGCGCCGCTTGGTTTCGTTGGAACAACTCGAGCGGATTGCAGGGAAGCTTCAGAACTACTTCCGTAGTAATGGTTACCTTGCTGCGCGAGCATATATTCCGGCGCAGACCATTGTGAATAACGTGGTGGCGTTGCATGTTTTGCCCGGGCGCTTGGAATCGGTAGTCACCGAATCGTCTACAGGTTTAGCCGTATTGGCAACTGAGGCGTTCGCCGCTCAGATTGGCGGCCCGGCGCAGGCAGAGTCATTGGAACAAGTTTTATACAAGTTGAACAGTCTGTCTGGCGTTAAGGCAATGGGCAGCCTCCAGGCCGGTGATGACATTGGCGGTACTCGTCTTGATCTGCGGCTCAGCAACCCATCGCGTTTAGTGGCGGGTGTGTTTTTTGATAACCACGGCGATAAGCGTACTACTAAGCACCGCTTGCGAGGTCTATTGGATTGGCAAAATCCTCTCGGCCGTGGCGATAACCTGCGTTTTGAACTTGCGCAACGGTTTGAATCCCAGGAAGCCACGGGCCTCGCTTTAAACTACCGGACACCCACCTTTAGGCTTGGCGACGTTGCCACTCTCTCTTATACGTTCAATGATTTCGGTGTGAGTTCCAGAACAGACGATTTTGATGGCCAAAGCTCGACGCTGCGCCTCGGTGGTGAGCGCCAGTTGTTTGGACAGCGCGAACGATCTCTAACGCTGGGTGTTAGTTCTGCGCTCCAGCGGCTCGAACTCGACGAGGTTGATCAGAAACTCTGGTGGATTGAGCCAGAGGTTGCTGCGCACCAGGTTTTTGATGAATCACGCTGGGTTCTTCGCGGTCGAGCCTCGGTTGCGGCTGGCAA
>JALZVT010000053.1 GCA_023300545.1 Pseudomonadales bacterium
CCCTGAATAGTTAGGGTTGCGGTGCGCAGCGTGTTGGCGTCATTGCCACTATTGTTTTCAAACAAAACAGAGGTGGTGTAAACGCCAGGAATCAACGTCGCTGCTGCTGCCGAGATCGCTATGGTGACTTCAGCTGCCTCATTAGGCGCAAGCGTGCCGCTTGCGGGGCTAATTGATAACCAGACTTCTGATGTAATGACTGAGTACTCAATTGGCTCAGCGCTATTGTTGGTTAGGGTGTAAACCGTGCTTTCAGGAGAGAAGGGTCCGCCTGGTTCTCCACCTGCGGTAATGCTCTGTATGGGTTGTACCAGCAGATCTGTATTACTGCCATTGCCTTGACCGGCTATCGCTTGAGCGAGGCGAATGCGGGGCTTGGTTATCTGATTGCGGCTGTCGGTGAGTGGCAAGCCGGTTGCTGTCAGTGCACTGATAAGGTCATCGACACTGGTGTTGGGGTTAGCCGAGCGCATGGCCGCAAGGGCGCCTGCGACGTGTGGTGCCGCCATCGATGTGCCGCTGAATACTGAAAAATTGCCGTTGGGTACCGAGGAACGAATGCTGCTGCCCGGAGCCAGCAGGGTTAGAAAGGTTGCACTGTTGGAAAAAGACGACACGGTATCTTGCTTCGTGGTTGACCCAACGCTTACCGCTGAGGAAATGCAGGCGGGGGCTGATATGGCGTTCGTTTGGCCTTCGTTGCCCGAGGCAACCACAGTTGTGATGCCTGCCGCTCGCAAGGCGTCGATAGCAACCTTGGTAGGCTCGGAGTCACAAAATGTCGTAAACGACCCGCCGCCAAGGCTCATGTTCACAGCGGCAATGTTGAACGTATTTGCTTGGGACAGAACAAATTCCAGACCCGCGATAATGTCGGAGGTGAATGCGCTTATGCAGGGAGCAGCGGCGGGTTGGCAGGCGCTCGAACTGTTGAACTGGGAAAATACCTGCACGGCAATCACGCTGGCCTCTGGGGCGACACCGGTGGAACTGGACGCGCTGCCCGCACTGATACCCGCGACATGTGTGCCATGGGAGCAACCATCGGGCGCACAGGGTGCAGCGGCGCCTGGGCCGGTCTGGGAATCCTGGCCATTTGGGCAAACGCTGGAGGTGCTGGAACTATTTGACGAAAAACAGCCCTCGGCAACTACACGAGGTGACAAAAACGGGTGTGAGGCATCCACGCCCGTATCTAAGACGGCAATCGCCTGACCGGCGCCGCCAAAGCCCTGGCCCTGGGCGAGATTGCCCTCAATCAAAGGCACACTCTCAGCAAGAGAGGGTTTGTGCAGGCGATCCTCAACAATCCACAGTGTCTCGGGAGCGGCTGCCAGCGCCTTCATTTCCGACGCGTTGACGGTCATAGCCACCATCGGGAAATGTTTGAATCGACGTGCTTTCTTGGCGGTGTCGGTTGAGAGGTTTTTCATGAGCTCGCCGTGGGCGAGTTTGATGGCCGCCTGCTTGGCGCCAGAAACGCTGTTGCCAGTCAACTTGAGGGCCAGCTTCGACCGAGCGTCAGCGGTAACTGATGCCGAGCTCGTGTTGAGCCCTACAATGACCCTAACTTCGCCGTCACGTTCAAGTGCCGTGGATAGCGAGCTAGCGAGCGGTGCGGCGACAACAGCCGTGCTGCAAGCAACAGTAAGTAGAAGGAGGCCAGTTGATAACTGGCGCAACAACTTAACGGTGTTTAGTTTCCGCACTAGTTGGATTCCTGCTGTGATGACGATGAGGTGTGTGTTCGATCAGGGGCTATTGTGGCGATTTCTGGTTCCTGCTCTAAGGCCTTCATGTCCGCTTGGGGGACGTCTAGCACGACTTGATGGAAACTCTCAAACACTCTGATAACAGTGGCAGATGGATACCTCTTTGTTAAGGCCTCGATCTGGTCAGCAACGCTAGTGTCGGACGTTTCTAAACTCACAATTACGCGCTGAACCTCGGCCACAGCAGCCTCCTGTTGAAGCGCCTGTTGGTCTGCACAACCCACAAGGAATAAGCCCATTAGAGCCATCACCACGATGGTAAATCGATAATCGGTACGGTTGTTGGTTACCATCAGGCAGCCCCTTTTATGCAGTGGGTCGAATTGACAGCGAACCGGTGTGTTCGCAGGTCTGACTGGGGTCATCCTAACATTAGTGGCTGGAATGCAGACATCGACCGTGTGTGGGCTGCTAGTGCTTGGGCCCCGTTTTTTGCCGTGCACAGGGCAAAAAAAAGCCGGGATAAGGTCTGTTGACCCCATCCCGGCGTTTTGGCAGGCGAAGGTTTCTACTCGTTGTCGAGCTGTACCGTCAGTTCAAGGCCCCAGGTGCGTGGCCGATTCACGGAGCCCGCTGCGAACAGAGTGGCGATCGGAATGAAGGTCTCTGTGCGATTGTCGGTCAGGTTGCGACCAAAGGCTTGCAGCGACCACTTGCCGCTGTTGGCGAAGTAGCCTACCGATGCCTGAACATCTTCCTGGGAGCTTACTCTCGCTTGTGAGGCGTTGAGCAGGTTGGTTTCGATAGCATCCACCCAGGAGTAGCGGGCGTAGATTTCCAGATCGCCGCTACCCATTTGCTGAGTAAAGGTGCCGCCAACACCTAGGGTGTTTTCCGGGGCGTTGCGGGGTGTAAGGAAACTGGCGTCTTCAATCACTACTGCGGGGTCCGAGGCGTTAATATCAGTGAAGAAATTGCGGTACTCGGCATCCAGATAACCGTAGTTAAGAAAGACGCTTAGTTTTTCGCTGACGACCAGCTTGGTCTCGAGTTCAAAACCCTGATACACCGCATCAGCCACGTTGTCGAAAACCGTTGCAACGGTCAGTGTGTCTGGATCAACCTGAACCGAGGACTCCTGCTTGTCTTTAAAGTCATTGCGAAAGCCGGTGACGTTTAACCGCAGGCGATTGTTGAACCATTGACTCTTCAGACCCACTTCATACGACTTGGCGGTTTCTGGGTCGTACTGGTCACGGATAAAGTCACGGGTGTTCTGGTTGACGCCAAAGAATCCGCCGGAGTGGAAACCTTCAGCGTAAGACGCATACACAATCGCGTCGTCATTGATCTGATAAGTCAGTCCAACCTTGGGTGACGTATTAGTCCAGGTGTTATTCAGATCAGCAAACTCGGGGAAGTTACGTAACCGGGCGCGCTCAACCGTGGTTAGGTAAGCTTGACCGGCAACAAAGTCCTTTTTCTCTTCGGTCCAGCGCACGCCTGCGGTGAGTGTCCACTTAGGCAGGAAGTTCCAATCAGCTTGGGTAAAGAACGCGATCGATTCGGTTTCCTGAGTTTCAAACAGAATCTGATTGATGTCGGCGGTTGGGTCGATGCTTGGTGCTGTAATGCCGGCGTCACAGAAGACCGGCGCCAATACGCCAGCTTGGCAAGCGCCAAAAGAGGCGGGATCTGCGGCAACACCGCCAAACAGAGTGGACCAGAAACGGCCACCAGTTATCCAGTCTTGGGTGAATTCGCTGTTCCAGAAGTAAGCGCCAGCGGTAAATTTGAAATTCTCCCAAGAACCGTCGATGCGTAATTCTTCACTGAACTGGTCGTAATCGTTGAAGCGCTCGATGGTGATAAACGGTGCACTTGAGGCATCAAAATCGTAGATGCGGTATTCATCCATATCCCGGTACCCCGTGACAGAGTGCAGCGACAGATTCTCGTTGATATCGAAACTCATGTTTAGGGTGAAAGCCGCGGTATCCAGCTCAGCCTCGTTGTCGGTGTTGTTTTCTGACACTCTGGGCCGGTCGGTGCTGGTGCGGCAGGTGTCCGGGAAGATTGTGCAGTTGAGGAATCCCTCGCTGAAATCCGTATCGTTCGGATCGGTTGGAACGGGAAGTACGCCTGGTCCAACGTTGTAGTTGGTGTGGAAAGCGCCCAGTCGACTGTCGTCTTTGAAGCGCTCTGCGGTGAATGTTGCTTCGAAGCGATCACTAGGAGTGGCCAGGAATGTGACGCCGTAGTTTGCATAGTCACGCGTGCCGACACGGTTATTGTTGGTGATGTTGCGCTGGATGCCATCGTCTTTCTGCAAGGTAACAAACGCTTTTGCGGCCAGAGTTCCTTCGATGATGGGCGCGTTAACTACTGCGCGCAGTTCGCGTTGGTCAAAGCGACCGTAGGTGGCGCGAACCTTGGCGCCCAGTTTGCCGGTGGGACGGGAACGAACCACATGCACAACACCGCCAATGGTGTTCTTGCCAAATAGGGTTCCCTGGGGGCCGCGTAAAATCTCTACCCGTTCGAGATCAAAGTTCTCGAGTACCTGGCCCGCCAGCGAGCCAAGATAGATGCCATCGATCATAACGCCGATGGGTGAGTCGAAAGAGTTGTCATCCGATCGCGTGGGACTGATGCCGCGGATCGTGATGTTAGCGCCACCGCCGCCGCGACTGCCGTCTTCGCTGATCTGAACGTTCGGTGCGAAACCGTTTAGATCTCGCAGATCGCGGATAGTGGAATTGGCAAGCTCCTCAGAAATTGCCGTGATGGCAATCGGAACAGCCTGTGAGGATTCTTCGACCTTGCGAGCCGTTACCACGACTTCCTCAATGGCCAGGCTGCGTTCGTTGTCTTGGGCGGCCACCTGTTCCGTGGCTACCGTTGAACTTATTGCTAAAAGTGACGCGAGGATCGCTCCACGCGGCATGTGTTGTCGCTCCATTCTTCTTCCCCAAGTTTTCGGTTGTCTGCCCAATTAGATCTTGCGATCTGACCTGGACATTAATGACTGCTACTGCATTAGTTTCAGAATCTGCATTTGATTCTGCACAGGCAAGACAACGTAAACGGGCTGTGCGACTGCTCCAGTGGGCCTCGGGTATGCCGGGGTGTTCTGGTTTGTTTTCTCTCTCTCTCTCTGTCTCTCCAACCGGACCCACTCACTGATCTCCGAGAGTTGTGTCCGACCAAAATTTGACACCCTGATAATGCCCCCCTGAAAACAGTTGTCAAATCAATTTCTCAACCGATTAACGCAATTGTGCCGCTTTTTAACGGCTAATCGCTTTGCTGACAGGTGGTTTTGCTGATTAGAAGCGCTCTAGATCGACAACCTCAGAACCAACAATGATATTGAGCAGTTGCGCTCGGGCACTCTCCCACACAGCGGGATCAGTCGACCAACTTGGTGGCTTGTGCACAAAAGTTGGGTCATTTTCATCCGCGACACCCAGTTCCCACATCACCTCAGGCACCATTGAATCGATGATAGCCCGGGTGGCAGACGGGTTGATCTGCATGGCCATTGAAATGTATTGCACGTCCTGAACGCCACGCCGCCAGTGCTTCATTCGCAGCGACGCGATGGGTCCATCGATGCCGCGGCTTTCGGCCGGGAACACTAGGTCGGTTCCGGGGTACATCAACACGCCGTCGCCGTTGGAGTAGTTGAACACGCCCGTTTCGCCGATGATGGGATCGAAGAAGTCATGGCTACCAAAGGTGTGCGCGCTCTTGAACACGTTGGTGTGGGTGCCACTACGAAACTGGGCGCCTTCTGGATCTACCTCTGTGAGGTTGCGTGTTGCGGGTCCGCCCAGGAAGTTGTTCCAGTAGTTGGCGTTCCAATAGAACCAGCGAGAGATGCCGGTCTTATATTGACCCCAAGCCAGTTCTCGCAGAGCAACGCCATCATCGTCTGTTGCAAAAGTGCCTGACGCCGGGCGCCGACCGTTGTACATAAAGTAGCGACGTTCCGGATCGGCGTTCAGAGCGACAGTAGCTGCCTCCCACGGAGCTGTTGGTCCCTGGGCAATGACGGTGCCCAGAATGCTTGTGATTGGTAGCTCATCGTTGTAGTCCAGTGGCGATGCCGTAATAAAGGTATCGAGGTTACCGCCAGGTCCTGGATTTTCTGCGACAAACTGGCTTACAAGGTTGGCAAACTCAATCGGCAGGCGTGGACCTGAGTTGATGAACGAGACTGCGGGCTCGTCATCAACGTAAAGATAACGAACGGTATCGGGTGCGTTGGTCTCGAACCAGGTTTCCCACAGATCAGTGCGAGTTTCTAGTTCACTGCGTAACTCTGCCAGTGGCGCTTCCGGATCAAAGACATCGGTTGCTTCCGGATCAAAGCGCCGCAGGCCCCACCAGTTTGACCAGCTGCCGTAACTGCCAATGCTGAACACATCGTGAGGCAAGTTTTGACCCGGGCCGTCATAACCATTTGCCGCGGTGTACAGACCACCAGATAGTCGGCGTACCCAGTCTTCGTTGGGCTCGTTGGCTGGCAGCATTTTGTCGGGTACCAGTTCGTTCAAGTCAGTCATCGACAGGCCATGACGCCAGGCAAGCTTGAAATGATTATCAACAATCTGTCGATAGCGGGGATCCTCTGCGTCAGGAATAGGCCCATCGGATGTGCCTAGGAAATAACGTTCGGCAATCGGTTCGCCCGCCATGTGCACCATGGTTTTTGATGTACGCTCATCCGGTAACGTGAGGTTAGCAACCAGAATCTCAACGGGAATTGTTTGCTGTACCGAATTCCCCACTTTCACGTCGAGCTGGCCCGTAAGGGTGCCAATCGGTGTGTTCTTGTCGATGTACACATCTACCCAGAAGCTCTGTGAGTTGCCGCTAGCAACCGCTACCGAACCACGGATTTCAATGGGTTCTGCAATGTCTGGATAAGACTTGTTGTGATTTTGGCGATCTTCCCAGACGCCATTGCCAACAGCAGGTGCTTCGGGTTGGAAGCTTTCGAACGGACGGCGCAACTTTTCGGGAATGTGCGTTTCGTCATACAGTTCGTAAGCAATGCGGGATAGACCATAGATCTTCAGATAACCCACCGCGAACACTTCGATGGGTCGAGCGGTCCAGTCAAACAGGGCCGCAGGGGAGGTGTTGGTTGTTTCGCTGGTGTATGTCCCATTGGTGAGCTTGGAAAACTCAACCGATACTGCTGGCAGATCCACATCGTTGTTATCGACAACCACGTTGAACGCAACCACTTCGTTACGTGCCCCAAAGGTACGTATCGTGGTGCCGTCCCAAACAGAGCTGCGTATGTCTTCGCCTGTATAGGAGCGAATCTCTTCTCGCACGACCTTATCGCCCCCATTGTTGGCCCAGGCCTGAATATCGAAAACAGCAGGTGGTAGTGCAACTTCGTCAACGCTGCGCAG
>JALZVT010000054.1 GCA_023300545.1 Pseudomonadales bacterium
TCCAGGCACCGTGCGCACCCATGGCCATGGTTGCGGCCATTTGCCGGCCGGTAACAATGCCACCAGCGGCCAACACGGGCACGCCTGAACCTTCCACGGCCATGCACACCTCAGGCACCAAGACCATGGTAGACACCTCGCCACAATGCCCCCCCGCCTCTGTCCCCGACACCACCAACAGGTCGACGCCGGCTTCAACCTGCTTCACTGCGTGCTCCTTAGCACCCACTAGAGCGGCCGACACCACGCCTTTTTCTTTGCACTTATCGAGCATATAACGTGGCGGTACACCTAACGCGTTGGCAATCAGTTTAATGGGGTGCGAAAACGCAACATCGATGATGTTCTGCGCGCGTCCCGCCGTGAGAAAGCCACCGCCACCAGCGCGCTGATTGGTGTAAACGTCGCCCGCATCAATGTCGTTTTGGGCGAGAATATTACGCGCGTAATCGCGGTGTTGATCTGGCACCTTCGAAAGGTAGTCATCTGCGGTGGCGTTGTCATCGGTCACCGCCATCGACGTAGGCGCAATCAGGTCAACGCCGTAAGGCATGCCATCGATGTGGTCGTCAATCCACTTAAGTTCGGTCTCCAGCGTTTCCGCGTTGTAACCCGCGGCTCCAAGCACGCCAAAGCCGCCGGCCTTCGAGACAGCAACAACAACGTCACGACAGTGCGTGAACGCAACCAACGGAAACTCCACTCCCAAAAGATCACATACTGGTGATTTCATGCACCCTCCCACAGGTTAATTTTGGCTCTGGATAAGCGCAAGCCTAACCCCGAGTCTAACGCTATGGATACCAACAACAGCGTTGGATAGCCACGGGGAAAACCAACACGCCACTAGCAAAAGTTCAGATATCCATTCACTTGAGATCTTGGAGCAGAAACGGCCGGCCTGAAAGGCCGGCCTCAGCCTAGGCGGTTAAGCGCCTTTATGCGGGTTGATCAAATACTTCTCGCCCGTGGCTTGTTTACCATAGGTTTTGATTGCATCAATCGTTAGCGCTTCCGACAACGACACTTCGGCCGTGTACGAACTGGCAAAAGTGGTCTTGATCTCATTGGCAACCCGCTGCCGTAAGGCCTCGGCACCCTCAAAACCGATCTTCTGCAGAAAAGGAGTCAACAGCCAACCGCCAATGCCCCAAGACATGCCAAAGGCGCGATTAAATTCCGTTGGGCGGCGATCCAGACCACCATAGATGTAGACCTGCTTGTAGGTCGTAGATCCGTAACCACTGTATTCCTTGGCCGTCATCATGGCCGCCCGCTCCATTGCGGTGAGAATTTGCCCGGCGAGTGGGCCACCACCCGTCGCGTCAAACGCAATGGTTGCGCCGGTTTCTGCCAACACTTTAGTTAACTGATCCATGAAATCATCGTCACTGGTGTTGCACACGTGCTTGGCACCGATGGCTTTCAGCACATCAACCTGCTCCTGCTTGCGCACGATGTTCACCAGTTGAATGCCGTCTGCGATGCAGATTTTGTTCAGCATCTGACCAAGGTTCGACGCGGCAGCTGTGTGCACCAATGCCGTGTGCCCTTCGGCTTTCATCGTTTCGGTCATGCCCAGCGCTGTGAGCGGATTAACAAAGCAAGATGCGGCTTCTGCAGGAGTAGTGCCTTCAGGCATTACCAAACACTGCTTGGCTTTTACGCAACGAAACTGGGTGTACATCGCACCACCAAGAATACCCACCGTCTTGCCCAACATGGATTGAGCGAGCTCCGAGTCACCCGCGGCAACTACAACACCACCGCCCTCGTTGCCGACAGGCATCGATTTGCCGACGCGTGCTTGCAGTGCCTTAAGTATGTTCGGCGGAATGTCCGCTGTGATTACTGGAGAATCAGCGCTGCCGCTCGCCTTGGCCGTGCTCATGTCCGCCATACCAAACAGCAAACCAAGGTCAGATGGGTTGATTGGGGACGCCTCAATCCGAACGACCACCTCCGATGATTCAGGTTCTGGTACATCGATATGGGCTAGGTCGAGCTTGAGATGACCTTCGCTGGTAACGGTGGATCGAAGTTGTTGCTGCTGTGTCATGGTAAATCCTTAATAAATAGAGTGTCTGGCCGGAAGTCGAGAAGCTCTAGAACGGGTGCTGCTCGCCATTCCACTTGTAGAAGTTGCCCGAATCGGCTTTGGTCATACCGTCGATCACGCTGATGATGCCGCTCGCTGACTCGTCAGCGGTAATTTCCGCATGCGGTCCGCCCATATCAGTCTGAACCCAGCCAGGGTGCATCAGGCCAATAGTGATGGGCTCATCTTTCCAGTCGATTGAAAGACTGACAAAGGCTCGACTAACGCCAGCTTTTGTCGAACCGTAGATGTACATGCCACCCATCGGCCAGGTAGACGCAGCCAACTGACTAGTCACCGTCATGAGCTTGCCGTTACCGCTGGCAGCGAGATTATTCTTGAACTCGCGGGCAACAATCAGCGGGCCAATCGTGTTGACGTTGAGGGCGTCGTGCCAGGCGTCGATGTCAAAATCATCAAGCGATTGGGCGCCGCCACCGGTGGCCCCTGCGTTGTTGATGATGATATCGATGGGCTGAGCGCCAATACGCTTTGCCGCTGCCACGATAGAAGCAGGATCTCCCATCTCCATTTGCTCGACCGTCACGTTGTCAATTTGCAACGCCTCGGCCGCTGCGGGATTGCGTACACACGCAATCACATGGTGGCCTGCAGCCACGTATTGCTGTGCCAGTGACAGCCCGATTCCCCGATTAGCTCCGGTGATAAGTACATTCGCCATAAGTGCTCCCTGATTCCCTATTATCTAGGTAGATTGTCTTGTATTCGTTAGCTTGTATTAGTTGTTGCCAGACCTGCTCTCGGCGGGTCTGTGTCCCTGCCCCCAAGATAGCATCCAAGACCCAAGGTTTGCACCGGCCGCACTCCGATCACAGGTTCTTCGAGCAAGCCTCTGCTTAACCCTCTGTTCAACCCTCTTCCCACTCAAAGCCCAGTACGGTAATAATGTTACTCAGCAAGGGGAGACAAAGAGATGGGAAAGCTCGCTACTAAGGTTGCACTAATTACGGGCGCTGCCAGCGGCATCGGCCGCGCCAGCGCATTGAAATTCGCTGATGAAGGCGGCGCAATCATGTGCGCTGACCTCGATGATGAAGGCGCTGCGCGTACGGCGGCCATGATTCAACAGGAGGGCGGCAAAGCGGCTTCCCTAGGGCTGGATGTCACCAGCGCAGGCGCAACTATCGCTGCACTGGAGAGCACAGTCAGCGAATTTGGCGGCCTGCAGATTATGTTCAACAATGCGGGTGTCGGCGGCGGCGACCTCGACTGGGACACCATCATAAATGTCAATCTGAAGGGTGTGGCCGAGGCGTTGCAGTACGGCGCGCCTTTTCTAGCCGAGCATGGCGGTGGTGCGATTATCAATACGTCATCAATCGCCGGACTCGTTGGTCTTGTGGGTGCGCCACCCGCTGAAGACGATGATATCGGTCTCGAACTTCAGCCCGGCGCTGGCGCCTACGTCGCGTCCAAGCACGGTGTTGCTGGTTTGACAAAACAATACGCCATCGCCTTCGGGGCAATGGGCGTTCGCGTGAATGCAATCTCACCCGGTTACATCGAGACACCCATGACCGCAGAAATGCGCGACACGCCAGAAGGTGAAGAGTTTCTGATCGCTTTGCACCCTATGGGAAGACTGGGTCAACCCGAAGAGATTGCCGCAGTGGCCGCTTTTCTAGCGAGCGACGAAGCGAGCTTTGTGAATGGCATAGTGATGCCAGTTGATGGCGGATATACGGCACGCTAACCGTGAAAAAATCAGCAGGAAACAGATCGTCAGGCGAGTTTTCCCAGGGCTATCGCAACTACGCGTTAGTCATTCTGCTGTTAGGTTACATCGTCAATTTTGTCGATCGCTCTATCCTCAATATTCTGCTCGAGCCCATTAAGCACGAGCTCGATTTAAACGACACCCAGCTCGGCCTGCTCGGCGGTCTCGCCTTTGCACTGTTCTATTCAACTCTTGGCATACCCATCGCGGCACTTGCTGATCGTTGGAGTCGAGTCAAAGTACTGTCCATCGCCATCGTTATATGGAGCGCGATGACGGCTGTGTGCGGTCTCGCCCAGAGTTTCTGGCATTTGTTGATCGCCAGAATCGGGGTTGGCGTTGGCGAGGCTGGCGCCAGCCCACCCTCACACTCGTTGATTGCAGATTTCTTTCCGATTGAAAAACGCGCGACGGCGCTGTCGATCTATGCACTGGGCATCCCGCTGGGCTCCATGATCGGCTATGGCATTGGTGGTTGGGGAGCAGATACCTTTGGTTGGCGCATGACGTTCTTTATCGTCGGCTTGCCCGGTGTTGCCATTGCCGCATTGCTGTTCTTCACCTTGCGCGAGCCGCCTCGTGGCCTGTCTGAAGCGGATGCGGAAGACAAAACAGTTCCAGCAGCCGCAGATGAACAGTCACCGCCAATGAAAGAGGTCTTGGCTTATCTTTGGAGCAAGCGTTCCTTTCGCTTCATGAGCCTCGCCTGCGGCTTGCACGCGCTTGTTAGCTACGGCGTCGGCACCTGGAACGCCCCGTTTCTAGAACGCCTGCACGACATGTCACGAACAGAAATTGGCGGCTGGATCGCGCTCATGTCTGCGATCAGTGCGCTGGGCACGTTTGGCGGCGGTTATCTGGCAGACAAACTCTTCGATCGCACCGGCAATCGGCGCTGGTACCTGTGGCTACCCGCCATGGCCACTCTAGCAATGGTGCCTTTTCAATTTTTGGCGTACCTGCACCCCGACTTTCCATGGCTTTATGTCGGACTCAATATCTCAGCGATTTTGGGCGGCATGTACCTCGGCCCCTCGTTTGCCATGACTCAGGCCTTGGTCACCTTGCGCATGCGCGCCGTTGCTTCGGCCATTCTATTGCTCGTGCTCAATCTGATCGGCATGGGACTGGGCCCCTTCATCATTGGTGTAATGGCAGACCTGTTCGAGCCTTCTCAGGGCATATTTGCGCTACGCTACGCACTCTGTGTGACGCTGATTTTCAATGTGATCGCCGCAGCCTGCTATTTTCAGGGTTCACGCACTATCACGGAAGATATTGACGCCACAGAAGCGCTCATTCGCGAGCGTAAAGCCGCCGCCAACTCTGCGTCCTGATTTGCGTCCTGACGCGAGTCACCCGTTCTACCCTGAGAAGCAACCAAGAGAAGCAACATGAACACCGATTGGGCTGACTATTGGGCCAAGAGCCGTAAGAGCGGCGTGAAACATTTTATCTTCAAACGTGGCACGGCCCTGGGGTTGGTGATGTTCACCCTCCTGATCGTATTACCTAGAGTATTCCTAATGATCGACAAGCCCGGTCTACCGATCTGGCAGTTTTTCATGTTCATGTCGCTCGGCTATCTGCTGGGCTGGTTTTTATGGGTGGCGAACGAACGTTCCTACCACAAATTCAACCGCCAACAATCCGAACGAGAAGAAGACAACTCATGAGCGAACAATCACAACCCATCAGCCGCTTTCACGTGCCACAACTGAGTGAATTGCCAAACGATATACGAACTCGCGTCGAGGCTATTCAGGAAAAGTCGGGGTTTGTACCTAACGTATTTTTGGCGTTAGCAAACCGGCCAGAAGAATTCCGCGCGTTCTTCGCCTATCACGACGCCCTCATGGAGCGCGATAGCGGCCTGACAAAGGCAGAGCGAGAAATGATTGTGGTTGCGACTTCTAGCGCCAACTCCTGCCAATACTGCGTGGTTGCCCACGGCGCGATTCTGCGCATTCGAGCCAAAAACCCTCTATTGGCTGATCAGATTGCCGTGAATTACCTAAAGGCAGACATCACCGATAAACAACGCCTGATGCTCGACTTCGCCATGCAGGTAGCCGACGCAGCTGAGACCGTCGAAGATGACGACCTTGCCGAATTACGTAGTGCCGGTTTCAGTGATGATGACATCTGGGACATTGGCGCCGTCGCTGCATTTTTTGCGCTCAGCAATCGCATGGCCAATCTGACGCGCATGCGCCCGAACGACGAATTTTATTCGATGGGTCGATAGCGGCTAGCGCCGCCATCAGGGTGACTCTCCTACAAACCTAGCGCGCTGTAGCTATTGGCGATGTCTGTGATCGCCACCGTGTAGGCCGCCATGCGCAGATCGTCCACGTTATCGTCTTCCCACCAAACGCGCCGCATGCGGTCGTAGGCGTTACGCATCGTGTCGTCGAGGCCAGAGCGAACCAGCGCCAGCTCGTCCGAGCCGGTTGTAAACTGATCTTCGAACGCCTCAGGGAATTTAAATCCCTGACGCTGCAGTTCACCCAACAACAGGTTGGCCTTATATTCTTCCTGTCGGCGTTGCATGCGCCCGAAGCGAATGTGCGACAGGTTTCGAACCCACTCAAAGTACGACACCGTGACACCACCCGCATTGGCGTACATGTCGGGAATAATCAGAACACCCTTGTCGCGCAAAATTTCATCAGCAGCAGCCGTTACCGGACCGTTTGCCGCCTCAATAATTACCCGCGCAGATATCTGTCCCGCATTGTGCGTATCAATCGCGCCTTCGATAGCCGCTGGGATGAGAATGTCACAGTCTTTTAACAGCACTTGCATGCCGTCTTTAACGTAGCGCCCTTCCGGATAGCCGGACAGTCCGCCGCGCTCTGTAATGTGCTCGCGGAGCGCCACACAATCGATACCACGATCATCAACGATAGCGCCGTCGTGCTCGATCACACCGACTATCAGTGCACCATCTTCTTCTGACAAACACTTCGCCGCGTGAAATCCCACGTTGCCAAGTCCCTGCACCACAATGCGTTTGCCCTCGAGTGTGCCTTCCAAGTTGGCGCGTGCTACGTCCTCCGGGAAGCGGAACATCGAACGCAGAGCGTACTGCACGCCCCGCCCTGTCGCCTCAACTCGACCCGCAATACCGCCTTTGCCTACCGGCTTGCCAGTTACGCAGGCGTAGCTGTCGATATCGGTTGGATTTAGACGGCGGTATTCATCCGCGATCCAGGCCATCTCGCGCTCTCCCGTACCCATGTCGGGCGCGGGAACGTTCTGCGATGGACTGATGAGATCCCGTTTGGCCAACTCATAGGCAAAGCGTCGGGTGATGCGTTCTAACTCATGCTCTTCCCAGTCGTTTGGATTTACACAAAGTCCGCCTTTCGAGCCACCAAACGGTGTTTCGACCAGCGCGCACTTGTAAGTCATCAGTGCAGCGAGCGCCTCAACTTCATCTTGATTCACAAACTCGGAGAATCGAATGCCCCCTTTAACCGGCTCCATATGCTCGGAGTGCACCGCGCGATAACCAACAAAGGTGTGAATCTCACCCCGCAACCGAACGCCAAAACGCACAGTGTACGTTGAGTTGCAGACTCGAATCTTATGTATCAGACCAGGCGGGAAATCGAGGGCTGCAGCCGCCCGATCAAACATACTGTTAACGCTACTGGTAAAGCCGACGGTGTTCGCAACACCAGAAATCAAAGCGGACATGAGGGGTTTCCGGGAGGGATTTTGACGGCGCCATCCTAACCAAGAAGCCAGCCAATACCTATGATAAAACCTTGAAAATTTACATCGATTTGGCACGCTCCCAAGGTCTGCGACCCAGTACACAGATTGAGCGGAATCACACGACACCGCGGGTGTGCCACAGGCGGTCTTTTGACATGCAGCCGTGACTGCTACTCTTGGGACATAACAAGTATGGAACTCCGCGCATGACCGACATCAGCAACACCACCGCACACACTGCTGAACCTCTCGAGATCGACGTTTTCACCGACTACGTCTGACCTTGGTGTTATCTCAGTACCGGGCGTATTGATCGACTGAAACAAGACTACGGCGTGCAGATCAACTGGGTGCATTTTCCATTGCATCCAAACACACCTGCAAATGGTCGCGAAATTGCAGATCTATTTCGCGGTCGTGACATCGATCTCGACGCCATGCACGAACGCATGAGTGCAGAAATGGCAGCCGAGAATCTGCCCTATGGCAAGCGCACCCACACCTACAACAGCCGCCTCGCCCAAGAACTTGGCAAGTGGGGCGATACAACCAACCACGGTGACGCCCTGCACGACGCGCTGTATCGCGCGTACTTTGTACAGGGTCGCGATATCAGCAACACCGATGAGCTGGTTGCCATCGCCACTGAGACCGGCTTGCCCCAAAACACGGCCCGGCAAGTATTGGAAGAACGGCAGTTTTCGGCCGCGATTGACGCCGATTGGGAAAAGTCTCACGAGTATGGAGTCACCGGGGTGCCCACCTTTGCCGTAATGGGCATGGGCGTACCCGGGGCACAGCCCTACGAAGTACTGCAACGGCTGGTTGAAAAAGCGACGCAACTACGCGACAAGAAGCGAGCCGAGTGGCTAGCAGACCAAGACACAACAGGAGACAACCCATGAGCGTCGACGAATTTCGCACAGAAATCCGTGAATGGCTGGAATCAACCGTACCCCAGAGCATGCGCAACAGAGCGCTGCATTTCGAGGATGCCCACGAGATCTACAGTACCGACGACGCCAATGACTGGCTCCAAGCGGCGGCAACCCGTGGCTATGTCGCACCAACCTGGGACACCGCCTACGGTGGCGCCGGGCTCGATGCAGAGCACGCTGGCGTATTGGCACAGGAGATGGCGGCGATAAAAGCGCTGCCACCCGCTAGCGGCATGGGTCTAGTGATGATTGGCCCTACCCTGCTCGAGTTTGGCAGCGAGGAACAAAAAAGCCGACACCTGCCCAATATTGCAAATGGCTCCGTGAAGTGGTGCCAGGGCTACAGTGAGCCTGGCGCGGGTTCCGACCTCGCCAGCCTACGCACCAAAGCCGAACTCCAAGGCGACCACTTTGTTATCAATGGGCAAAAAATATGGACCTCAGGCGGCAACCACGCAGACTGGATGTTTGCTCTGGTTCGTACCGACCCTGACGCACCAAAGCACAACGGCATCAGTTTCGTGTTGCTCGATATGCACCAGGCCGGCGTCACCGTAAAGCCCATTCCACTCATCTCGGGTTCCTCGCCGTTCTGCGAGACCTTCTTTGATAACGCCATCGCTAAAAAAGAAGATTTGATTGGTGAGATGAACAAAGGCTGGACTGTCGGTAAGCGACTGTTGCAGTACGAACGCTCAGGCGCCACGCGCAACACCAACGCTGGGAAAAAGAATAAGAAGCGCACCAAACCTATCCGCCCCGCGATGAATGGTTTGGCCAAAGTCGCCAAAGAGTATCTCGGTGACGACAACGGCAAAATTGCTGACCCGGCTGCCCGTACAGCGGTACTTGCACAGGTGATGCAGGAACGAGCGCTTGCGCTTACTGCTACGCGAGTGACACAAGAGAGTCAGTCGAGCGGAGCGCCAGGTGCAGCCACCTCAATCTTCAAACTGGTGGGATCTACACTGGCAAAAAACGCGTCGGAGCTGAAATCACAGTTACGCGGCAGTAACGGTCTGGTCTGGGACAGTACAGATTTCTCGACCGACGAACTGGAAAGCACCCGTTCCTGGCTCCGCGATCGTGCCGTGACGATCTATGGCGGCACCAATGAGGTGCAGCTCAACATCATCGCGAAGCGCGTGCTCGGTCTACCAGACTAGTCGCTATCGCTGGGTGAATTGCGGTAATAGATGACCAGATCGCTGGCCTGCTGGGCTGGCTTCTTCTTAATTTTTCCGCTTTCCCACAGGCCGTGTAACGTTTGTCGGCAGGTCTTTCGATTCCGGTTGTTGTCCGTGATCTCCAGCGTCTTCAAAACAACCCGGGTTGTCCAGTCGGTCGTGTTGCTATCAGTCTCGATAGCCGCTAGCACGCTTTCGGTTGTGATAGCTTCGGTTGTTGTCATGGCGTTAATCCTTCGAGGTACAAATTTGATGACCCCTGCGCTACAGCAAAAAATGCTTCAGGTGTGCGAACAAAAGATCGCCACCAAAGGCTTAGAGGTTGGCTTGTCTTTCTACGCCTTCTTTAAAAACAAAAATGACAACCCCAAGTTGCTTATGGAAGCAGCCCGCTGGTGGATAGAAACTCACCAGCTTGATCATTTTGAAAAAGCCGCAAAGATTCGGCAGCTGGCTTTGCAGGAATAGTTAGAAGGCGGCTTCACCGCTACCTTCTAAGCCCGCAGGCGCTTCTTATGCCGCAGGCGCTTCTTATGCCGCAGGCGCTTTTCTTATGCCGCAGGCGCTTTGGCCAACGAATGAATAGTCCCGTCGTGCAAGAACTCTTCGTAGAAGTCCATCAGCTCTGGTTTCTCGAAATGCAGGAAGTGCCCTACGCCGTCGATAATGTGCATCTCACTGTCGGGTATTAGTGAGTGCGCCGTATAGATGTCAGCCATATCAAGAATCGTGTCGGTAGAGCCGTTAACTATGCAGGTTCGGGCGGAAATTTTGCTCAGATCGATAAAGTCTTCAAGCTTCCCGACCGTCGCAATGTAGGTGCAGTGTTCGTAGAACGACTCAGCCTGATCGCCCGATAATCCAGAAAATTGCGAGACAATCATGCGTTTGTAGGTTGGTGAAATGCCGTCACCAAACTCTTTAATAATGACGTTGGCACCTAACTGCCAGTCGCCACTGTTGTAGACATCCGCCGCCTGGCCAATCAGCCCCATCATCTTGTCATTGGGCTTCATGCCAAAACTGCCAATCAACAGCTTTTGCACCATATCGGGATAAGTAGCGGCAAACGACACCGCGATCGCGGTCCCCCAAGAGCTACCCGCAATCAGTACATCAGCACCGGCGACGCGGTGCTCGCTCACCAAAGCATGCACCACCGAGGTCTGATCTTCGATAGATACCTTATGCGACCCGGACAATATTTCTGAGCGCCCAACGCCGGGCATGTCATAAATGATCACCGAGAAATCCTCGGCAAATTTGCGCACAAACATCGACCAAACGGCCATCGTCTGCAGCGCGCCGCTAACACACAGGATCAAATTTTCAGAGTCACCGTACTTACGGTAAGGCACTCGAAAACGTCCAATATCTGTAACACCTTTAATGGGTCTCAACGTTCAACCAACTCGCTCTTGTAGGCTATTAGCCAATTACTAAACTGCTTCACAACCATTACCCGAAGGCCGTGTGAAGCACGCTCGCGTCCTGCGCTGTATCCTAAATTTTTCACGATGACCGATTAGGCAGCCCTGCCAACCGGGTCTGTGCACGTTCATAGGCACGTTGTTTTTTCCAGTCAAACCAACTCGTCCCGCCAATCTTGTTACCCAGCCGGTCGATCGGTGACAGCGCCAGCAGATTTGCAACCCCGCGCAGCTTGTCCGCAAGACTCCGGCTAGACGCACGCAGCGAGATACCAAAGCCAGCATCGAGATAACAAAACTCGTGCCAGTAGCCCGGTGGCAAGCACAACGTTTGCCCGGGCTCGAGCACTACCTCGTAGCCCCTAGCCTCACAAAGCAGCGGCTGCGCTTGAAGGTCGGGACTATCAAGGTCAGCGTAGGAGCGCACGGTAAACGGATGGTGATAGAGCGCCACCGATTGATCAGGCGAAAACAGGCGAATGCGTCGTCGCCCATGGACCGCCGTGTAAAACACGTACCCCATATCGATATCAAAATGCAGTGGTGTGATCGCATTCTTGCAGCCAAAAAACGTGAACACAAAATTACGCGAAAACTTCAGCCCGACGTCAGGAAAGGGCACATCATCCAACAACTGAGGAATACGCTGTCCAATATTGTAGAGAAACATGCGCAGGTCTTTGCCCTGGGTCAGAGTCTCATCAAGATACTCGGCAAAGGACATGGTGCCGACGTCCCCCATGTAGTTCTTGCCCGGCTCGCCAAAAGAGGCATCGTAGACCCGCACGGGTTTGTCGCCAAAATTGGCACTCAGCCACTCGGGCGACCAACGCCTGAGCGCCGGCCATTCGGCCGCAAGATTACTGATCACAACCGGCGTTTGGGTTGCAATGGCGTCCAGCAGCGCCTCTCGGCCCTCATCCTCACCCAGTGTAAGGGTGGCAATGTCGCCCCCAAGCAGACGATCAGACACCGCAGAAGAGGCCTTTAAGGCTTCTACTTTAGGGGGCACCTCACGGATTGCAGGGGCCTGTGCAGAGCTAGTTGTGGTCGCGTCGAGGGTCAATCCAATGTCCGATTCAGATCTGATTTAGGGTCTGTTAGTGACAGTTTAACGGTTTTTTAGTTGCAGCTTAACCCTGCAGGTTACCTGTTAAAGGCCAGGCTTCACCTTTCTCTATGAGACGCTCCCAAACTGGGTTGCCATCGAAGGGCCGTTTAAGCCAGGTCACCCCCCAGCGCTGATAGCGCGCACGCACCTCAACCAGCCAATTTTGGGCGGCATCTGCATCTCCAGCTTGACCCCGTAACAACCGAATCCAGGGCACTTCAACCAGTCCTGGCAACCGCTGGTCAATTTCCCCAAGGGTTGTTTCCTCGGCAGCCGACAGCTCGCCCTTACCGCGCAACAGACGAGCAAGTGCAAATCGATCACCCAGTAGCTTCCGACTCAACCCCAAGACCGGGGCTAACCCAAAGGTACCGCGCTCGGGCTTGATCACAATCGACAAATTAGCCGCACCAAGCCCGGCCTCACGCATGGCCTGTAAACACTCAGGTGCCACGAGCCAAGGTTCTGCCGCGACCAAGAGTGCCGCAATCATCTCGAAGTCAAAGCCGTCCATCTGCTCGGCCAGATCAGCGGCATGCACCATCATTAATTGCGCCACCAGCGCTCCTGGTACCTGGGCGCGCTCGCCAGTCAACGCATTGCGCAACCGCAGCCCTTCAGCGCTCAGGGCTTGCCCTGAACGCACGATTTGTACCGCCTGCGCATACAGGTCTACTCGATCATGGGAGCAAAACAGAAAAACCAGCCGTTCCCCATCTTTGCCAATGAGCGCCTGCAACTGGTTGCGCTGGGCGTAGGAATACAAACCGTAGGGGTATTGCTGAGTGGAATAGGCGCTGTGAAACAAGCCGGTCTGTATGGTTAGTGGGTCTTGACTCCAGCGCTGCAACAAACCCGCCACGCCTTGTAGATGATCCTGAAAGCCTCGCCCACGAGAATGCGTGTAGTTATCTGCCCGCGCCAATACATCCTGACTCAGTCGATCAAGTTCATTCGTTTGCACGACGGCTGAGAGTTCTGGCGCCAGATCTTCGGGCTGCCAACTGCACGACGCTGATTGATCAAGATCCGCAATCGGCAGTCCACGCAATGTCGTGATCGCGCGTCGAGAAAAATCGTAAGCCAGTTTCAGCATGATGGGATAGCGCCTGTGGATTAGCCGAACGCAGTGAGAATAAGACGCTCACCCGAAAACGGATTGCGCCCATGGGACATCTGGTGATTGTCCAACACAAGCACATCGCCAGCTTGCCAACGAAAGCTAAATCTCGCCTCCTGCAAGGTCGCATGCACCAGGTCAGTCACGGCCGCAGGCAACGTGCGGCCGGATTCGAGAGCAAATTCCATACCCAGCACGGAGCGCAGAGCACGGCGCGGCAAGGTGGTGTACCACGGCAAGGTGCGAGTGATCTGATCACTTAAATACCAACCTTTGCGCCCCGTTTTGGGGTGGGTCTCAATGACCGGTTGGGAACACCGCGTGCGCAGCCGACGCGCACCACGCCGGGTCACCTCATAGCCTTCAGCTTCGAGCACGGAACACGCCTGATGAAAGTCGTCACACCCCGAAACTTCCTGCCAACTGAGCGCAAGACTTTGTGTGACGCTAGCCGGTAGCACGCGATAAAACACCGACTCCCGGTCGATCAACTCGCGCGTGTAAACCACTCGCTCGTTTTCGAGGGGCTTGGTCACCTGTTGGGGCAGACGGTCATAGAGCTCGGCAAAGCTCGCCATGGGCGTCTCGCCACGATCGGCTGGGGCAACCTGACAGTTGAACAGAATCAGCTCTGGCGGACAGGGCGTATGGGTTGCTTCGAGGTGCTGCTCAATGACAACATCGCTCGGCGCCTCGGTCGTGTTGTATACGTTGTTATGAATCCGCGAACGACGCGACACGCCACCAATGTAGGAGGCTTGCTCCGCAAGAAAACAGTCAGCCAGCGCTTCAAAGCGCGCCGGCGTGTTCACTGCCCACCCCCGCAACAGCAGGCCGCCGTGGTCCGCAAGAATAGACCGCAATGCCGGTTGCTCGCCGGAAAGCTGGCTAAACAGAGCATCCAGAGAGGAATCGGCCGCAGGACTTTCAAGCACCCGCACCCACTTATTGTCGGGTTGCAGGTAGTGCCCGGCGGACCCGGGGACCAATTTAGTATCGTCGGACAGAAGCATCAATAGGTTCGGCTAGAGACCGTTCGCGGCGCGCGACTTGCGCACGATGCTGAGCCAGCGCTCAGCCGAGATAAAGCCCTTACCAGCCGCTGCAAATTCCTCGTCGAGCAACGCCACAATCTGTGCGTCGCCTGTGCCCGCTTCGGTTTCGCGCATGATCAATAGCGCAGACGCTCGGACCAAGTTCAACGATTGCACAATGGCGTCAACACCGCCTAAAGGTCCGTGACCGGGAATGACTTTGGTTTCTGGATTGATTAGCACCAGCGCCGCGTCCAGGTTTTTCATAAACCCTTGCACTGATCCACCGCTGTCCACATCGATGTAAGGGTAACTGCCGTTAAACAGATGGTCGCCCATGTGAATCACGTTGGCGCCTCGAAACCAGACCACAGCATCGCCGTCGGTATGACCCGCAGGCATATGCACAATATCGATTGCCTCATCGTTGTAATGCACACGGACTCGATCGTCAAAGGTTACCGCCGGTAATGCATCCCGGGGCGATTCACCAGCAACCAACCGAACGCGGACGTTCTCGTGGGCGATGATCGTCGCGCCTTTACCAAAGTTTTCATTACTACCGGTGTGATCACCATGAAAATGGGTATTGATGATCAGTTCGGGCTTGTCACCGCCGAGTGCGCTAAGGCGCTGCTGAATACGCTCGGCCAAGGGCGCAAACTGGTTATCTACAATCAGCGTCCCGTCTGGTCCAATTGAGGCCGCAATATTGCCGCCGGCACCGATGAGTATGTGCACATTGCCCGCGACTTTCTGGCCGGTGACCTGCACCGTAGCGAACCGGTCTGAATCAGCCCCGTGAACGCCACTCACCGCAAGAAAGGCACTACACAAACACGCTATCAACACTCTGCTGCGACTGCACCCTGAGGCTATTGCGGTAGACAAAGTTTGCCTGGTCTTATACACGGTCTGATACATGGTCTGATCTCCTGGGTGGTCGCACATCGATCGGCTGCCTGCCAATAAAATTGGCAATCGCGCAAACAGGGAATGCAGCAGCGACAGCAGTAGTAACTGGAATGTGCAGTGTATCCGGCCGGTGCCCTGAACGCATCCGGCCAATAGCTCAAGCCCGCGCCGTGTTACAGAGCAATAGGCATTGGCTGCGCTATCGAGTAACCGGCTCGACGCCTAGAGGTAACGCGCGTGCTCGATCTTCAAACACCGGTCAGCAATGACACTCAAACCGGCCTGTGCGGCCAGCTCGATGCCGTCGGTGTTAATCACCCCCAGCTGCAGCCATAAGGCACGGGCACCGATTGCCGCCGCTTCGGCAGCAATACCCGGCACGGCACTCGACTCTCGAAACACATTAACAAGGTCAATCTCGCCAACCGCCTCACGCGCATCAAGCAGGCTCGGATAGCAGGTGAGACCTAAAATCTCTGATTCTCGCGGATTAACCGGAATTATTTCGTAGCCTTGGGGCTGCGCCAGCATGTACTGGATAACGTCATTCGAGGGGCGTGCAGGGTTTGCAGACAACCCCACCACCGCGATGCGCTTGTAAGCGAGGGCAGCAATGATCGCCTCCGGCTGCTGATAGTCGGACAAAATCATAAGCCGACCTGGCTTGCAGCGTGCTCGCGCAGATCTCGTTTGAGAATCTTACCGGAGGCCGTTCTGGGCAAAGGCTGCTGATAAGCCGTTAGATAGCGCGGCACTTTAAAGCGCGCCAGTCGCTCTGACAGAAACTCGCGTAACTCGGGCTCTGCCAATGCGCCTTCACTAAAGTAGGTTGCACCCACTTCCTCTCCCAATCGCTCGTCAGGCACGCCATAAACGCTCGCCTCCAGCACCAGAGGATGTTCCAGCAAGGCGGCTTCCACTTCGCCACAGCCAATGTTCTCACCACCACGAATCACCAGATCTTTAATGCGGTCAACAATGAACAGAAAACCGTCGTCATCGAGGTAGGCAACGTCGCCTGTGCACAACCAACCATCAACAAAGGTTTCGGCATTCGCATCAGGGCGATTCCAGTAGCCTTCGATGACGGGCGCGCCGCGCACCAGCAATTCGCCCCGAGTATTTGCCGGTAGCTCATTACCGGCCTCATCGACGATCTTGAGATCAACCACCGCGCTGGCCCGACCCGAACTTTCCGGTCGGCCGAGGTAGTCGTCGCCGCCAATACCAGTGCCAATGGCATTGGTTTCTGTCATGCCCCAACCGGTCGCGGGCATCGCCTGACTAAAGGTTGCATCGATGCTTCTGACCTGCTCCGGCGCACGCGGTGCACCACCACCCCCCACAGAAGCGAGAGTGCTTAAGTCCAGATTATTGCGGCGCGCCTCCACAACCAGATCTCCGGTCATTGCCGCCGGTGCGATAAACGAGTTGAGTTGTTCGTGCGCGATCAACTGTGCTGCTGCAGCTGGATCCCATTTGTACATGCAGACCAACTTGCGTTGCGCACGATAGGAGGCGAGATACACCGCATGTGACCCCGTAGCGTGGAACAGAGGAACCGCCAACAGCGAGCCCGGTTGATACTCAGGAACCGGCGGCGTGATGCCAGCACCAAGGGCTCCTGCCTGTAAATCGAGCTCCCAGGAGAGCAGTGCCGAAAGAATATTCAAGTGACAGCTGACCACTCCTTTAGGGTGGCCGGTTGAACCCGAGGTGTAAAAGATGCTCGCGTTATCTTCCGGCGCTACCTCGACCTGTGGCATCTGGGTCGACGTCCGCGCACGCAACAGTGCCGCAAAATCGCCAACGCGAGCACTCAGGCTCGCAGGTACGGTGGTATCAAGCCGGACACCAATCAGAGCAATCGGCAATTCTTCGCCACTCTCTGCCTCATGCTGGGCAAAACGTTGCAAACGCTCAGGGTCTGCCAGTAGAACTTTGGCGCCCGAATCGGTCAGTCCGTAAGCCATTTCTTCCGGTAGCCAAAGTGAGTTCATCGCAACCGCAACGCCACCGATAGTGGTGATCGCCATGAACGCGATCACCCACTCTGGATAATTGCGCATGGCAATCGCAATTCGATCGCCATGCTCTACGCCATAGTCTTCCAGCAGCACCTGCGCAAGCTTTGCCGCCCGATCCCAAGCGTCGTTAAACGTGAGGCGTTCGTCGTTGAAGACCAGAAAGGTCGCGTCTGAACGGGCCGTCGCATACAGCTCGCCAAGGTTTGTCGGAGCGTGCACAAAGGCCCTGATTGATTGACCGTAGAGCGGCCGCGTACGGAGCTCATACGGTGCTCCCGCAGCCGTTAACTGCGCCAAAGCTGCCGCGCGCGTCATGGCCGGAACCACCTGTTTAGGCCCAGTGTCAGTGTTTGTGCCAGTGCTTATGGTAGTCGTCGAGTCCGTCATGGTGTTTCCCCTTTCCCAGTGCCGATCCTACCGGGCAACGCGCACTAAGCAAGATACGTGAACAAGTTAGTGCTTCAAGGCCAGTTAGCGCCTCACGGCGTTGGCGTGCCACCCGCCAACACCTGCGCGAACCAACCGACATCAATATTGCCGCCGCTCAAAATCACTGCGTTGTGGTCCTCTGTGCCCACTTTGCCTGCTGCCCGCTCCTGCATCAGCGCGGCACAGGCTGCTGCTCCCGCGCCCTCGGACACGTTATGGGTGGTTCGGTACAACAACCGCACGGCGTCCGCTATTTCCTGCTCGCTCACGCGAACGATACGCTCAACACCGGGAGTGATGACATCAAGCGCCGCCTGGGCGGGCACCCGACACGCGAGCCCATCAGCGAAGGTGTGGGCTGTGCTGGTGGTGACATTGCGCCCTTGCTCCACCGATTGCGCCACCGCATCTGCCGTGCTCGCGACAACACCAATCACCTGCGTAGTCAGGCCCAGCAGGTCCCTGACGGCGATGACGCCACAGATGCCTGAGCCCATACCAATTGGCACATAGACTCGATCGAGCTTGGGTACGGCGCGGAACAACTCCAACGCATAGGTCGCAACACCACGCACAAGATGCTCATCGAAAGACGGCACAAACTGCCAATCGCCGGCCGAATTATCCGCTCGCGCAGCCGCAACCTCACGAGCCGCGTCAAAATCCCGACCAACGACCTCAACCGTTGCCCCCCAACCCGCCATTGCCGCATTCTTTTCAGCGCTATTGCCTTCGGGAACCAGCACCGTCACCGGAATACCCAGTCGGCAGGCGGCAAACGGCACGCTCTGACCGTGATTGCCACGGGTGGCTGTGATCAACCCGCCGGGCAACGGCTTGCCGGCTCTTTGCGCACTGACCAACTCGTTAGCAAACACCAGCCCGCCGCGCACTTTAAAGGCACCTGTTGGGGTTTGGTTCTCGTGTTTCACCCACACACAGCACCCCAGCGCTTCGGACAATAACGGCCAACGGTAGGCGGGAGTCGGTTGCATGTGTTCGCGCACAACGGTGTGCGCTGCTTCCAGCTCAGCCAAAGAAAATAAAGTCATTAGACAGATCGCCCCTATTCATCATTAACAAGAATCAGCAGCAACAAGCCTACATCCAGATCAATGAGAACACCGATCTGCCTGTTAATGACCATACGCATACTTTAGGCTCGCCGGATGATAGATCGGATGCCACGAACGCCCCCACCAACGCTTTTGAAACTGCCACTCGCAACCTGGCGCGCGTTTCGAACTGCAGCTCTGCTGGCTCTACTGTCTCTACTGGCTGGACTGCCAGATTCAGTAAACGCCGCAGCCGCTGCGCAGCCACTCACCGCCATAACGCAAAACGGCTATCTAGAGCGTGCGGAACAGTACCGTCAGGCGGGCAACCACAGCCGGGAGCAGTTAGAGCTCACCAACGCCTTGCACGCCTGGCCAGATTCCACCGCATTACGTCACGCCTATGCCCTGCATCTGGTGCGGCGCAAAAATCTGACCGGGGCACTGCTTCAAACCACCCATTCGCTCAGCATCAATCGTGACCAACCCGCCACCGCCAACCTGCATCTACTGCTTTTAGAAGGGCTTGGCCGAGCTGCAGAAAGTGCTGGCTGGGTCAATGAACATCTGAGGTTAAACAAATCGCCGCCGCCCTTGGAACTATGGTCGAACGCCTGGCTCGAGCGCTGGCAAGCGGTGCTGCAACTTGGCCGCAAGCACGCGGCAGCAACCAACCACACCCAAGCGCTGGCACAAATTGAGAGTGCGCTGAACGGCCCAACCGCCAAACCAGATATTCGCAGCCCCAAGGCCAGCGGTAACTAAACCATGGCAACCGGGCTTTCGTGGATTGATATCAGCGTCATATTTGCGCTCATGGCCTGTGTTACTTGGGGCGGCCACCGACTCAGCGGCGGCATTAAAGACCGCGACGGTTTTTTCCAGGCCGGTGGCAGCCTGCCTTGGTGGGCAGTATCAGCCAGCATTGTGGCCACTTTAGTGAGCAGCGTTACCTTTGTGTCGGTGCCTGCAGCGGTTTTTAAAGACGGCGGCAACCTCACCTATTTTCAGGTCATTCTCGGTCTCGCGTTTGGCAAAATTCTCGTCTCACTACTCGTCGCCCGGCCGTTTTATCTCAGTCGAGGCATCCACACCAGCTACGAGTATATCGGTGCGCGCATGGACACCCGCACGGGCGAAATGTCGATGCTGATCGGCCTTGCACTCAACGTGATTAACAGCGGCGTAAAACTGCTGACAGCCAGCCTGGTACTCGACGTGATCACCGGCTGGGGAATTGCCGGTTGCGCGGCCGTTGTCGTGAGCTTTGGGGTTCTATGGAGCGCCCTGTCTGGGCTAAAAACCGTAATCTGGACCGACCTGCTGTTGTTTGTGCTGTTCAGTGCAGGTGCCGTGTTTGCGTTGATATTTATGGTATTCCAGCTGGAAGCCTCGATACCACAAGCCCTCCAAGCGCTCGACGATCAGGCAAAGCTGGTGCTGTTTGATTTCACCACAGACCTGAGCGCGAGCTACAGCATTTGGGCCGGTGTATTTGGCGCGCTCTGTCTAACTCTCGCCCAGGCCTGCGCCCAGGGCACCTGGCAGCGCGTGCGCGCCTGTCGCAGCGCCGCCGATGCGACAAAAGCATACAGCTGGTCCGCCGCGTTCTACCTCACTCACATCGTCATTCTCGGTGTTGGGCTGGCACTGTCCGCGTTCTACGCCGAACGCGGTTTACCCGTCGAAATAGCGACACAGTTGACCGCCTCACCCGATCGCATTTTCCCGTACTTCATCGTCAGCGAAATTCCTGTGGGTATCTCAGGGTTATTCATTGCCGCGATTTTTGCCGCAGCAATCTCCACCCTTGACTCAGCACTCGCCGAAACCGCAGACCTGAGCGTGCGCCATCTTTACGAACGCGCCATGCCCAACCAAACCGAGCGTCACTATATGTTCGCCTCGCGCTGCCTGGTGCTGTTTTGGGGGGTCGTATTTTTTGCCGTTACGCTGTTTTTTGCCCGTTACAAAGCCCAAGGCTTGCTCGACCTCACTTTCAAGCTGCCGAATTATCTCAACGGAATGATTTTTGCGACCATCATCCTTGCGCGCTTTCGAATAGGTAGCTTCGCAAGCTTTGTGCCAGGCGCTTTAGCGTCCTGCGCGGTGGTGTTCGCCCTACAAAAATTGGATATCGCCTTCTTCTACTGGTGTCCTGCCGGTGGCGCGGTGATGCTTGCCGTGGTCTGGGCATTGGACCGATCTCGCCCAGAAATGGATGGCATAGTTGTTAAATAACAGTTACTTATAGAGTCTACTGGTAACAGATATACAGATGCCACACTCCACCCAAAGCGCCGGCGGCCTGAAGAAGATTCTCTACACCGTGGCCAAGATTCGCCAGATGGGGGTGGGACCGGCCGCCAAAGCGCTGCGCTCCAACAACGCCTGCAAAGCCTGTGGTCTCGGTATGGGCGGCCAGAAAGGCGGCATGACCAACGAACTCGACGAGTTTCCGTCGGTGTGCAACAAAAGCGTACAGGCCCAATCAACCGACGTGCAGCCCGCGATCCCAGTTGAAGCCTTTAATCACAGCATTGCCGAACTGCAGGAATTGGACGAGCGCGAACTGGCCCACCTCGGTCGCCTGAACACCCCGCTATGGAAAGCCCCGGGCGAGAGTCACTTCACCGCGCTCGACTGGCCCACTGCACTCGATAGAGCCGCCAAAGCATTCGCCAACACCACCCCCGACCGCTCGTTCTTTTACAGCTCGGGACGGTCTTCGAATGAGGCCGGCTTTCTGCTGCAGCTGCTGGGTCGAATGTACGGCACTAACAACATCAACAATTGTTCTTACTACTGCCATCAAGCAACGGGCGAAGGGCTCGGCAACTCGATTGGCACGGGTACAGCCACAGTCGAACTTGACGATCTGCAACACAGTGATCTGATCTTCATCATCGGCGCCAATCCAGCCTCCAATCACCCGCGCTTTTTGCACATCCTGCAGCAGGTCAGGCAACGCGGCGGCCAGGTCATTGTGATCAACCCGGCCCGCGAACGTGGACTGGTGCGCTTTTCAGTGCCGAAAAGCCCGCGCTCGCTGATTTCCGGCGGCACTGTCATCGCCAGCATTTACCTGCAACCCAAGATCGGATCTGATGTGCT
>JALZVT010000055.1 GCA_023300545.1 Pseudomonadales bacterium
GAAGTGGTCGATGTCGCATAAGATCAGGCCAACGCTGTGATTGTTCTGTACAGCGTTCTGCCAGGCGTCCTGAAAGCCTTGATTGAGTGCTCGGCGATTGTTTAGCCCGGTTAGTGAATCAATGGTTGATTGACGCGCAAGCGTCTCTACCAGTTCTTCGTTTTTAAGCCCAAAGGTGACACTCTGTACTAGGGTCTCGTGGATTCGCGCGGAGGCTCGATTGAGTACAAGCAGATAGCAGGCAGACGTTACCCCCACATAGGGAAACGCATCGTGTGGGCTTAAGAACAGTGCGATCGCCAGCGGCGCGAGTGCGATGTAGCCGACGAGTTTAAACACAACCGGGGATGCAGACGTGGTGGCGGCGGCAGAGCCCGTGATGCCCGCGGCGGTAATGATGGCGAGGATTGATTCTGTTGGGGGCAATACCACGACGCAAGCAACGCTGAGAAAACCCCATCCGGCTGCCATCACTAAGTAGGCCAGTACAACTTCGTTGTGCGCGCGGTGATTTGAGTTGCCGGGCTCTGCACGGTGGTAGCGAACTAAGCTAAGCGTGCGGATTACGCACGAACCCAGTAGGAGTACTGAGCAAGTCACCAGAATCGAGTTAGGCAACATCGAGAAGTAGAACGCTAGGTTGACTGCAAAGAGCACTAGCGTACCGACCACCACGCCTTTCGCGTGGTAAAACAGATCGGCGACCAAACGTGTTTCAATGCTTTGTACCAGCGCCGCCGGGCGCTCCGCTGATATGTTGACGAAACTGGAGTCCATACGTTCAGTATGGCAGCGCTGCGCTAACTCGCTTTGTCCAGAGCGCGGTATTGGACGTAGGTCACAGTTTGCGTCCGTCAAGCTACCGGATGCGGTTGCCCTTCGAAAACGGTCGCCAGCACAGCAATGTCTTTGATGAGCATTGGCTCGATCGTTAAGGGGTCGGCATCAAGTACCGTAAAGTCAGCTTTTTTGCCCGCTCTAAGGCTGCCAATTTTGTCAGCGCAACCCAGTACTCGTGCGGCGTTGATGGTGATGGCCTCAAGGGCCTGCTGCGGTGTGAGTCGCTCTTCTTCGCACATGATGTCGCCCACGGCATTAACTCGGTTGACGGCGACCCACATGCTGTTCAGCGGCTGGGCTGGTGCCATCGTGAAGTCGGAGTGTAATGTGGTGGTGATACCTTCCCGGAAACAGGTGGCGAGTCGTGACATCGAGCTCGCGCGTTCGAAGCCCACTGAATCACGCGCGTAGATATCGGACAGTTCGTGCAGGTAATACACATTGGCGGATACGTTGGCGCCCAGCGCAGCGGCTCTTTGCACCTGCTCGGGCGTGCTGTAGCCAAAATGCTCAAGCGTAAAGCCGTGGTTGAAGCGGGGTCGTTCCCACTGCAGCGTTTCGAGGACGTCGAGCGCGAGTTCGACGCCAAGGTCGCCGCAGACGTGCACGTGAATCTGATAGCCGAGGTTCCAGTAATAGCGCGCCTGCTCTTCAAGCTGTTCAGGCACCATTAGCCACTCGCCGTCATGGCCATCAATGTAACCGGGTGCTTGCAGCTGGGAGACCTGGGCGAAGAAGGCGCCGTCAGCGAACAGTTTGATGCGTTTCTGATAGCGCAGCCTGTGTGTGTTGAGTTCGGGCAGGCTGGTAATTATTTCTCTCGCTTGTGCTTCACTGCGGCCTCGATTCAGGGCAACACCGTGGGGCACCAGCTCGGTGCGAAACGGCGTGTCGTCGCGATCAAGAACCTGGCGCATGGTGGCCATCTCAGCGTCAAAATCGAAAATTCCAACCGCCATATCACCAATGGTGGTCTGGCCGCCAAAGTGCACCACCTGGGCGAGGCGTTCCATGCCTTTGGCAAACCGCTCGGGTGCCAGAATCCACGGATTCAGCGCTTGAATCGCGTAGCCCAGCCCAATCTCATAGAAGCGCCCCTTGGGCAGGTCGACCTGGTGACGGTTACCCGCACTGGCTTCGTTGATGCCGAGCAAATCTAGTGCGCCATCGTTCATACACAGTTCGTGGAACGACCGATTCCAGATTACGATGGGCGTTGTCGCATCGATTTGATTGATGCGCGTACGTGACATGTCACCGTGCCAGAGATCGTGATGACCCCAGATAATCAGCGGATCAGTTGTGCTGTGGGCAGCGGCAAGTTCGCTCATGCGGGTATCGAAGTCAGCCGCGGTGGTGGTTGGCGCAATGGTGCCCCAAGGGAACCGCCATTCCATTGCGGTAATAAACTCCATGGGCAAAATTACGGCGGCCATGGCGGGGTGCAAGTGCGGGTCTATCAGGCCAGGCACAATCACGTCGTTTGCAAAGCGTTCATCGATCACATGGGCGTGGGTGGTCAGCCACGGCTGCATGCTCTTGAGTGAACCGACCTCAATGATATGTCCGTCGCGTGTGGCAATGGCGCTCGCGCGCGGCTGGGAGCGGTTCATTGTGATAACGGTGCGTGCGGTATACACCCGAATGTCGGCGTTGGCTTGCCGAACAGTGGCTGAGTCAGGCATGACTAGTTGCCAAGTGCGGCCGCGGGCGCAGGTGCCCTGAACTCGCCCGGATTGACGCTTGCCTGCTCCCATAAAAAGCGCGCAGCAGAGTAGGGCCATAGCGTGTAGTTGTGGTCGTTGTCGTCGGTGTACCAGGCGCCACAGTTTTCGCTGAAAACCAGCTTGTTAAGGTCTTTTTGCAGTCGAGCGTTGTAGTTCGCAACAACCGACGGGTCGGGATCCAGTTCATCGAGTTCACTGGAATTGAGTAGGCGCAGGCAGTTGACGATGTAGCTGGCTGCTGACTCGATCATGATGAGAGCAGAGGTATGGCCGGTTGCGCTGTTTGGCCCTAGCATTATGAAGAAATTGGGGAAGCCCGGAACCATCATTGTGCGGTGTGAATCGACTTTCTCTTTCCAGGCGTCTTGCAACGACTGGCCATTGCGACCGGTGATTTGGACGTAATCAGTAATGTCGAACGGTTTGAAGCCGGTGGCCTCAATGAGTGTGTCGACCTCGTGCAGATTGCCGGCGCTGTCGACAACCCCCGTGGGCACAATTTTGTCGATACCCGTGGTGATGAGCTTGCAGTTGTCGTGGTTGAAGCTTGAAAGGTAGTCGTCGGAGATGACACGCCGCTTGCAACCGGGTGCGTAGTCAGGAGTGAGTGCTGCTCGTGTGGAGGGGTCAATGACCGACTCCTTAAGATGGGCCAGCCCATTTTCTTTGAGTTTGGCGGCCATACGGCTGCCGCGTCGCAGTGACAGGATGCCGGTTAGGTCCATCATGACCCATAAAAACCAGCGGTAGGCGCGCATCATCCAGGGAAACTTGCGAAAGCGCGCGCGTCGCGGTTCTTCTATGGCGCCGTCGAGTCGTGGGAATACCCAGGCCGGGGAACGTTGGAATACGGTGACGCGGCTCACGTCGTCGACAATGCCCGGCAAGGTTTGACCAGCGCTGGCGCCGGTGCCGATCAGAGCGACCTTGCGGTCTTTCAAGTCGTGATCGTGGTCCCACAGCGCCGTGTGAAAACGTTTGCCGGTAAAGCTGTCGATACCCTCTATTTCGGCGCGCTTTGGCAGATGCAGACCACCTAGCCCGCTGATGACCATGTCGGCGCGCAGGGTTCTGCCGTCGGTCAGTGTGACAGTCCAGCGCTTGCCATCAATGGCCGTCTCGGTTTCTGTATCGTAGCTGGCACCCTCAACCTCGTTGCCCAGATACAGGTAAGGGTCGAGCCCGTACTTATCGACGCAGCGCTCGCAGTAATTCCAAATTTCTTTCCCACCGGAATAGCTGTGGCTCCAGTTGGGATTGAGTTCAAACGAGAAAGAATAAACGTGAGAGGGCACGTCACAGGCGATGTTGGGGTAGGTATTGTCGCGCCAGGTGCCGCCCACACTCTGGGCCTTTTCGATGATGACAAAGTCGCTGACACCCAGTTTGCGCAGTTGGATCGCCATGCATAGGCCAGACATACCGGCACCCAGTATCGCGATGCGGGCTGCCGCGGGGAGAGGCTTAGCTTGGGGGGCGGGTTTGTCGTTGCCGGCCTGTGGGTTGTGATCGCTGGCAAAGAGCGGCTCAAAGCTGGCGCTGGCTGATGTCGGCATGTATTTCCCCAATGATTCGAGATGTAAGTTGCTTGGCGTCTCTTAGCGTTTTTTGGCATCAGAGATGCTAGCTTAATCGGGTCCGTGCTCCCAGCGGATTTGTGGTAGCGTTTAGGCCTTATCGCAGACACGTATTTCTGGAGTTTATTATGAGTTTTCGTCTGACTGGAACCGTTCTTTCAACAGGAGCCTGCGCGCTTCTGTTAGCCGCCTCTGGCACCCTGTTTGTTACGCAGGGCGCCACTGCAGCCGAAGATACCGATCGCGCTCAGCGCGCCATCGCAACCCGCCAGGGCGCCCTTAAGTTGCTGGGGTATTACATGGCGCCGCTGGGTGGTATGGCCCGTGGGCGTACACCGATGGATGCGACTCTCGTGGCGCGTAATGCGCAGCGCATTGGCAGCCTTGCGCCCATGCTGACCGATACCTTTAAGGCCAACACCTCTGCCAGCGGCCTAGATTCCGAGGCCTTGCCCGTGATTTGGGAAAAGCCGGCTGAGTTTCAGGCCAAAATTGAAGCACTGATCGAGGGCGCGGCGGAGCTTGGCCGCATCGCGTCAGCCGAAGGTACTGCTGAAGGCGCCATCAAAGGCGGCATTGGCAAATTGGGTCAGGCCTGTGGTTCTTGTCATGACGATTTCCGAGTCGATCACGACTAGGCGTTCTGCGCGCCTCTACTACGTTGTAACGAAGAGGTGACCGAGGGGGCGAAAGCTGGCGTACCGGTGTGGGATTTGTTCCTGCGCCTGTTCCACTGGTTGCTGGTGCTGTGCTTGGGGGTTTCCTGGGGCACGGCCGAACTCGGTGTGGAGTATCGCGAGTACCACTTCTACAGTGGTTACTGCGCGCTGGGGCTGATTATTTTCCGTCTACTCTGGGGGCTGTTTGGCACCCCGTATGCACGGTTTCTGAATTTTCTCCGTGGGCCTGGTCATCTGTTTGCCTATCTGCAAGCACGCTTTAGTCGTGCGACACCGCCCGAGATTTATCCTGGACACAATCCGGTAGGTGGCTGGGCCGCGATCGCCTTGCTCGCAATGGTTGCCGCCCAGGCTATCACCGGGTTGTTTGCTGATGACGATATTCTATACACCGGGCCTTATAACGAGGCTGTCAGCGATCAACTAGCGGGTGAGTTAACGCAGTGGCATCACCAGCTGTTTGACGGTCTTCTGGTGTTGGTTGTTGTGCATTTGATCGCCATTGTGGTCTATCGGTTCGGGTTCAACGAACGCCTGACGGCGGCGATGCTGCACGGTCGGAAAGGCCTGGCAGCATTTGGTGCTTTTGCCCCGTTGGGGAAAACCCCCTGGCTGCGTGGCTTGCTCGCCATTGCCCTGGCTGCCGCCAGTGTCTGGTTGTTGCTCGAACTCGCCCCCGAGCCGGTGTATGACGAGTACTATTACTAGGCCCAGGCCACCCTAGAGGCAGTTGTTGTTGTTGCTAAACGATGATGGTTTTCTGGTACGACGGCCGGTCTTGCAGGCGCTGCCAATAAGTCTCAAGCGTTGCCGGCATTCGATCCGGTGTGAGAATGCTCGCCAGATGCAGGCTGTATCCCACCATGATGTCAGCGGCGGTAAAGGTATCGCCAATTAGCCAGTTGGTTTTCTGGGTGGTCTGAGCAACCGCGTGCAACGACACCTCAACCCGATTGGCCATCTCGGTAAGTACAGCAGGAATCGTTTGGTCTTTGGGGAACTCTCGTCGGTGGTTCACAATTTCCCCCAGCGGACGCGCCAAGGTGGACTCGCCAAACCAGCACCATTGCAGAAAATGCGCGTGATCTTCTGTGCGCAGCTGGGGTTCGAGGCGTCCGTTGCCGTAGCAGTTCAGCAGGTGTTGCACCATGGCGCCCGACTCAAACATCGTTATGCCATTGTCGATCATAACGGGCACCTTGCCCGTGGGATTCAGAGCGCGCCATTCGGGCGTTGCCCGGTACTCGGGCGAGAAATCAACGGGTATCACCTCATAAGGCAGATCTAGCTCTTCGCAAAGCCATATCACTCGCAGCGAGCGGGTCATGGGGGCGTGATAAATTTGCAACATTAGACGAACCGTTTTGACAGAGGGGTGGGTTTAGCGATCGTGCACACGCACGGGCAGATCAGTGATGCCGCGAATGAAACTCGAATTTAGATAGGTGGGTTCGCCAACAACCTCAACATGCTCAAAGCGGGACATGATTTCTTCCCACAGTACCCGCAACTGCATTTCTGCCAGGCGGTTACCCAGGCAGCGATGAATGCCAAAGCCGAAGCCCAGGTGCTGGCGCGCGTTTTTGCGATCAATAATCAGGCGCTCGGCATGTTCAATTTTGTTGGTGTCGTGATTGCCCGCCAGATACCACATGCAAATTCGATCTTTCGCTTTAATCGCCTGGCCGTTTATCTCGGTGTCTTGCATCGCCGTGCGGCACATATGGGCAACAGGGGAATGCCAGCGCACAATTTCAGGAACCATGTTCGGGATAAGCCCAGGGTTGGCTTTTAGTTTGGCGTACTCTTCAGGGTATTTGTTAAGTCCGAGAACACCCGCGCTGATGGAGTTGCGCGTGGTATCGTTACCGCCAACAATCAATAGCAGCACATTGCCAAGGAATTCGTTGGGTGGCATGTTCTTTGTTGATTCGCCATTGGCAAGAAAAGAGATGAGATCAAGTCCAGGCTCTGTCTGGCCTTGCCGAGATTCCCAGAAACCCTGGAAATATTCGAAGCACTTCCAGACCTCTGCAAAGCCATCTTCCACGGTGTCAAAGAAATCAGGGTCGGCAATGCGTTCAACCGTGTCTGACCAATGAATGAGTTTGCTTCGGTCTTCTTGGGGAATATCGAACAGTGTGGCGAGCATGCGGCCGGTGAGTTCCACTGAGACGTGCTGTACCCAGTTGAAGTCTTTGCCTCGGGGCAGGTTGTCGAGTATGTCGCAGGCGCGTTCGCGAATCAGGGATTCGAAGGTGGCGAGATTGCGTGGCGCAAACAGTGGCGCGACCACAGCGCGCTGTTCGTCGTGTATCGGGGCGTCAGCCATAATGAACATAGGCAATGCGTTCTGATTGTCATCGTCGTCCAGAATTTGCCCGCCGAGCCGAATGCCGCCTTTTTTACGATCGGAGGAGAAGATCTGTGGGTTGGTGTCGACGTGTTTGACGTCGTCAAACTGGGTGACGCTCCAGTACGGACCATACTGACTTTCTTCGCAATAGTGCACGGGTGCTTCCCGGCGCAGACGATCGAACACCGGTAAGATGGTATTCGCCTCAAAGTACGCGCCGTGCCCGGGGTTGAGTTTGCCCAGTTCGATGTCGTGTGGGTCTTGTTGGGGGTCGATCTGCCATTGCGCCCGAATCTCTGCGTTGCTTGGAATGGCGCCTCTTGGTGAGGGGGTATCGGTGGATGGATCACTCATAACATGGGGCTCTAGCGATTTTGGCAGAACAACAACTATACGACGAAAACTGCTTCTAAGGTTTCCTTAGTCGAGTTTGGTCGGCTCCGGACGTGTCCATAAGAAGGTGCCAACACCTAGGATAATCGCACCTTGCAAGAGCAGTAGCTGGATCGGCGCGCCCACCATTAGGCTGATCGGTAAGAGCAATAACAGGCTTGCACTGCCAATCCACTTGACCCGGCGAGGAATTGCTCGTTCGCGTTGCCAGGCGACAATCGGTGGCCCCAGTTGCGGGTGGTGCAGCAGCCAGTCATGCCAGCGTTTTGAACCGCGGGCAAAGCACAGCGCCGCCAACAGCAAAAACGGTGTTGTGGGCAACAACGGCAAAGGGATGCCGAGTACGCCGAGCCCGAGCGCACTCCAGCCCGCCGCCATATACAGGACGCGTTTGGTTTGGTTAATCATCTGTTGGTGCGTACAGGGTCATCTGGCGGTAGTCTTTGAGCCGAGGTTCCCTATGTTGTACCACAGCGGTTTTTGCGCAAGGAAGTATCTATGAGTGGCCCACTGAGCGGTTTCAAGATTATCGATATGTCCCGGGTCTTGTCAGGCCCGATTTCGACGGGATTATTGGCTGACCAAGGCGCGGATGTCATCAAGGTAGAACCACCTGCCGGCGACATTGTTCGGCAGATGGGGGGTGGCAAAGGGATGGGGCCAGGCTTCCTCACGATCAATCGTGGTAAGCGCTCTATTGTTCTGGACTTGAAGTCAGAACAGGGCATCGACGCGGTCAAACGGATGGTTGAGGGCGCGGATGTCTTTGTGCAGAACTTTCGACCCGGTGCGATCGAAGGCATGGGCCTTGGTTACGACGTGCTTAAGGCGATCAATCCCAAGCTAATCTACGTCTCGATCAGCGGCTTTGGCGAAACCGGACCTTACGCCCACAAACGGGTATACGACCCGGTCATCCAGGCGTTGTCAGGCATGGCAGATATTCAGGCCAATGATGCCAATGATCGGCCGCGCATGATGCGCACGGTCATTCCCGATAAAACAACCGGGCTGACAGTTGCACAGGCGATAACCGCTGCGCTGTTGTCCCGCGAGCGCACGGGTGAAGGCCAGAAAATTACGGTAGCGATGCTCGACACGATGATCGCCTATCTGTGGCCTGAAGGTCTTGCTGGTTTGACCATGGTAGGCAACGAGGCAAACGTGCGTACGGGGCAGCTTGCACAAGACCTTATTTTTAAATCGAAGGACGGCTATTTGACCTGCGGGGCGGTAAGCGATTCGGAATGGAAAGGGATGTGTGCTGCGCTGAATAAGCCGCAATGGCTTGACGACGAACGTTTCAACACTGCGCGTGGTCGGGTGGTGAATGCGCCGGCAAGACTGCAGGCGACGGGCGAAGTGATTGCCGAGCGGACAACGGCGGAGTGGCTCGAGTTGCTGGATTCCCACGGTGTGCCCTGTGCGCCGGTGCTGACCCGGCCGCAGATTCTCACGCACGAGCAGGTTGTCGAGAACAACATCGTGCAGGAATACAACCATCCTGGTCTGGGCCGCGTACGGCAAGCGCGGCCGGCAGCACAGTTTGAGAAAACGCCGACAAACACAGAACAACTCGCGCCGGAACTAGGTGCGGATGGTGCCGCGATACTGACAGAGCTGGGCTATGACGAGACACAGATCGCGCAGGTGCTTGGCTCATGACGTCTAAGCGTTTTAATCAACCTTTGGGCGGCAACGAGATGCCGCGGTTTGCAGGCCCCGGTTCGATGTTTCGTTTGCCGGAACACCAGACCGCGCAAGGACTTGATATTGCCATTGCGGGGGTGCCGCTAGATATCGGCGCCAGCAACCGGCCAGGCGCGAGATTTGGCCCACGCGGAATTCGCGCCGAAAGCGTCTTGGTGCGACCCTACGGTATGTACACAGGGGCTGCGCCCTTCGATAGTTTTCAGATCGGCGATATTGGCGATGTAGCGCTAAACACGTTTAACCTCGAAAAATCGATACCCATTATCGAAGACTTTTATCACGCTGTAGTGGGCGCCGGTGCTAAGCCGTTATCAATGGGTGGCGACCATACAATCTCGCTGCCGATTTTGCGGGCGGTTGCCAAACAGCATGGCCCGGTGGCACTAGTGCATGTGGATGCACACGCAGATATCAATGATTCGATGTTTGGTGAAAAAATTTGCCACGGCACCATCTTTCGCCGAGCCATTGAAGAAGGGCTGGTGAATCCGCACAAGATGACCCAGATTGGCTTGCGCACAACGGGTTATAGCGCGGACGACTTTGACTGGTCGCGCCAGCAGGGCGCGCGCGTGGTGCCGGCTGAAGACTGTTGGTACAAGTCACTGGCGCCGTTGATGGCCGAGGTGCGCGAGCAGGTTGGGCCAGATACACCAACCTATCTCACCTTTGACATCGATGGTCTCGATCCGAGTGTCGCTCCTGGCACGGGTACCCCGGAGCCTGGCGGACTAACCGCGTCCCAGGGCATTGAGGTGATTCGCGGCGTGTGGGGGTTGAACTTGGTGGGTGCTGACTTGGTTGAGGTGGCGCCGGCCTATGACACCACGGGCAATACCGCCTTGCTGGCGGCGAATTTAATGTTTGAAATGCTCTGCAGCTTTCCGGGCTGTGTGCGCAGGTAAGTACAATGACTGGACAGACACCATCACTAGAAGTAGCGGCACGCGGGCTTGCGTCAGGCGAGCGACTCGCGGGTAAGGTCGCCATTGTTGTTGGCGCGGGGCAAACCCCGGGAGAAACCATCGGTAATGGCCGAGCAACCGCTTTGCGTTACGCCGCTGAAGGCGCTCAGGTGCTGTGTGTTGATCGCGAATTGGAGCGTGCCCAAGAAACGGTAGCGCTCATTGAGCAGCTGGGTGGGCGTGCGTTGGCAACCGCTGCTAACGCGGTGAACGAGCAGGAGTGCAGTGCCTTTATTGATCTGTGCATTGCGTCTTTTGGCCAGCTCGACATCCTGCACAACAACGTGGGAATCGGTGCCGGTGATTCGGGTGCGACGAGCATGCGCGAAGACGTTTGGGATCGAATTATGGCGGTGAATCTCAAAGGCGTTGTGTTTGCCTGCAAACACGCGTTGCCACATCTGCGCGCGCAATCTTCGGGGGTGATTACTAATATTTCCTCGGCCGCAGCGGTAGCGTCTGTAGGCATATTGGCTTACAAGTCGTCGAAGGCGGCGTTGAATGCGTATACGCAATCGCTGGCTACGGGTAACGCGAAATATGGGGTGCGTGCAAACGTCATCGCCCCTGGCTTGATGAACACACCCATGGCCGTTGAAGGTAATGTCGCTGCGGGTCGGGACCGTGCTGAGGTGATCGCGTCTCGCGACCGTACTGTTCCCTTGCAAGGTGGCATGGGCAGCGCGTGGGATGTGGCTAACGCGGCCTTGTTTCTCGCCTCTGAAGAGGCAAAATTTGTCACCGGTATTGTGTTACCGGTTGATGGTGGTCAGTCGGCACGCGTAGGGTAAAAGGTAGGAAGTATGCGAGAGAACAAAACACCAGGCACTTCACCACTGGGACACTATCAGTTTGTGCATGATAAAGGCGCTGAGGCGAGCTGGAGTCCGGGGTTGCGAGACATCTTCGATTACCGAGATCTCGGTATAGCCGCTGCGACAGACGGCGATTTTGTTGCCCAGATTGTGCGGGCTAACGGCAAAAAAGCGAGCTCGGCAGTGCAAGAATGGCATGTTCACGACTGTCGCTTTCAGTTTGTGCAGGTGCTGGAAGGCTGGGCAACCTTTGAATACGACGGGCAAGGTGTGCGTACCATTCGTAAGGGGGACACCGTGTTTCAACCGCCTGGCATTCGTCACCGGGAACTCGAATGTTCAGAGGATTTTAGCGTTTTGGAAATCGTATCGCCGGCTGACTTCGCGACGCGAGAAGTGTCCACGCCTGAACAAATAGTCTAGCGGTTGGTAACTAACCGCCGAAGCGGTACCGCAGCTTCACCACCAGCTGATCAACGATGGGCTGATTCCAGCTTCGATCCAGCAGGTCATTGAAGCTTTCATCGCGCAGGGCAAAACCGACGTCTGAGGTGCGGGTGTAGACGACAAATAGATCGGACAGGGGAGCAAGCTCCCAGCGGTAGCGCGCTTGAATAACCATGTCGGAGAGTGCGAAATCATCCGGCCTGCCTCTTGGTTTTCGGGTAGGAATGAGATCGTCTGGTGTTTCCGAAACCAGAAAGAACTCGTCTTCCCGGGCTTTGATGGCAACCCATTGAGCCGAGATTCGCAGTTGCTGGCGGGCAGAAAAATAGTATTCGATACCAAGTCGGGGCTGCCACTGGGTCGCGTCAAAGGTTGTGAAATTTCGATTTTCTTGGTGCAGCAGCCAGCCCTGTCGGTCGCGATAGCGCACGGATAACTCAACATTGAGCTGATCCATTGGCCGCCAGGTAACGGCCGCATTGGCGCTGTAGGAGTCGCCGCCTAAGCTCTCTTCGTCGAACGCTAGGCCCACTTCGTAGCGGAATCTGTTTGAGCTGTTAGTGGAGTAGCGCAGACTGCCGCTGCTGCGCTCGGTCACGCGGTAACTACCGTTACCAAAACTGTTGAGGTCGTCGAAGCCAGGCGTCAAGTGCCCAAGCCGCGCTGTGAGGCTGGAGAAATTCTTAAACGTCAGCCGATTTGATAGGAAAACGCCGGTTCCGAGATACTCATTATCGGTGTTTCTATCACTAAAGCCCCTAATATCAAACTGATTGTTACGACCGATGATTGGATTGCTGTTGGTGCGAATATGCGAGGCGCGAATTCGACTGCGATCATTGCGACCGAGAAAGCCAAGGTCGTTGATATCGACATGACGGTCCATGTGTTCGAGGCCTAACCGATAGCGCCGCCCGCGCTTTGGTGTCACTTCAAAATCGACAAAACCGCCATAACCTCTTTCCTCACCGTCGATATCAGAGGTGAACACCTGGCCATCGATGGCTAGACCGCCGTTGGGTGATAGATAGTGACCATCGAGACCTTGGGCCAGTGCATCACCCTGGTTGTGTAACACGGCGGTAGCAAGTACGCCAAAGGCTCGATAAGCACCGCCTTCGTTGTCTTCGTACAGTACTCGGGCGATGGCGTAGTCACTGCCTTCAACCTGTAAGTTCTCATCCAGAAGCGCGCCGTTTGCGTCTGGAATGTTGGCGTCAAACTTGGTTTGTTTTTCGAGCGCCCCAAGAAAACCGTAGCGAATGCGTCCCGATTGGCCGCTCACTTTGGCGGCTCCGATGAGCTCTGCAGGCTGAATTAGCTGACGTTGGCTGATGTTGAGACCATCTGGATTGCTGGGTTCCCGAGCTCTGCCGCCAATGCGTCGACTGTTCACCATGGTGTAGGGGTTGCCGCCGCTGCCGACGCCATTGCGATTAATAGCGGCACGCGGGGAGGCGACAAAAATTTCCTGGCCCTCCTGAAAGAACAAACGTTTCTCCGGAAAGAAGTTCTCCACCGCGGTTAGGTTAATCACCACGTCGTCAGATTCAACGCCGCCGAAGTCTGGGTTGATGGTGGCATTGACTTGAAAATTTGTTGATGGCCGCCAAAACAGGTCGGCTCCGAGGCGGTAGCCCACCTCATTGTCGATGTTGTCGCCGGTGACGGCAGCAAAGGGATAGATGTTGTATTGCTGGCGGGGCTGCACCTCGCGCATGTTCATGGGTTGCAAGGCTGACATGAATACCGGCTTAGTGCTGGGCAGTGCCGGCCAGCCCCAACGCTCGTCGAGATAGGCAACCTTGCGCGACATGTAGAGGCCCATTGACCGCACATCGCCCGTTGTTGGCATTGCGACGGTACCCCATGGGATAAAGAACTCGGCACTCCAGCCGCGCTGGGTAACTGCGGTTGCCGAACGCCATGGGCCATCCCAGTCTGGCGAGAATTTTCGTTCAGGCAGAATAGTGCCATCTTGAATAGACCCTCCCAGATTGACGCCAAACCAGAAGCCGTAACGACCTTCGCCAGAGGTGTCGAGAGTGATATTAATGCTGTCACGATTGAGTGCGCGCACGTCACGACCCGAAAAACGACTGATTAATGTGCCTTCGGGCTGGGCCATGTCGATCCCCACGTACAAACCGCGTTCGGTATGCACGAAGCGTACGAGGGTTTCGCTGCTGCTGGGTGCGAGGGTATCTGGATCGATAACCACAAACTCGTCATAAGCGGGCAAGGTTAACCAGATGGCCTCATCCAGCTTGCCGTCGATTTCTATCTGAATCTCGGATGCGGCAACGCTTGCGATATCGATCGCTTCGTTGTTGGTGATCTGCACCCGTCCAGGGATTTGTGCCAGTGCCATCGGCGTGCTCAGGGCGCTGAGAATCAACGCCACACTTAGCGTGCGAGCAGCAAACAGCGCTCGATGCGCAGCGCGAGTTATTGGCAATCGATGTGGGTCACAAACCAAACTTGTCTCAGCGACCCGGTGTGAACCAGATGGGTGACGACCAGGCGCGCTCTTGAATGGTGGCGTGCATGTCGGGGCGCGGCACCACACCGGCTCGAATGGCGTCCCAGGTTGACCAACGGCAGATTGGATTCTCCAGTACCCGAGCGTAGTAGAACGCGTTCTGATCCGCGTTGAATTCAGGGTCTTCCCACACCGTTTTGAGTTCACTGGCGCCGCTGTTGGCGCTGACGCTGCAGTCACTGATATTCACGCTTGCGCCATTGTCGGGGCAGCGGTGGGTCGCTGGATCGACTTTTAGCCCATCAGAACAGGCAATGTCGAACACCTTTTCCTGGGCCTCGCCGTCGACAACCCAGCCTTTGACCACCTGCAGGCGTTGCAGGGCGCCACTGTCGTTGTCGCGCATGGCCCAGGCATAGAAGCTGGGTATTTTGTGGGGCGCATCAGCGGCGGCGGGTGCGAGATCGCCGCCCATGGGAACGCCCATGGTGTACAGCGTCTTGATTTGGGTGGTCTCATCAACTGTCGCCTTGCCCAGTGCATAGCCCCCGAAGAAACGCAGTTTGATGTGTGGCCCAGACGTTGAGAAGGTTTCTTTGCGACGGAAAGCGTCGTAGATGGCCGAGCGTGTATTGGATTCGGCCCAGACTCCAGCCAGACCGGAGCCACCCCAGTATTGCGAGGCACCATTGGCGTATTTTTCGCCGTTCGGGCCTGGCTGGTCGAGTGGCACCGAGCCACGCAGCTGTGGCTCGATATCCAGTACTCCGGTTTTGCTCCAGTAGTTGTCTTCGTCGAAGGAGCCCGCAGCGTTGTGAGTATCTGATGAGCCGATAACGCCAAACTGGTAAGGGTTGAAACCCTTTTGGTCTTGCATCACCAGGCCATTCAGAAAGGCCTCACGCACATAGCTGCCCTGTGGACTGCTTTTTAGGTTGGATGCGACCCGTAGCGGCATGATTTCGAAGTCTGCCCACTCGTCGTTTGGGGACAGCAGGGGATGGGTGTCTGATGTGCCCTTCACCTGGGTGTTCTCGACAATGGGTTCGTTGCGCATGCGTTGCTCGGCGTAGTCGGCGTCGAATTCGCTGCCGTCCCATTTGGTTTGCGCAAACATCCAGCCGTCGGAGCCGTTTGAATTGTGGGGAATGGCCAACCCTTCTATACCGTCATCACGCTGGGCGTCGAGCCAATCCCACAGTTCTTCGGGTTGGGTGTCATAGGCGGCAAACGGCAGATTGGGTACTTCGCTGCCGCGAAACACCACGTTGCGGTGCAGGTTTTGAAATTCGTTGCCTGACTTGGTGTATTCGTAGGCGATAAAGGCGGTGAAGTTACCGGGGTCGTTGTGGCGTTCAGCGGAAGCAATGATTTGCTGCCAGGCGTTGAGTGCGATGGGCGTGTTGCGTAACTCATCTTCGGCGCCGGAGCTGCGCATTCGAAACAGATGCCCAAGTACCGCCTGAAAAGCCGCGGTGGAGCCCGTTACGTCGGTGGCGTTGCGAACAAATTCGGCAATGGGGTGGTCAGCAAACTCACTATCAGACTCAGCGAGGTTGGGCATCATGCCCAGATAAATGTCGTGGTCGGAGACTGCCTGAAAGTCGAGTGGTTTCTTGAGTTGCATCTTGAAACCGGAGGCGTGCTCGATCGGGTCGCCCTTGGCAAACCGATACGCGTCATCGGGCGTGCGGCGTGTGCCCATTAAAAACGCATCAAATGAGAAGCGAGTGTGCACGTGTAGGTCACCAAAGAACGCGTCACGCTCTGGGTTATAGGTGATTGAGGGGGTGCTCGCTGGGAGGTTTGCGACGGCCGAATCGGTGTTTGTTGAGGTGGTCTCTGTACGCTCGGCGCAAGCGCCTAGGCCCGTGAGTAACGTGGCTGCAAGGACCGTGCGAGTGAATCTGCCAGAAAGAGGCCTGAGTATCATAATGTGCTCTTTTCAATGAGTTATTTAAGCGGGTTGTTTTCTCGTTTTCATAGTGGCACCGATTGCACTTCTCCGCACCTTTTTGGCGCAACCAACAGCAAGGGTTTCAACAACAAATCCGCTGACGAGTACCCAGGCGGCACTGAGATGGTCTAGGGCGCCGAGTAGTGCGAGTACTTGTGCACTGCCGGCAATGGCCACGACGCGCAGCGTGCTGCCAAATGCCATGGCGTTGGTTGCCCGATTTACCAGTAAATAACCGTGGTAATAGTTCCGCCAAACGAGCACGCCGGGTACCGCACACATCACCAATATCACTTCGGCCGCCAGAGTGTGGATCTGCTGGTTGATGCCAAGTAAATTCTTCAGAATGAAGCCGTTGAGTGGGGTAAGAGCGACCAGCAACATCACGGCGGTGAGACCACCGCCCACCAGCCACATGAAGGTACGCTTGAGTGCCATGTCGGTCATGCCAAAGGTCACCCAGAAACTCCTAAACTGATTAGCGGCCTGCTGAAACAGCATGCTGAAATCGAACGCAATGCGCAGGGCTGCGATGCTGATCAGCGCATCTGGTGTGCGGGCCAGAAACGCATAAAGCACCGGTCGACTAAGAGCAAACATGACGCCGGTAGTACCTACCGGCCAGAAAAACCGAAATAACTCGCAATAAGGGGTAGGTTTGCGCGGTGTTTGGTGTGCGACGTCTACAGTGGGTTCAGGCAGTTGGTAGAACCGGCGACGAATCCATGACCCCATGCAGAGATGAACCAGTGCGCCGCCGGCCTGGGCGCCACAGAGCGTGATAACTGGCGAGGCGCCAAGATAAAACCCGGCGCTCAGCATAATCAGTGTGCTTGCGAGAAACACGATGTTGAGGTTGGTTACCCAGCCCGTTAATCGCGCCTGCTCCAGCTGCCCGTTGATGAAAAACCGTTGCCCGTTGAGAATCAGTACCGGGCTCAGATAAACCAGATAGGTGCAGACGCGATCGAGTAACGGCTGGTCCAGTTCGTACACCGAGACAAGTAGCGACTGACCCGCGTTGGTGAGGGCGAGCAGTAATAGTAGTGCGGCGAGCGCTGTCGATACGGCGCCAACAAAGCGTTGGCTTTGGCGGGTGTCTTGCGGGTTGCGTGCAAACAGGTTCGCAAGCTGGGGAATGAAGTTGAGTGCGGCGCCAAACAGCATGAAGGTGGAATGGGCGATAGCAAACAAGGCCAGTTCGGTCACGGCATCGGGATAACGAGCGAGTGTGCCGTTCTGAAACTGAACGGCCAGCACCGTTGCGGCGCCAGTAAGCATTAAGGGCCAAAAGAACGACCAGTAGGTGGCGAGGGAATTTGGCGGTGCAGGCATGGGGATAATTGAGATAGCGGAGCAGTAGCTTAACTGTTCCGTGGGTTGATGAGGCATACTTTGTTCAATGAACTTCCTCGTTAAAAACCTGTTTCTGTTTGGGCTAGTGCTGTTGTGTTGCGCACCCGTTGCGGCTGCTGTTGAGCGTCTGCACCTATTGATTCCCGGTGGTGCTGGCGGAGGTTGGGATTCAACCGCGCGTGGTGTGGGTCGAGCGCTTACTGACGCCAACCTAATCGAGGTGGTGTCCTTCCAAAACATGTCGGGTGCCGGTGGGGCAAAAGCGGTTTCGCACATGATCGAAACGGCAGAGCAGAATCAACATGTGCTGATGGTTAACTCCACGCCTATTGTGGCGCGATCGCTGATGCCCGTGTTTCAACAATCCTGGCGCGACCTGACGCCGGTGGCGGCGGTTATTGGCGACTACGGCATTGTTGCGGTGCGCAGCGATTCAAGCTTCACAACGCTTGAAGATCTGTTTGCCCAACTTAAAGTCGCACCCCGCGACGTAAAAATTGCTGGCGGTTCTAACCGGGGCGGGCTTGATCACCTTATTGCGGCGGCAATGTTTCGTGCTGCTGGCTTGCCGGCAGCTGACGCGCGCTATGTTGCCTACGACGCGGGGGGCAAGGCGTTGCTTGCGCTGTTATCAGGTGAAACCCCGGTAATGACTGCAACCGTTGGTGACGCTATGGCAATGGTACACGCCGGCAAAGTTCGGATATTGGCCATTGCGGCACCCAAACGGTTGCCAGAACTGCCGCAGGTCCCGACCTTTACCGAACTTGGCTATCCGTTGACGTTTATTAACTGGCGGGGTTTCTTTGGTGTACCTGGGCTCGCCGACGAGGCGCAGAAAGAGCTTGCTGAATTGCTGTTGCGCATGAGCACTACCCCGGAATGGGAGGCCGTGCGAGCGCGACACGGTTGGGTGAACAACTTTGTGGTGGGCAGTGAGTTTACCAAGTATCTCGAAACCCAGGAACAGATCACCGGCGAACTCATGCGTGAGTTAGGTTTCATTCAGTGAGCACACAGGCCCAGTGGCTGACACGGCAGCGCGTCGGTGCACTGCTGTTTTTGGCTTTGAGCCTGTTCTATGGCTGGCAGATTCAAGATATTCCGCAGTTGCCTGTTGATGCATTGGAAGCGATGAACGCCCGCTCAATGCCTTGGGCGCTGGCCGCGGTGGGCGTTATATTATCGCTTGCGCTGTTTGTTGCTGGGGGCGATACCCCGCCAGAGCAACATCAAGAGCAAGACATTCAGAGTGACGCAAAGCGGTATCAGTTCGCTAACATTCTAACGGCGATTGCCTTGCTGGTCTGGACGGCGCTGTATGCCACGCTGCTGGGTTGGCTGGGGTTCTTTGCGGCGACAGCTGCTTTTTTGTTAGGTGGTTTCTTCTTGCTTGGTGAGCGCCGGCCAACGATTCTAATCGGTGTTGCGTTCGCGGCGGCGCTGCTGCTCTACGGGCTGCTACGTTTTGGCTTTGGCCTCTATCTGCCTGCAGGGTCGCTCTGGGTGTTGTTTGGGCTCGCCCATGTTTGAAGGTATTGCCAGCGGTCTGGGCACCGCACTTGCGCCGTTTAATCTGCTGATGGTGACGCTGGGTTGTTTTGCCGGCACCTTCATTGGCCTGCTACCTGGGTTAGGGCCAATCAGTGCGGTGGCCTTAATGATTCCGCTCACCTACGGTTTAGACCCAGCCTCGGGAATGATCTTGATGGCCGGGGTTTATTACGGTGCCGTGTTTGGTGGGTCGACGTCTTCTATTTTGATCAATGCCCCCGGCACTGCGAGCACGGTAGCGACAAGCTTTGACGGCTATCCACTGGCGCAGTCGGGACAGGCGGGGCGAGCGTTGGCGCTCGCGGCTTACGCCTCCTTCTGTGGGGGCACCATTGGTGCGATCGCGCTGTTGGTTGCGGCGCCATTGCTTGCGCAGGTTGCGCTCGGGTTTCAATCGCCAGATTACTTTGCACTGATGGTCTTGGGTTTAACCGCGATTACTGCAATGGCCGGGCGAGGGCAAATGTTGCAGGCGGCGCTGATGGCTGTGTTGGGCTTGATGCTGGGGACGGTCGGCGCAGATGCAACGAGTGGACTGCCGCGGTTTACCTTTGGGCGCCTTGATCTCATCGATGGCTTTAGTTTTCTGCTCTTGGCAATGGCAACCTTTGCGCTTGCCGAGGTGGTGGGCAGCGTTCTAGCAGGCAAGCATCGCAACAACCCCCTGCTGCCCGGCGAACAGGGCTCGGGCTCGAGTGTTGCGCCGGTGAATGCAGCGCTTGGCAGTATGCGTTTGACGGCTGCCGAAGTTCGCGAGGTGGCGCCGGTTATTGGTCGTTCGAGCGTGCTGGGGTTTCTGGTGGGGGTGTTGCCCGGTGTTGGAGCAACTCTTGCGTCGTTTATTGCCTATGGGGTTGAACGCAACCTCGCGCCGCAGGCGTTACGCGCTAGATTTGGTAAAGGCAGTCTACGCGGGTTAGCCGCGCCAGAAGCGGCCAATAACGCCGCATCAACGGGGTCGTTTGTGCCGCTGCTAACGCTTGGCATTCCGGGCTCGGGGACCACGGCCATTATGTTAGGGGCGCTGGTTGCTTACGGCATTCAGCCCGGTCCACGTTTGTTTGTTGATCATCCCGAGGTGTTCTGGTCGGTGATAGTGTCGATGTACGTTGGCAACCTGGTGCTGTTGTTGTTGAATCTGCCGCTCATTCCCTATTTGGCGCGGTTGCTGCGGGTGCCCACCCAGTTGTTGGTGCCAATGGTTATTCTGTTCTGTGTGGTGGGTGTTTATCTGGTGTCGTTCAATACCGTGGATATTCAGATCATGGTCGTGATTGCATTGGTTGCTTTGCTTCTTAAAGGACTTGGTTTTCCTATGGCCCCCGTACTGCTTGGGTTTATTTTGGGTGGCTATCTCGAAGACAACCTGCAGCGTGCGCTGATTCTGTACGACGGCAGCGTCCGCTTTTTGTGGGAGCGCCCAGCGTCACTTGGCATCATGGGCGTGACCCTGTTGTTTTTGTTGTGGCCGATGCTTGAGCGTTGGCGCGGCATAAACCGCTAAACTACCTGTCTCAGAGAAAGGCCGTTCTATGATCAATCCTGCCCAGCCCTATGCTTCAGCCCGTTCGCCGATCTGTGCTGACAATCTGGTTGCGACCTCACAGCCGCTTGCTACCCAGGCGGGTGTTGATGCGTTGCGGTCGGGGGGTAATGCCGTAGATGCAGCCCTTGCCGCCGCGATCACGCTCACTGTTGTCGAACCCAATAACAATGGCGTGGGCAGTGATGCCTTTGCGATTTTATGGGATGGCACAAAGCTCGAAGGACTTAATGCCTCAGGGCGGGCGCCAGCGGCTGCCGATCTCAAGACGTTTGCCGGAATGAACCAGATCCCGGCGCTCGGTTGGGACGCTGTCACCGTTCCCGGTGCGGTGAGTGCCTGGGTGGCGCTGTCAGAACGCTACGGCAAGCTGCCGTTTGCTGATCTGTTTAAGGCGGCGATTCATTACGCGGATGATGGGTTTCAAGTGGGGCCGAAGTCAGCGTTTTATTGGCAGTATGCGGCCAAGACCTACAAAGACTTTCCACACTTTATTGAGCACTTTTTGCCGGCCCCCAAAGCAGGTGAACGATTTCGGCGACCCGACCTCGCTGAGACCTTGCGTAAGATTGCGGCTAGCCGCGGGGCGGCGTTCTACACGGGCGAGCTTGCTGATGCGATGGACGCGGCTGCTCGCGCTGCAGGCGCGGTGTTTCGCAAAGAAGACCTCGCTGCTCACCAAGCCGACTGGGTAACGCCAGTGCAGCAAACCTACCGAGGTGTGGAGTTACATGAAATACCACCCAACGGCCAGGGGCTTGCCGCACTGATTGCGCTGGGTATTCTGCGCCACAGAGAGGCGCCAGATCCGGATACTGCTGAAGGTATGCATCTGCAGATTGAGGCGATGAAAATTGCGATTCGCGCCGCCTTTGATCATTTTGCAGATCCACGTGCTATGCGGTGTACGCCTGAAGAATTACTCGGTGAGTCGTCGTTACGAGCCGCCGCTGCTGGCATTACTGACGCCGCCTGTACATTGCCACCTCGGGTGCTGCCCGTTGGGCAAGACACGGTCTATCTCACGGCTGCTGACAAAAGCGGCATGATGATTTCGTTTATTCAGTCGAACTATCAGGGTTTTGGTTCCGGGGTTGTGATACCCAGTACCGGCATCTCGATGCAAAACCGTGGCTGTGGGTTTTCGCTGGACAGCGATCATCCGAATGTGTTCGCGCCGGGCAAGCGTCCGTTCCACACTATTATCCCCGGCTTTGTGACGGCGGGTGGCGCGCCCCTTTTAAGCTTTGGGGTTATGGGCGGCCATATGCAGCACCAAGGGCACGTGCAGATGGTGAATCGAATCTTTGACCACGGGCAGAATCCCCAAGCGGCTAGCGACGCACCACGCTGGCACGTCTATGAAGATTTTTCTGTAGGGCTGGAAGCGGGTATGCCTGCGGGTATCCTGGAACAGCTGGTTGAACGCGGGCACAGCGTTCGGATGGAACCGCTGGAGCATGTCTTTGGTGGTGCCCAGCTCATTCTCAAAACCCCTCACGGCTATGTGGCGGGCTCAGACCATCGCAAAGAAGGGCAGGCCGCTGGGTTTTAACCGCTGGCTGGTGGTCACTTACTAGCTCGTTTAAGTATTCGCTGTCTTCGCTTTTTGCAAACTCCGTCTGCGCATAAAGATCAGGAGCCCAAGACTCAAAGCGCCCATTAAAGGAGGCTCGGGAACATTCTGTACAGCGATGCTAGTTGTTACTCGCAGATTTCCGAGGCCACCCAATAACTCAGTGCCAGACAGCCGATTGCTTAGGTCTAGTGTGGACACAATGCTGTAGGTCTGATTGGGTTCAATGAAAATGCTCTGCGTTCTGTCGCCAAATCCTAAACCCGCCAATGTGGGAGTACGAACTGTTCTACTGAACGGATCGTTCGGGTCTGGTCTCGTGCTTCCAGCGCCAAGTCTGGAAGATACGCCCGCTACACCAATGCTTTGCACTATATCCTCTAATCCGAGAAAAGAGCTGTCTGCTGTAAACAGCAGCTCCACCAGATCAGAACTATCAGACACAACAGTGAAGTCAATAAATAGCCTGACAGTGGCTTCTACGTTTGATCCAACGTTTTCCGCGAGGTTATTAATTGCAGCTACAGAGGCATCAACAGCAAATGTGTTGTTTGTCTCATCGAGATCAAATGTCAGGCCTACGTTTGCGCTACCACCGTTTAAGGCGGCGCTCGAGGTAACATCTTGAGGATCGGTCTCTATCTGTGTAAACCCTGACTCACCGTCGATTCTGCCATCATCAAAATCTGTCACCGTGGTGCCAATTGTGTAGCGTAGCGCCACTTCCTGATACTGGATCACGCCAGCTTCTACACAAAAAGGAACGAATATTGATGCCGCTATAATTGCGACTAGTGTTTTACGAAACATTTCCCTGTCCAGTTTTTCCGATTAAAAATAACTATGGCATGTCGGACAGTATTCCTTAAACGGTAATTGCGACCATTTTGTAAAAAATCGGCTGAACTGATGTTAAGCATTGTTCTGCTAGAGCGCGTCGGGAGGGTCTGTTTCACACTTTAGGTGGCACCACATCTGCGTAGTGTCTCGCGGCAACGTCGGGGTGTGCTCGCAACCGAATCTTCAGGGTATTGTCGCCAAAGGTGGCGTGCACCGGATCATCCGCTAACGGCACTTCCACTTTATCCATCTCGGCGATCAGGTGCTCTGGCAGCTCGACAGGCGCAAACACAGACTCAAGCATCGGGTTGAAGAAGTAAGCCAGCGACAATCGCTCCTTACCTGATGGCGGACTCTCAACTCGGTGTGGTGTGGCTCGAAGATAGCCGTTAGAGGCTGCCTGCATCATCTGTCCCAGATTCATGACGTAGGTGCCGGGTATGGGGGTTGCGGGCAGCAGGCCGTCTTTGGTGTGCACCTCAAGCCCTGGCTGGTCGTCCTGCAGGATAAAACTGAGCAGACCTGAATCATGGTGCAGGCCAACACCCTGACCGGTATCTTTGCTGCCCGTCTGGGCCGGGTACCGAATAATTTTCACGTGCACATCGGGGCGGGGCAGAATGTGATCATCAAAGGCGTTGAGGGTTTGACCCAGTCCGAGTGCGAGCGCACGGACAATAGCGATGCCAACGGGCTCCAGCGCTGCCATCCAGTTAAGCGTAGCCGGGGCCATTTCGGGTACGCTGGCGGGCCACTGGTTTGGTCCACGTAGGCGTAACCAGGGTGGGTCGTCACTGCCGCATTCGGTTGCGGGTTCTTCCGGGCCTACATCCAGTTGGTCGCGCCAGTCGCTGATGCCCTGGGTGCGCTCATCACCGAGAATGGTGTAGCCGCGAAAGTGCGGTGAGTTGGCAATCTCTAATTGGTGACGTTCGCTTTTCGGGCGCGCAAAAAACGTTCGGGCGGCAGCGGCGGCGGCTTTCTCCAAACCGGGATCGATGCCGTGTCCGCTCAGATAACAAAAGCCGGGCTCGCGACAGGCGGCGGTTAACTGCGTGACAAACCCTCGTCCGGCTGGACTATCGGGGTCAGCGAGGAACGGTGCGATATCAAGCAACGGCAAGCTCGGGCTTGGTGGTGCCAAGGTGACGGTTGAGTCGGAGCTGTTGGTATTAGTGTCGACCACAGAATGCCTTTTTGACTGGGGTTGAATCGAGGCTGCTTACTCTAGTGAAAATGGCGCACGCTGAACAGAAGACTCTTAAATACCCGAAAATAGCTTAGCTGATTGGTTGCTATGCGCTTGCCACCTGCTGCTGTCTTGCGGCCCATCAGGGGCTGTGTTAATTCTCTAACGCATGAAAAGCTCAACTAATACTCGAATACTGCTTGTTGAAGATGATCCTGTCACGGCGGCGGCACTTGCCCGAAAATTGGCTCTACAACCCCATGTTGAGCTGGTGAACACGTTGTCTAATGTCACCGACGCGAAGGCCTACCTTGCCCATTCGCCAATCGATGTGCTGCTAACCGATCTTGATTTACCGGATGGTGATGGTACGGATGTCATTGCGGAGTTGGTGAGGCTTCAGCCCAATGCACTCGCGATGGTTATTTCCGTCTTTGGTGGTGAACAGCACGTTGTTCGGGCAATTCGAGCGGGTGCTTCTGGCTATCTCCTGAAAGACGATACGGCTCAGGAGATTGGTGAGGCGATTGCCTCTTTGGTGTCGGGGATCTCTCCCATCAGTCCGATGATCGCGCATCATTTAATTAAGGCATTGCAACCGAAAGCACAAGCCAACAACAATGAAGATACTGTTGATCTGTCAGATCGCGAGTTAGAAGTGCTTACGCTTGCAGCCAAAGGATTTACCTACGCCGAAATCGCGGACGTGCTTGGCGTTAGCATCAACACCGTGAGTTCTTACACCCGTCGCGTTTACAGCAAGTTGGCGGTCACCTCAAAAACCGAAGCGATCTACGAAGCGTCACGTATGGGGTTGATGGGTGATAGCTAGCCGGGGTCGTCTGGTAGTTGTTTGAGCATTCGCTGCAAAGCAAAGTGTCGATAGCTCAACAGCACCAGTGATTCAACTTCCTGCCAGTCGACCAATTGTTCAAGGTTCAATTCGATCCAGCCATTGTGTCCGGTATATCGGGGAATCTCGAAACGTTTATCGAAGCCGTAAGCGGGCTGAGCATCTACGCCAACCCAGATTGCTAACCGCAACACCCGTGCACGCCGATGCAGCGAGCAGAAGGATTTCTTGCCGGCCCGAAAGGCGGGGTCGCCAAAGGTCGTGTCCTGTGTGACCTCAGGCAGGCTGAGGCAAAACTTTTGCAGTTTGTGCAGTTTCTTCTGAGCTGCTGGGTTGTTCATTGGGTCGAAGTCTTCAGGATGCAATGAGATCTCTGGAGCCTTGATGTGGGGTGCAGCCGGAAGCTCGTTCTGCAGTGCAGCAGGTGCGACATTGAGATAGGCATCGCGGGTTAGTGTGCTGATTTGATCCCAACTTAGGTCTTTATCCAGAAGCACGCCTAACCAGCCTTTAGCGCCAACGTATGGCGGCACATAGAAAGCGTCGGGCTCGTTTTCTGTATAGAACTGCTGAGTTCCTGTGGGCGAGTGCAGTATTAGGGCGATACGTCCGTCGCCATGATGGTTGATGGAATAGGTAGCAAAGGTTTTGCCGCGCACCCGAAAGTCGGGCGAGCCGTGACTGAGTACTTCTTCTGCTTCAGGAAACCACAGGCACAGATCGCGCACCGCCATGGAGATGTCTCTGGGTTTGCGGGCCGGCATGTTCAGGTCTTCCTGTAACGAGTTTCAAGCTAGACTAGCTTATTTACAGACTGTGGGAATTCTTTGGGTTATGCACCAACTTCAGGTACTCATTGAGCAGCAGGTCGCCCAGGGGCTAATTCCTGCGGTTAGCGCCACATCCATAAACGCTGAGGGTGAAATTTGGCGCGGCGCGGCAGGTCTAGTCAAGCCTTGTGGCGCGGAGCCAATGACCAGCAACAGTGTGGTGTGGCTCGCATCAATGACCAAAGCGGTGACGGGGGTCGCGCTCATGCAACTTGTTGAGCGCCTGCACCTGGACCTTGATACTCCGGCCAGCGAGTGGTTGCCAAACATGGCCCGTGTTCAGGTGTTGCAGGGGTTTGCTGACAATGGCGCACCGCGTCTGCGGCGGGCGGCCAGCGTTCCGACGCTCCGCCAGCTATTGACTCATACCAGCGGCTTTGGCTATGACATGTGGAGCGACAAGCTGTTTCGGTTGGGGGAGTACCAAGCTGAATACACGGATTGGGCAAGCGACTTTGATGAGGTGTTGATCTTCGACCCCGGCACCGATTGGGCCTACGGCACCGGTATTGATTGGTGTGGGCGGGTAGTGGAAGAAATCACCGGTCGTTCGTTAGGTGAGGTGCTGCGCAACCAAATATTCGAACCGCTCAAAATGACCGATACTGCCTTTCTGCTGAGCGATGACATGCGCTCAAAGCTTGTTCCAGTGCATGTGCGAGACGAACAGGGTGGGTTTCAACCCATTGAGTTTGAAATTGAGCAAAACCCTGAGCATGAGATGGGTGGCGGCGGGCTCTATGGTACGCCAACGGATTACCTGCAATTTTGCCGGGCAATTCTCCGAGGTGGAGAGCTCGATGGCGAACGAATCTTGCAAGCAACAACGGTCGCTACAATGGCTGCTAATCACATGGGCGCTCGTACGATGGGGGATCTTCCAACCTCGGTACCGAGCATGACCAATGATCTGGCCTTCTTCCCCGGAGTAGAAAAGAACTGGGGGCTGACCTTTATGCGGAATGAGCAGGCAACGCTACATGGGCGCGCACCAGGCACCCTAGCTTGGGCTGGGCTGGCTAACACCTACTACTGGATCGATATCAATGGTGGTACGGCAGGCGTTTGGGCAACGCAGTTGTTTCCCTTCAATGATTCAGCCGCACGTGAGTGCTTCTTTGAGTTTGAAACTGCAGTTTTGAAAACTAAAGCTCGCGCGACGTCAGGCTAAATCGTGCCCGCTTGTTCAAGCTGAACAAGCTCTGCGGCCGTGATGTTCAGAAGTTCGGCGTAGACCTCGGCATTGTGTTCGCCAAGCTCTGGCCCGGTCCAGCGCACAGAACCGGGTGTCGCGGAAAGGCGTGGGAACACGCCCTGCATCTTCAACTTGCCAAAGGTCTTGTTGGTGACATCGATGATGGTGTCGCGCGCTTTAAATTGTTCGTCTTCGAGCATGTCGGGGGCGCGATAGATTTTCCCTGCGGGCACGCCCAATTCAGTGAGCCGGCCCAGTAACTCTTCAGCGGGTAAAGTGACTGACCACTCGCCAATCACCTCGTCCAGCGTCTGCTGGTTTTCGCCCCGCGATATGTGATCGCAGAATCTTGGGTCGGTCAACAGTTCGGGTTGCCCCATGGCCTGGGTTAACCGCGCGAAGGTATTGGGTTGATTTGCACCCATGACAATCATGTCGCCATCCGCTGTCGGATAGACATTTGACGGAGCGGTCTTAGGCAATATCGAACCGCTGCGCTCGCGCACAAAGCCGCCCTGCGTGTATTCCGGAATAGTCGATTCCATAACGGCTAGCACCGCTTCGTAGATCGCAGAGTCGACCACCTGACCCTCGCCGGTTTGGTGGCGGTGATGCAACGCTGACAGCGCACCCACACAGGCAAAGGTCGCCGCGAGAGAGTCACCGATAGAAATACCGGCCCGACTGGGGATGCGGTCGGGGTCGCCGGTCACATAGCGCAGACCGCCCATGGCTTCGCCAACTGAGCCGTAACCGGCCCGCTGTGCATAGGGGCCGGTCTGGCCAAAACCTGAAACTCGCACCATGATGAGCCCCGGGTTGTGTTGCGCAAGTTCTGCATAGCTCAGGCCCCACTTTTCCATGGTGCCCGGGCGAAAGTTTTCAATCAGAATGTCGCTCTGGGCCACCATGTTCTTGAGCATGGTTTGGCCTGGTGTTTCACGCAGATTTAGCGTGACGCTTTTCTTGTTACGCGCGATAAGCGGCCACCAGACTTTAATGCCTCGGCCCCAGTCACGCATGGGGTCACCCACCTTGGGGGCTTCGACCTTGATCACCTCAGCGCCCATGTCACCCATGAGTTGCCCACAGAAGGGGCCGGCGATCAGGGTGCCGAGTTCGAGTACGCGCAGGCCGGCGAGGGCGCCGGTTGAATCAGTTGTTGTCATGTGTAACTGCCGGAAAATTCCCAGCTCGCAATAACGCGGATGGTACGGCTTTGCCGAGCTTCTCCTGTAGCCACCCCGCGGCTTCAATCAGCCTGTCTATATCGACGCCGTGCTCAATGCCCGATCGATTCAACATGTACAGCAAGTCTTCGGAGGCAATGTTTCCAGTCGCATTCGGCGCGAACGGGCAGCCTCCAATACCGCCAATACTAGCATCGAGTGTGGCGACGCCCTGCTGCAGGGCGGCAAACGCATTGGCAATACCGGTGTTGCGAGTGTCATGGAAGTGCGCACGCAGTGGAATGTCTGGCCCTAGCTCGTTGCGCAGTTCGCCAAACAGATCTCTGACCTGGCTCGGGACGCCAACGCCAATCGTATCAGCGAGGGCAATTTCTACGGGCGCTTCTTCTGCGAGTCGCTTAGCGGCATCAATGACCCGTTGTGCGGGAACTTCGCCTTCAAAGGGACAACCAAAGGCGACGGCGAGCGTGGCCTGAGCGGGCAGTCCGCGCAGGCGTGCGTCTTTCAGTACGCCGGCGGCGACCTCGGTTGCTTCACGCACGCTCTGGCCCTGATTGCGTTCGCCAAAGGTGTCGCTGACGGGAATAACAAAGCCCGCCTCATCGAGTGCTTCGGTAGCCAGCAGGCGTTGATAGCCGCGCTCGTTGAGAATGAGTCCGGTGTAAGTCACGTCACCGCGCTGGGGCAAGCCAGCGCAGACAGCCTCAGCATCGGCCATGCGCGGCACTTTTTTTGGATGTACGAAACTCGCGACCTCGATGCGCTTTGCGCCCGCATCGAGTGCCCATTGAATGAGCGCCAGTTTGTTTTGTGTCGACAGTTCGACGGCCTCATTCTGAAGGCCGTCGCGTGGGCTTACCTCCATAAGAGTGACTTGTTGAACCAGACCATTGCTGACGGTGTCGTTCATGTCATTGCTCCTGTGAAGGTTAGCCAAAGGCTGTGCGCTTAGGCGCCAGCCTGATACTCCGCGAAGGTTTTGCCTTCTTCGGCCAGACGCTTAAGCAGAGGAGCGGGTTCCCACGCTGGGCCACCATACTTCTTGCCAAACTCAAGAATGTCGTCGTAGACGTTCTTGAGGCCCTGTTGGTCTGCCCAAAACATGGGCCCACCGGTGGGCTCAGGAAAGCCATAGCCGTTGATGTACACAATGTCGATGTCGCAGGGGCGAATCGCAATGCCTTCTTCCAGCAGCTTTGCCCCTTCATTGATCAACGGGTAGAAGCACCGCTTGAGTACTTCGTCGTCGTCGATGGCCGCACGGGTAATGCCAAGTTCTGCCGAGGTTTCTTCGACAATGGTGACCACTTCCGGGTCCGGCTGGCCAGCACGGCTACCTTCCGGATAGATATAGAAGCCGCGGTTGTTTTTCTGACCGAAGCGCTCCAGTTCGCACAGCTTGTCAGCAACCCGGGCTGTGATAGGCACGTCTTCGGGCGCCATTTTAGATAGCTTGCGTGCGCGCCAACCAAGGTCGAGGCCAACCAGGTCGTTCATTTGGAACGGCCCCATGGGCATGCCAAAACCAAGAATGACGTTGTCGACCTGATACGGGGTCGCGCCCTGCAGAATAATCTCACCCGCCTGGCGTGTGTATTGACCGAGCATGCGGTTGCCGATGAAGCCTGGTGCGTTGCCCGACAGGACGGCAATCTTCTTTAGAGTTTTGCCGAGTGCCATGGACGTGGCGATCGTAGCTGCAGATGTTTTCTCGCCGCGTACCACTTCCAGCAGGCGCATAATGTTGGCCGGGCTGAAGAAATGCAGGCCAATCACGTCTTCTGGACGGGTAGTGGCAGCTGCCATTTTGTCGATATCAAGGCCGGATGTGTTACTGGCAATAATGGCGCCGGGCTTTGCGACCTTTTCAAGCTCTGCAAAAATGTCGACCTTCACATCGATGTTCTCGTACACAGCTTCGATAATAACGTCGGCATCGCTAAGGCCAGAGTATTCGGTGGTGCCGCTCAGCAGGCTCATACACTTGTCGAGTGCCTCCTGAGTCATGCGGCCACGCTTCACCTGAATTTCGTAATTCTTGCGAATCACGCCGAGGCCACGATCGAGCGCGTCCTGATTCATTTCGAGGATTTTGACGGGAATGCCCACGTTGGCGAAGCTCATCGAGATGCCGCCGCCCATGGTGCCGCAACCGATTACGCCGGCTGATTTGATCGGCTTGAGAGGTGTGTCTTTAGGTACGTCCGGAATTTTACCCACTTCGCGTTCGCTGAAGAACACGTGGATTAGCGCCGCGCGCTGGGGGTGTTCCATGCACTGGGCAAAGTATTTGCGCTCAGCTTTCATGCCCTCATCGAAGTCGTCGCTGTTAACCGCAGCTTCGACACACTTGATGATCATTTCGGGCGCAAAGCGACCACGCATCTTGCGGCTCATGCCTTTACGGGCGTTGTCGAACAGATCAGGATTGGCGCGATCAGCCATCACTTTGTCGGCTTCATCACGAATCTTGCGAGTTGGGCTGCCTTTAGCAACCAGGTCTTGGGCAAAGCCAATAGCGGCGTCAACGATGTCACCGTCAAACACCTCATCAACGATGCCCAATTCTTTGGCAGCGGGGCCAGGAATAGGGTCGCCAGATAGAATGAACCCAAGGGCTTTTTCAGCGCCAATCAGGCGAGGTAGGCGCTGGGTGCCACCTGCGCCGGGCAATAGGCCGAGTTTTACTTCTGGCAGGCCAACGGGCGCTGTGGGGGAGGCCACCCGATAGTCGCAGCACAGGGCGACTTCAAGACCACCGCCAAAGGCTGTGCCGTTAATTGCGGCGATAATGGGCTTGGTGCTGCCTTCCATCATGGTCAGAACGTCACCGAGGCCAGGGCCGGCGGAGGCCGCTTTGCCAAACTCAGAGATGTCAGCGCCAGCGATAAATGCTCGACCCTTGCCGGTAAGTACAATGGCATTGATCTCGCTATCAGCCAGTGCGGCTGTGACGCCATCGTGCAGGCCTTTGCGAACGCCGCTGGAAAGTGGGTTCACCGGTGGGTTATCGATGGTCATCACGGCGATATTGCCGCGTGCTTCGTAGTGGACGGTGCCTTTGAGTTCGGTCATGGCGGTGCTCCCTGAGCCCTCGTGATGCAGTTGTTGCAGCCCACCAGTATATCGGAGAAATACGTCCGGTCCTCTATCGCGTCATTAGCGACCAACGGAGCACGCCCTTGGGCCCGAACCAGCCATTTTCTCCCGATCTGGAATCTTGTGGGGGATTGATGGTCACAACAACCAAGAACACCATTTTGACAAGGTCAACCCTTCCATGACGCATAAGCTATTTACTTCCTCTATATCGCATCTGCTAGCCGGAACCGCGTTGCTGTTTTGTTCGGCCACGACCCAGGCCAAAGGTCTGTTCGATACTGACCCGGCAGATGGCGGTTTATACCTGTCTGGATTTGTCGGCGCAGGATTCCCGAACGACGCGAATTTTAGTGGGCAGCAAGACCCCGCACTGGGCTCTCCGGGTACTGCAGGCGCTGCGGCGGATATCAGCGCGTCCTTTGACAACGATGTCTACTTTGGCGGCGCGGTGGGTTACCGATTGCCGTATAAGTTTTTAACGTACCTCCAGCCCCGAGTTGAGCTCGAGGTGAGCTACCTTGACACCGACGTGGATGGTGGGGCGTTCAACGATGGCGACCAAATCTTTGGCGGCTCGCAAGAGAGCCTGTACATTTTTGTGAACAGTTTCACCGATATCATCTGGTCGGAAGATCAAGCGATCATCCCCTACTTTGGCGGTGGCATTGGGATTGGCGTCATTGATAATGACATTACCTATTTCCCCAACAATGGTATTGCAGCAGCTCCAACATTTGGCGTTCAAGGGCAAGACACAGGGCTCGCGAGCCACACGACGCTTGGTGTCAGTATTCCGGTGAATGACAAATTGGAGGTCTACGGGGAAGGTCGCTATTTATTAACGCTTGATGTCGACGATGAGCGCCGCTTCATCGGTGGCGGTGGAGAAATCTTTAACGCTGACGTTGACGACAACCTGGACGGCTTCAGTTTGACTCTGGGATTGCGATTCAAGTTTTAGCGCGCGCTTAAGCTAGGTAATTATTGTCCGACAATTTCCGTTGCTGATCACGCAGCACGGCACTTTGCGTCGCGCGTGTAACTGCTCGAAACCTTTTCGGCTAGAACGGTTGGCGCTAACGCAACCTCAGGCTCCGATTTGTTGCAGCCAATGGCGAATTGTCGAGATCAAAACTAAGCTCGTAACATCGCTGCCGTGGACTCTAGCGGGCTCACCTTTGGGACAGATGACGAGACAAATCATTGACTCAACGAGCATCGGGTGAGCCTGTCCTGCCGCCACTTTGGCAGCAATAATTTTTGACTCTAACCAAATTTCGTCGGACTTGGGAAGAAATTGGCCATCGATGAATTGACACTGAATAGCAGGGTTGGTTTGATCTGTTTCACGAATGTTTCTGTATTGAAACAAGGTGCTGAAGAAATCCCATCCAAAGTGCCTTTCTGATCTCATCGACTAACGTCGAATCAAACGAGAAGAGCAGGAGACTTCGAACTCGTTAGTGGGATAACGAGTCACATCGTTATGTGGGTGGGAAAACAATTATAACTGGGGAAAGTTAGTGAAATTACGCACGCTAAGTACGTTTGTGGTAGGTGCCGTTGCCTCTACCACGGCGTCTGTTTATGCCGAAGACGGTGACGGTGTTCGCCGAATCGAAGAAGTAGTGGTGACGGCGGAACGGCAAGAGTCGACCGTTTCGGATACCTCCATTTCAATTACCGCCTTAACCAGCGAATTCCTTGATGACTTCGGGATTCGCAATCAATCCGACTTACAGAACCTCGTTCCTGCGACGGTTATCCAGCCTTATGACGTGACTATCCGAGGTATTGGTCGACCAACGCGGGCGCTGGGTGGTGATGCAGGTGTTGCGACCTACGTGAATGGTATCTATTCCGAAGATTTCTACATCGCCTCTTCAGGGGGTTTCTGGGACGTTGAGCGCGTTGAAGTGTTGCGCGGCCCCCAGGGCACGCTCTACGGTCGTAATGCCGTCGGCGGCGCGGTGAACTTTAACCACAAGAAACCAACAGAAGAGTTTGAAGCCGAAGTTAAAACTTTGGTATCTAACTTTGATGGTTTCGATATTTATGGGGTTGTCTCCGGGGCGCTAATTCCTGAGGTTCTGTCTGCACGGGTGACCGGCTACAAACGCACGCGAGATGGCGTGGTGGACGAAATCGGAGTTCAAGGTGGTCCCGACCTAGACTCTCTGGGTGACGAAAACTACACGTTGCAATTGCAGTGGAAACCTTTTGACTCTGTCGAGATCAACACTCGAGTCAACGAACGCTCCGTTAATCGAGTGGTCGGTGGCGCTGATGGTGGCGGTCTGGTCGTGTTGTCTGAGGAGGGCCTGGGCACACGCAATACGCAGTCAGCCGCGTTTGGTTTCCGCCAAGTCGACCCGACTCAAACCGACCCATTACAGCGTAATTTCTTCGTGCCGGGTGCTGATACCTTTGATTTCACCAACCCGTCGACGGGTGAAGTGGTTCAAGCCCAGCGCATACGCGGTGGCCTCGATCCAAACACAATCAACGGCGATGGCGTGGGCCGCATCAACCAAAACTTTGGCAATACCAACGATTTGGATCAGTGCGTGTTCTTTGACCGGGACAACATCGACGGCGATGATCTGTGCGCCGCGACTAACGGCGAGAACTTTGAGCGATTTGATCATCAAGCCGTTAGCTTTGATCTCGACTGGGCGATAAACGACAGTCACACGCTCAAATACCTGTTTGGTTATACCGACTTTTTCTACGATCGAGACACCGACGACGATTCCAGCGATAACCTGCTCTTCGACCGTCAATTCTACGTCAGCCAAGAAGCTGAATACGTGTCTCATGAATTGCAGTGGTTTTTTGATGTGAACGATCGATTGAGCTTCACAACAGGTATTTTCTACTACGATTCGAAGCTGACCCAGCGTGGCGATTTCTTCTCGTCAGTGGGCGAGGATCGGTTTGTTCAAGGTAGCCCCATTGGACCTATCGGTCTCGGTGACCAGGTAGGACTATTTGATGCACGCAACATAGACAGTCAGTCAACAACAACCGTTGCTACTATCGGCGACTTTACAGGTGACATAGGAACGCGCATCAACAGCGGGCCAGTTACCGACGGCAGTGATCTGTTGTATCAAACGCGTACGGAGCGCAACTCTTACGCCGCGTATTCCCAGGGTGTGTTTGACATCAGTGATACGCTCTCGGTGACCTTTGGTCTGCGCTGGGCACGAGACAATCTGTTTGGGCGCGAAGATCTGCAACGCTATACAGAAGGCATAGTCCCGATTGGCGCAATTGGTCCTGCCGGCGCAAATCCCGCAGAAGTGCTCTTGGGTACCAACATCGCAACCGGTGCTATTCAAACCGACGCCGCTGGCGACCCGCTGTTTGATACGCAGGGCCAGCCGTTGATCAATGCAGGCCAGACCCTGCTCACTGGCGGCGTACCCATTAGCCTTTCTGTCGGTCGTGAGAATAGACGGACAGATTCTGATGTTACCTTTCGGGTGAACTTTGACTACACCCCCACAGAAAACTCGCTGATCTATGCGGGTGTAACGACTGGTTATCGGGGCGGTGGTTTTAATCTGGTGTTCTTTAGTACCACCCAAACCTACGATCCTGAGCAACTCACTTCCTATGAAGTGGGCTATAAGGGCACCTTCTTAGACGGCACCTTGCAGCTGAACTCGAGTATTTACTTCTACGACTACGAGAACATTCAGACGGTTGTTTTTGAACCTGGTGCAGCCGGCGGTACGACAAATAGTCTCATCGCAGTACCCGGTGCAGAGTTGTTTGGTGTTGAAGCGGATGTTCTGTACTTCGTGAACGACGCCCTGAGTGTTGGTGGTAACTTCAGTTACACCCCGAGCGAATACACCGCGGATTTCGACCTGATTAACAACTTCGATGCGTCAGCGCCGGCTTCACTCTTCACCCCCGAAGAGCGTACGATTAACGGTAATGGTGCAAGCTTGGTTGCAGTGCCCGAGTGGAAGTGGAGCGCCTGGTCGCAGTATCGCTTCGGCCTTGCTGACAACGGTAACCTCGACCTTCGCACCAGTGTCTCCTATATTGACGATGTGTATTTCACAGCGTTTGAGCAGGAAGCAGATCAAGCACCCGCGTACTATCGTTGGGATGCGCGTGCAACCTGGGCAAGTGTAACCGGGCGTTATACGGTCAGTGCTTTTGTGAACAACATTCTTAACGATATCGGTATTCGTCAGATTGAGGCGGATACAGAAGAGAATGGTTTCCGTCGTACTGCACAGGTCACTGAGCCACGTATCTATGGTCTTGAGTTCCAAGTTAAGCTTGGACCTGAGTATTAGAAAGTACTCCGTAGTAAGATGACGGTTAGAGCATTGCTCTAGCCCGATGAGAAAAAAGGCCACCTTCGGGTGGCCTTTTTATATTTACGACGGAAAGGTGTCGAGTTGAATTGAAGTATTGCTGTGTTCCCCTGTGGCTCCTCCTCGTATTTTACGGTCCGCTAACTCTGGCAGAGGTTTGTACAGGCATTCCTGGGGTCGTATCGAATCCGAGTTTCGAGGTGCCTGACATAGATTTGGCCACTCCCGTAGCCGCCCAAGTTTTTGGTGCGCCTCCCAGCGCCGTCAAGATCTACAATCAGGTGGATGTGCCTGGTTGGCAAACGACAGCCCCAGACGGTCGAATTGAACTTTGGCAATCTGGTTTCGGTGGGGTTAACTCATTTGCGGGTGCTCAGCATGCGGAGGTCAATGCCAACTCATTTGGCGCCCTGTTCCAGGATTTAAGCACGACCCCAGACACCAACGTGTTGTGGAGCTTCGCTCATCGAGGACGCAACGGCGTGGATTCCGTTGAGGTTTTGATCGGCCCTCCAGGTGGACCGCTTCAGTCTCAAGGGGTCTTTAGTACTGGTACTGGTGCGTGGGACGTCAAACGCGGGAGTTACCCTGTTCCAGCGGGTCAACTGGTTACGCGATTTCAATTCCTTGCGGTAGTCACTGCGAACAGTTCGCCTACCGTTGGAAACTTCGTTGATGATGTTCGAGTGACGCCGGATTGCGACTACGGTGATGCGCCAGCCAGTTTTCCAGTGACCAGCAACAATGGCGGTGCGGCGCACCGGGTAAAAATCGGGGCCTTTCTTGGCGTTAGTGTTGACAGCGAAACCGACGGCAGTCCAGGAAATAGTGCGCTGGGCGATGATTCGTTGCAGGCAGATGATGAAGATGGCGTCAGCTATGGGGTCGACTCTACATTAATTCGTGGCCGGGAAAATTTAGTGGGCGTAGTTGCAAGTCAGGCCGGATATGTGAATCTTTGGGTTGATCTAGACGGTGATGGAGTTTGGCAGGAAGACGAACGTCTTCTAGCAGATTCGTCGGTGGTTGCTGGCGATCAAACCTTCACGCTAAGCCTGCCGCCGGGTACGGCTAATGGCACCAGCTTTGCGCGTATGCGTTATACCACCGATGATCCGGCTGGCAGCCTCTCTGTAGGAGGTGCTTGGCCTAACGGCGAAGTTGAAGATAGTAGGGTGACGCTTAGTGATCCTTTGCCCCCAGAATTGACGCTGGTGAAACAAGTCGCCATGGAGAGCGACCCTGTTAGTGGCGTCAAAAACCCTAAGGCGCTTCCTGGCGGGTTCGCGATCTATAGTATTGTGGTTACAAACTCAGGTGCCGGAACTAACGATGCGGGCACGATCGTGCTAACGGATGTTTTACCTGCAGAAGTCACCTTCTTTTCAGGTGACTTCAACGGCCAAGGCTCTCCGTTTCAATTTCTTGAAGGTACACCAGCTTCAGGCGCGGTCGTTAATTTTGCTGGCTTGGCTGACGAGAATGATGACGTACTTTTCCTCGATGCTGCGCAGAATGCAGTGACGCCCAATGGCGACTTTGACCCTAACGTGCGCGAAATTCGGATCGAATTGGATGAGTCGATCGCGCCGGCCGGAGGATCATTTGAACTGCAGTTTCGTGTGCGAATAAACTGAT
>JALZVT010000056.1 GCA_023300545.1 Pseudomonadales bacterium
GCGTGACCTCGGTAGACGAGGTTAGGTCAACGGCCTGACTCAGGGTTCTTTGTAAGCCGCTCAGGGCTGTTTATTAAGCCGCTCAAGGCTGTTTGTAAGCCGCTCAGGGCTGCCACCGATAAACCTTCAAACTCAAGCGGCCTTTTATGAGCGTGACGCCTTCGGCGGCCAGCTTGTCGCGCTGGCGGCGCCAGCTGGCGGTGTCGCGGGCAAACGACAGTTCGCCGCGTGAGTTTAACACTCGAAACCACGGCAGCTTGCTGCCCTTGGGCAGGTTGCTCATGGTGCGCCCGACAAGGCGGGCGGCACGAGGCAGGCCGGCCAGATCGGCCACCTGACCGTAGGTGGCAACCCGGCCTTTAGGGATCGCAGCCACCACCTGCCAAATGCGTTCGGCGTTGGTTGGGGCGTTGTCGTCATCATGGCCATCGGTGTCCGACGCCGGTTGGTCGGACGGCGCACCGGGCTTGCGCGACACCAGCTTTGCCGGTTTTCGCTTTGCGGGTTTTCTCGATTGACTTGCCCTGTTGGGCGGCTCAATGTGCTTTGCCATGCGCTGGATACTTTTACTTTTTACCGCGGTTCCAATTACCGAAATGTACCTGCTGATCACGGTCGGTGGCTACATTGGTGGTGGGCTAACCATTTTATGCGTAATGCTGACCGCTGTGATAGGCGTCTCTTTGCTGCGCTGGCAGGGCACGGCAACCTTGCAGCGTGGCATGTCGAGAGTCGGTCAGGGGCAGCTGCCAGGCCAGGAGATTGCTGAAGGCATGATGCTGGCGGTGGCGGGCGCGTTGTTGCTCACACCGGGCTTTGTGACGGACTCCTTTGGCTTTCTGTTGCTGGTGCCGCCCGTGCGTCAGGCGCTTGCCGCACTCGCCAAACGCCACCTCAAAGTGGTTGACCTCGCGTCGGGTGCTGCGGGGGCATCGTTTGGTGGGCAAGGCTGGCCAGGCTCGCAGCCGGGTGCCGCCTCACAACCGGGGCATGTCAGCGGCCGTTCGTCAGGTGAGGGTCCGGTGATCATCGAAGGCGAATACGAAGAGCGTCCGTAGCGCGTACCGGATTGGTTTGATTGGCAATGAAACACTTCGAATTCTGGCATCCGCGACTCTTTGAGTTGCCCTATTACCTTTGCCTGCTGGCGGGCTGTGCGCGGCGTCTGTTACCCATCAAGTCGCTCGCGAAAGCTAACTATGCGTTGGATCATGGCGAGATTGGTATTGGCTCGAAGGTGCATACCCAGTTTGCGTTTGAACAAACACGGTTCTTGCCAACCGCGGCCTTACCGGAAACGCTGACAGCAGCCGCAAAAGAATCACTCGTCGCAGATTTTGCTGAGCAGTTTGGTTACCCCCTAATTCTGAAATCTGATATCGGCAGCGTTGGCAAAGGCGTGGTCAAGGTGCATTCCCCGGCCGATATAGCGGGGCGCGTGCAGGCCTTGCGTGGCCCCTATCTGGTGCAACAATTTACGGCCAACAACGTCGAGTTTGGGGTGTTTTTTGTGCGTCAGCGCGGCGTTGGCGCCATCACCGGAATCAACCGCAAGCACTTTCCCACGGTTGTTGGCGATGGCGTGCAAACGCTGGGTAAGCTGGCGGCACGCCACGAACGTTTCACTAATCACTGGCACACGTTTTTGCAATACCTCGACCGCGCCCACGTGCCTGCGGCGGGCGAGGCGGTGCAGTTGTCGTTTATCGGCTCGCACACCATGGGCTGCAAGTTCACCGACGACAGCCTGTTGCTGACGCCGGCCGTTAGCGACACCGTAAACAGTATCTTTGCCTCGCAACCGGGCTTTAATTTTGGTCGTTTGGACGTCAAGGCCGAGAGCGTTGAGGCGTTTCAGGCGGGTGAGTTTGTGGTCATTGAGGTGAACGGCGTCGCGTCGTTACCGACGCACATGTTTGACCCGCAGAAATCGGTTTGGCAGGCCTGGCGGATATTTTTACAGCACGGTTACCTGTTGTTGGATATTGCGGCCGAGCATCGTCAGCAGCCGATGCCCCTTGCGAGTTATCGCGAGATTGCTCGGCGAGCGGGGGCAAACGCCGCGGTGTTGGATGAGGCGCATTGGGAATTGATGAAGAGTGACGAGAGGGGTAATGAAGGCAGGGGTCAGAATTAATTCTGACCCCGAAAGGGCGCGCGTCGCGGGGTCAGAATTTATTCTGCCCCCTGGTTACCATCGGCCTTCGCTGATGTATTCCCTGCCGTCTTCTTTGGGGCCAACAAAGTAGTGGTATTGGCAAAATTTGCGGCATCGACATAGATGCACACAAAGGTAGTGTTGAATACCGGGTCGATAATGGCGCTGTCGCTGCAGCGGGCTCCCATCTTCAGATAACCCCTTACGAGCGGTGGCATATCGCGCAGTTCGCCAATCGCATCAGCAGAGCCGCATTGAGTGGAATCGATGAGTTGCTGCAGCGACACCTGATTAGCCACTACCGGTGGCATGGCCAGTTCCTGTGGTGCGATCGCATGGGCTAGCAGAAAACCAAACTCGCGAGTGTGCAGCGACGCGTCTGCGCCGGGGAAACTGGCGCAGCCAAGCATCAGTTCTACTTCGCGCTGCAAGATGTAGGCGGAAGCCAGTTTCCAGATCAGGCCAAGGACAATACCGTTGCGTGTTGAGGGGCTGATGCAAAATCGGCCCAGTTCCACGATGTGATCGTAGCGCTTACGCAGGTTGCTCAGGTCAAAAGCCTGTTCGGTGTAAAACAGTTGCTGTGGCGCTAGTTTTTTGTTGCTCGCGATACGCAGGGTGCCCACAACTTTGCCGCCGCTGGCGGTATTTTCGCGGTTATCGCAAACGATGATGTGGTCAGCGTTGGCGTCCCATTCGTCAACGTCAACGCCGGAGGCGGCTTTTTCGGGATCAGGGTTGCCGTTGCTGTCTTTGAACAACACCTGGTAGCGCAGGCGTTGGGCCTGTTCAAGCTCTTGGGGGGTCGTCGCAAAGCGCGCCTCGAAAGGGCCCCCGTGAATGCTCGGCACAGGGGCGTCAGACCCTGTGCTGGGGCTTGGGGTGTTACTGAGTTCAGACAGGTTGGTTTCCGGCATTGCTACTTCACTACGCTATGTGCGATTGGTGGCTCAGGGAGGCGCATATTGCCTTTTCGCAAGGCTGCAACATACACCGCGGTGTAGATAATGCCGATAATAAATCCAGGCAATATTGTAGGTACGATCATAGGGGTGCCATTTGCAAAATGAATGCTAAATGCCACGCACCAAGTGGTGGCGCTAACGATCACAATGGTCGAAAGGCCAGCATGGGATTCAGGCAATCTATGGTAAAGCCTTTCTGTAACCAAGGTCATGCCGAGTGTCAGGGCAAAACTGTAGCTGCCTTGAATGAGGCCGGCACGGGCGCCCATCAGAACCCCAGCGGATTGATTCACCAGATAGGCCCAACCGCCGTAGCCGATGGCCCCTGCACTCGCCGCCAGCAGGCTGCGTTGAAGTGAGGGCGTCACGGGGTTGCTCCTGCTTGTTTGGTTGCGGTGGTGTCTGGGTGTAGTGCGCGCCAGCGTCTGGACAAGGGCTGGTAGGCCACCGGACAGGTTTCGGTGGGCTGCTCAATAGCGCTCAACAAGCCCGCGCGTACTTGCTCTTCGCAGTGCTGTGCACAGTCTTTTCTTGAGGCGAAATCAGCAAGCGTAACCGGGGGATGAAAAATAATGGCTGCGCGAGCGGTTTGCAGACCAAGAGCCGCCAGAAAGTGAGGTCCAAAGGCCATCGGTAGGTACCAGGCGTAACGGTCACGTTGGCTTTGAGCCATTGGCGCACCGGCATAGTGGGTGTAGGCGATAGTCACTGGTTGGATCTGTGTCGCAGCGGCGCCCTCAGCGGGAGCAGCCGCAGCAAACAGGCTACTGCGAAACGGTTCAACCAGGGTTCCAGGAGTGCTGGTGCCTTCCGGGAACACAAACATTCTGCCGTGGGCTAAACGGTGACTTAATTGCTCGACCTGAGAGGCTGCACGAGTGGATTTACGAGTCAGGAATAGCGTGTTTTGAATGCCAGCGAGTTTGCCCAATACCGGCCAGTTCGCGACCTCTGATTTGGCGACATAGCTGCCGTTAAAGGTTTGCCCAATGACAAATATGTCGAGGTAGGAGGCGTGATTGCCGACGTACAGTGTGCTTGGCGCTTGGCAAATTTCTCCGGTTACCTCTGCTTTGATCTGAAACAGGGCGGCCAGGCCGCCATGGATCAGTCGGAACAGGTTGGTTGGGGGCGCCCAGCCCACCTGTCGGCAGATCAGATTAAGCAGCCCGACGGGCAGGGCGACAAGCAGCAGCCACAGCACCACCAGCGGTAGCTTTACAGCGATTTTCCAGCGGGTGGGCTGCGGAGCGATATCTGGGGCTGAATTCACAGCACACATCCTGTCGGTTTCACTAGGTGCTAGTTTATCGACTTTCTGCAGTTGTCGCGCTTTTCACAGGCGGTGAGTACCGTTGGCCAGTTCGTGTTGCCTCGGTCGATTGCGGCATCGCGATTCTTCAGCCATTTGCGCTCTGCAGCGCCGTTTAGATTGACGTATAGCTTGCCGTCAACGATGTTCCAACGGTTGGGATCAGCGGGTTTGGTGAAGCCGTGGGAGACGGCAAAGGCGCAGTAACCCCCAAATTGCGGCGCGTATTTGCTGGGGTTGGCCGCAAACAGATCGCGGTTTTCAACGCTCACAAAGTGCCATGTAGCGCCCATGTAGTCGTAGGTGATCTCGAGGCTGCCTTTAACGGCCTTCGCAGCCGGATCGAGCGAGTGGTACGCCACCACGTCCACGCCTCTTAGCGCACCGGTTTTTGTGGCAAAAATATCGGGATCGGCCGCAGTAGCGGCGGTGCTCATCATGAGAGTCATCAAAGCCACTAAGGCCACGCGGGGGAGGAGTTGGGTAGAACGAAGCATCTGTGGGCTCTCCGGTTGGAATCGTAGATTGCTGAATCAGATTGGACGCCAAGAAGGGTGTCGGGTTCCCTTGTTGGCTGCTTTTCCAATTGGTTTCAATCTTGCCCTTGATATTCGAAGTCTTGGCCCTATTATAGTCGGCCCGCGCTTTAGCACTCTCAAGGTGAGACTGCTAACGCGCAAGATTTCGGGATTATTGGGAGACCTAGACACATGAAGATTCGACCGTTACACGATCGTGTAGTCGTCCGTCGGCTGGAAGAAGAAACAACCAGCGCTGGCGGCATCGTACTGCCTGATTCGGCCACCGAGAAACCCTCTCAGGGTCAAGTAGTTGCAGTTGGCCCCGGCAAGACCGGCGACGACGGCAAAGTTCGCAAGCCTGACGTCAAGAAAGGCGACAAAGTTCTGTTCGGCCAGTATGGCGGCAGCACCGTAAAGATTGATGGCGAAGAGCTTTTGATCCTCCAGGAATCCGAAATTTTCGGCGTTCTGGAAGGCTAGTCAGCAGACATACAAAGGAAATAAGCGATGAGCGCTAAAGAAGTATTATTTGGAGATGACGCCCGCAGCAAAATGCTCGCCGGTGTAAACGTCCTTGCCAACGCGGTTAAGGTAACGCTCGGTCCTAAAGGCCGTAATGTAATTCTAGACAAGTCATTTGGTGCCCCTACGGTCACTAAAGACGGTGTCTCGGTTGCCAAAGAAGTCGAACTCAAAGACAAGTTCGAAAACATGGGCGCGCAGATGGTTAAAGAGGTTGCGAGCCAAACCTCTGACGAAGCTGGCGACGGCACCACAACTGCAACCGTATTGGCCCAGGCCATTCTTACGGAAGGCCTCAAGTCGGTTGCTGCCGGCATGAATCCTATGGACCTTAAGCGCGGCATCGACCAGGCGGTTGAAGCCGCTGTTGCGCAGATCGGCAAAATGTCTACGCCTTGTGCGAATTCAAAGTCGATTGCCCAGGTTGGCACCATCTCAGCTAACAGCGATAAAGCAGTAGGCGACATCATCGCTGACGCCATGTCTAAGGTTGGTAAAGAGGGTGTAATTACCGTTGAAGAAGGCTCTGGCCTCGAAAACGAACTCGATGTTGTTGAAGGCATGCAGTTCGATCGCGGTTACCTGTCGCCTTACTTCATCAACAATCAGGACAGCATGGCCGCCGAGCACGACTCGCCATACATTCTGTTGTGCGATAAGAAAATCTCAAACATCCGTGATCTTCTGCCTATCCTTGAGATGGTTGCCAAGTCTGGCAAGCCGCTCGTGGTTATCGCTGAAGACATCGAAGGTGAAGCGCTGGCAACACTGGTTGTTAACAACATGCGCGGTATCGTGAAAGTAGCAGCTGCAAAAGCACCGGGTTTCGGCGATCGCCGCAAAGCCATGCTGCAAGACATCGCGATTCTTACCGGCGGCACGGTAATTTCTGAAGAAGTTGGCCTCACACTTGAGGGCGCAACGCTGGATGACCTTGGTCAGGCTAAGCGCGTATCTTCTACAAAAGAAAACAGCACTATCATTGATGGCTCGGGCAAGAAGAAAGAAATCGAAGGTCGCATCAAGCAGATTCGTGCGGAAATCGAAGACACTTCTTCAGACTACGACCGTGAAAAGCTGCAGGAACGTCTGGCCAAGTTGGCTGGCGGTGTTGCGGTAATCAAGGTTGGCGCACCGACTGAACTGGAAATGAAAGAGAAGAAGGCTCGCGTTGAAGACGCGCTGCACTCAACTCGCGCAGCTGTAGAAGAAGGCGTTGTGCCTGGCGGCGGCGTTACTTTGGTTCGCGTTCTGCAGGGTCTCGGTAAGCTGAAAGGCGACAACGATGATCAAACGACCGGTATCGAAATTGCCATGCGCGCAATGAGCGCACCGCTGCGGCAGATCGCTGCCAACGCAGGCGACGAAGGTTCGGTTGTGCTCGACAAGGTTGAAAACCTCAAGGGCAACGATGGCTACAACGCAGCCACCGGCAAATACGGCGACATGCTGAAGATGGGCATCCTCGATCCGGCCAAAGTGACTCGTTCTGCTCTGCAGGCGGCCGCTTCTGTTGCTGGCTTGATGCTGACCACCGAAGCCATGATCACCGATCTGCCAGAAGACCCTGCAGCACCCGGCGGTATGCCTGGCGGCGGCATGCCTGACATGGGCGGTATGGGCGGCATGATGTAAACAGCCTTGAGCTGTTGCATGTAAACAGCCTTGAGCTGTTGTATGTAAACAGCCTTGAGCTGTTGTATGTAGATAGCTGGCGGCGGGCTTGCCTGCCGTTAGTTGCCTACGTCGCTTGTCCTTCTTAGATAAGAAAGGCAAAAAAACGCAGACGGGCTGCTCCAGGAGACTGGGGTGGCCTGTTTTCGTTTGATATGATGACCAAACAAATTTGGCCGATCGGGTGTACTCCGGGTCGGTCACGAGCAGAATAATTAATAATTACCATCAAGTAGGGGAAAGCAATGGACGAAATCATCAATTATCTGTTCCGCTGGGGACATTTCCTGGCGGGCGTGACTTGGATTGGGTTGCTGTACTACTTCAACTTTATCCAGGGGTCTTATTTCAAGGAAGCCGACGATGATTCGCGCGTCGATGCGTTCGTAAAACTCGTTCCGCGTGCCCTCTGGTGGTTCCGCTGGGGTGCTCTGTTTACGTTCCTCACGGGTTGTGTGTTGCTTGCCAAGCTTGGTGGTGGCGGTGCGCAATGGCTGACACAAGACATCACACTTGGTGCGCTCATGGGTACATTTATGTTCCTGAACGTGTGGGGCATCATTTGGCGCAACCAGAAAGTAGTTATTGCCTCTAACGAGCAGATCAAAGCGGGCGGAGCGGCTCTTGAAGGCGCGGCGGGCGCTGGGGCCAAGGCGTTGCTGGCTTCACGCACCAATACGCTGTTCTCACTGCCAATGCTGTTCTTCATGGGTTCAAGTGCTCACCTGTCGAGCGGTCCTCTGGGGCAGGTCGGAACTGGGTTCTGGGTTGCTCTGGCGATTATTGTGGTCATTCAGATCAACGCAATTGTCGGTAAGCAAGGCCCAATGACCACAGTCAGCGGCGTTATTACCAGTGGCTTTGTGCTGACAGCTGTCCTTTGGGGCCTGCTGCGCATTCTCGGTTAAGGCGGCAAATAGTGGCACCTACTCCAGGCGGAATTTCCGCCACACGGGATGACGACATGGCCCCTCGCAATGGTGGGGGGCCCCGTCGTGGCTCTGGTTCACGGGGTGGTTCCTCTACCGGTGGTGGCGGGTCTGCGCTCGCCACCAACCTGATCTTGATGCTTGTGGTTGCAGGCCTTGGGGTTGGGGGCTGGTTTGTGATGAATCAGCAAAAGCTCTTAACCGCAGCGCAAGAACAGCAGGCCGCTGCCGAAAGCCGGCTAGCGGTGGTCGAAGATCGCTTGCGCGCCACCGACGAGGTGATGAGCGATACCGGTGACGCTACCAAAGAGAAATTAGGTTACTGGGAATCTGAGATTCGAAAAGTCTGGGACATCGCTTTTAAAGTGAACCGAGGCTGGATCCAAGAGAATCAGGCGTTGCTCGCCACTCAAAAGAACACATTGAGCACGCTGCAGTCGGGTGTCGCCACGCTCAAAAGCGACCTGAGCCAGCAAGACCAGAGCGTTGCGGATCTCAATGCGCGTCTGGAGACGCTGGATGAGCTGTCGGCCAAGATTTCCGGCCTGACGGCAGGGCAAGACAAGCTTGCCAAAAATATTGCCAATATTGATGTCTCAGCCCTTACCGAAAGGGTGATACGCAACGAACAGGCGGTGTCTGCCATTGATGCCTACCGAGTTCAGTTGAACCGGCGCTTGACCGATTTACAGGGCCGAGTCGATGCTATGGGACCGGCTCTATAGCGCATATTCTTGTTAACGCAAGAATTTTAGATCAGGGTCAAACTGTGACCGGTGTCCTGAACCGGGTTAGCTCTTCTAGTCATAATTGCCCCTCATTACATGGAAGCAATTGGGATAATGAGCGGATCCGGTATGAAACCCAGTCTGCTGCTGGCTGATGCCGCCGAATCGCCTCTGTCATTGTTGGCAGTGGCAAAGGGTTGGCATGTCGCGCGCACCTCACAAACGCAATCGGGTGAGAAGGCAGAAACAAACAACGATTCACACGTCGCCGTTGTTGTTCTTGGTAATCCCGATTTTGCTGCAGAAGCGCGTGTCCGTTTCCCGGGCGCTTTGCTTGTTGGCACCTTGCCGTCCAGTAAACCCTATGTCGATGTTTTCCTCGGTTCATGGAGCAACAACAGTGCGCGCGAAAATCGTTCTGCACTGGCTCAGGTGCTGCGGCATGCGCACACGCATTGGGAAACCCACGAACAATTACGCATCGCGCAAAACCAAGTAACTGCTCAGAAGCAGCAGATGAAACAACTCAGTGAAGTCAGCGCGGCACTGTCGAGCGAAATTTCGTTTGATGAGCTGTTGGCGACACTACTGAAAGAAGCTCGAGCGATCGCTCGCTGTGATGGTGCGTCACTTTATCTGGTCGATACCAAAACCAATATCAGTGGTGTTGATGAAGAACGACTGGTTTTCAAGCTGACACAAAATGGCACGCTTGAGCTGCCGTTCAATGAAATAACCGTGCCTCTGACCTCGGCGTCAATTGCAGGGCACGTGGCGGTTAGTGGTGCAGAGCTGAATCTGCCTGACGCCTATCGCTTGCCTGAAAACGCACCCTATTCATTTAACCGCAGCTTTGATGAAAAGATGGGTTATCGCACGCGTTCGATGCTGGTGATGCCCATGCGCGATCATGCGGGTGTTGTGGTTGGCGTTTTACAGTTCATTAATCGTTTTGATGATGACGAAATCACTGTGGTTGAGTTCGACCGAGAGACAGTTGAAATTTTACGGGCTATAGCTAGCCAGGCTGCGCTATCGATACAAAAGAATCGTTTGGTTCGCGACATCAACGACCTGTTTGAGAGCTTTGTGCAGGCGTCTGTGAAGGCGATTGAACAACGCGATCCATCTACCAGCGGCCATTCGGCACGAGTGGCTGAGACTACCGTCGCACTCCTGCAGGCGCTGCCATTGTCGAATTTGCCGCGCTTTAAGAACATGGTTATTCCCGAAGATCACCTGCGCGAGGTGCGCTATGCCGCACTGCTGCACGACTTTGGCAAAGTGGGTGTGCGTGAGTCGATTTTGGTTAAGTCGCATAAGATCAGTTCTGAGCGAATGGAAATTTTGCACTATCGTGTACAGCTGCAAAAAGAACGCTTGCGGCGGGCAGCGGTAGAGCGCGAAGTCGAAATACTGCACCACGACTCGACCGGTTTTGAGGTTGCGCGCGCGCGCGTGCATCGTGACCTGCAAAAACAGATTAGCATTCTCGATGATTACTACGGCATGATCGAACGGGCAAATAACCCGACTGTGCTGCTGGATGGCGACTTCTCACACCTGCGGGAACTGCATAATTATTCGTTTACCGAGTCAGATGGCGCAAAGACCGGTTTGATTTCGGCCGAAGATCTCAACGCTCTATCGGTACGAAGGGGTTCTCTAACGCCGGCAGAGCGCGTGGAAATTGAAGCCCACGTGCAATGGACCAAAGATTTTCTTGCCGTGCTGCCGTGGCCAAAAGAACTGAGCCAAGTGCCTGAGATTGCCGGTGCGCATCACGAAAAAATGAACGGCAAGGGCTATCCACAAGGCCTTGTTGGGGAGCAGATTCCGCTCGCCAGTCGGGTGATGACCGTGTGTGACATATACGATGCGCTCACGGCTATGGATCGTCCCTACAAGTCAGCCATTGGCGATGATCGCGCCTTTGAAATTCTGTACATGGAAGCCAAAGACGGCCTGCTCGATACCGATTTGGTTGACGTGTTTGTGGCCTCGCGCAATCAGACGGCTCAGGCGAACGTTCGCGCCTAAGCGTTACGCGCTGCTTAGCTGTCCTTCCAGTCTTCCATAACTGGAATGGCAACACTCAAACTCTCCCCGTCGTGTTGAAACTCGACGATCGCCCCGCTGTCAGTAATCTCTCCAATCGTGAAGGTTTCGCCGTTGTCGGTGGTCACGGTTTGTCCTTCGGTGATTCGCTGGCCGTTCACGCCAACTGAGCGCAGGTCTGATTCCACCCCGTAGATATGAAACGAAAAGCTCAGGGCGTACAGTGCTTCGCGGGCGCCGTCGCTCAGTGCGCTAAGTGCACTTGCGCTGCGAGCGCGAGCGCTGGGCGCTAGAGCCTCTGGCTGCTGAGGGATGACTCGACCGCCTGGCGTGCTGGCTGTGGATGATGGTTCGCCTGAGCCACTGGTTTGGGGGCTCGATATGTCAACGTCCTGATCATCAATTCTCGGTTCAGCAATTCCCGGTTCACCAGCAATAGTGATAGGTCGACCAGACGGTCTGAAGGTGCGACCGGTGCCGGAGGCAACGGGGCTGCTCGTGCTATTGGCCTGGCTGGTGTTGCTGTTAGCGCGACGCGGCGGTGGCAAATCTTTTGGTGAGGCAATGCCCGGTAGCGTCTTTTTTTGGTTGTTGGCAGGTTGATCGTCCCCAAAGGTGGGTTGCTGTGAAGCGGTGCTGTGGTTCACGCTGGTTTGGGCAATAGGCGGGGTGTTGTTGCGGTCGGTGCGCCATAAATACACAAGGGTAAGGTTTGCCAGCAACACGGCGCCAATTGCCAGTTTCCACGGCAGTGACAGTCCGTCCTTAGGGCTTGCGGCGTGACCTATTGCGTCTGGAAACTCGGCCATTGGCACTCTGGGCTTGGCTTCGTCAGCGCTCTTTTGCAGTGCGTCTAGTATATAAGACATGCGTTAGCCCAATAGCTCTGGTATGTCGTAGCCGGCGGCACGGTGCAATAACAGCCAGGTGGCGGGGCCAGCTATGCCGTCGGCCAACAGGCCTTTCGCGGCTTGAAACTCACGCAATGCGTCGCCGAGCGTCGTATCAAAGGTTCGGGCGTTGCCCAGGTTACGATTGAGGGCTGTGCCGAGCAACTTCCGCAATTCGCGCACGGCGCGACCGGAGGAACCGTCTTTGATGCTGCCTCGATAGTTTTCCGGTGTCGGCCAGAGCGCGATGATCGTGCCGTCCCAACGCTGTGTCAGTGCGGCTAGGTCAACAACCGCCGGACGGTTGTCTTGAATAATCGAAATACGGTTGTTCCGTGCACTCACGGCGGTCACATAAAACGTCTGGCCGTCAGGGTCGACCATGCGCATCACAACGGGAATGTTAAGGCGGGCGACGTTCTCCCAGGCGTAGCTGCGTTTGGTGCACTGCAACTGAAAGCGTGGTGCGTAATCGCAGGGAACCATGGTGCTGTTCGGGTCATAGTCGATGCCCCACAGCTTATACATGGTGCTAAAGGCGAGTCGCTGGCTGCCATAGGACGGAACGTTTGGAGTGGCGGTAAGTACCTGTGCTCCGGTTACCAGTGGTTGCGCAGAGAGATTGGCAACCCTTGGTATTGTGGGGGGCGGCAGGTCTGGCTGCGGATTAGGGCTCGGTATGGTTTGGGTTTGCGCAATCGTCGTGCTTGGTTCTTGTGGCGTTGGCTTTGGCGGCACATACGCGTCAACGGTTGCGGGAGCCGGGCTTGGGTTGCGCACGACAATTTCGGTGAGCGCATCGGGTGTGAGCGCATCTGATGTTAGCGCATCGGATGTGGGTGATTGCGGGTTTGGAATGGCCTGTACTTGGTTGTTGTTGACGACGACGGGTGCACTCCCAGCTGTTGGCGTCGAATCAGGGCCGGTGGCGCTGAGCAGCGCCCAGGTCCCGCCGGCGGCGAGTATCACGGCGCCAGCTAGCGCGAGCCAACCCCAGAGGTTGCGATCTTGGTTAGCAGTTTCTTTGGCGGCTTTTTGGGCCGTAGAAAAATCGATGCGTGGCTTACCGTCAGCGTAAGCACCAAGCATTGCGCGGTCTGCAATGATGTTGATTAGCCGTGGAATACCACCGGCGTGACGGTGAATGTTCCAACTGGCCCAGGCGCTAAACAGATTGGGGTTGCCGCCCGATACGGTAAGGCGGTGCGCGAGGTAGGCGCGGGTGTCATCAAGTTTGAGTGGCTCGAGGTGGTAGCGTGCCGTTACGCGCTGGCTGAGCTGGCGTAGTTCCTGACGCGCCAGCATTGTTTTCAGTTCAGGTTGTCCCACCAAAATGATACGCATGAGCTTACGTTCATTGGTTTCGAGGTTGGTTAGTAGCCGCAGTTGTTCGAGCACGGCTGGAGATAGGTTTTGTGCTTCGTCGATCACCACGACAGTGCTGCGGCCTAACTGGTGAGTGCGCAGCAGGTGTTTGTTGAGCCGGTCGATGTAGGGTTTTACGCTGTGCTGATCTGCGGTGGGGTACTCGATGGCGAGCTCGTCGCAGATAGTCTGTAGCAGTTCCCGCACGGTGAGGCGCGGGTTCAGAATAAACGCCACATCGATGTCGCCTGGCACCTGGCCGATGAGGTTGCGCAACAGAGTGGTTTTGCCGGTGCCGACCTCGCCAGTCACAAGGACGAAGCCGCCTTCTGATTCCAGCCCATATTTCAGATGCGCGAGCGCGTCCCGGTGGCGTTCGCTCATGTAGAGGAAGCTGGGGTCAGGCGCGATCGAAAACGGTCGCTTGTTGAGGTGAAAAAACTTTTCGTACATTCGCCTAAATCTTTTGCTGGTGGCCGGGTGGGTCCTGCTCTAGCTGGCGCCTGTCGCGGGCACTTTCGAGCCATGCGTCTTTAGCCTGCCAGCGAGTGTGGGTCCAGTTGTTCAGTAGGTCCAGCTCTGACTGAGTTAGTGCACGGCCGGTGGCCGCTACGGGCACGCTTAAGCTTTCAATATGTACCGATGAACGTGGGCATTGGCCACTCAGAAACTGCCAAAACGACGGTGACGACCCAGGATAGGTGATGCTCACGTCGATGACTTGATCAATCTGCTCGCCCAGTTCGCCCAGCACAAAGGCCAGACCGCCCGTCTTTGGGGGCAACAGGTGTTTATAGGGGCCGGCGAACTTTTCATGTTTGGCGGTGGTAAAGCGCGTTCCTTCAAGGAAATTAAGCACACTCACGGGATGGTTTTTAAAGCCGGCACAGCTTTGGGCCATTGCCTCACGGTCGCCAGCGCCCCCGCGTCGAACGTAAGGAAAACCCAGAAACCACATCGCCACGCCCAGCAGCGGGATCCAGATAAGCTGGGCTTTGGTGAAGAATTTCAGTGGCGGCAAAATGCCTCTGAAGGTGTTCTGCAGAATGATGATGTCAGCCCAGCTCTGGTGGTTGCTGAGCACAAGGTAGCGTTTGTCGAGCGACAGGGGCTCACTGACCTGCCAGGTGAGATCGAACCGCTGCAGGCGCAGGACGGCATTCATAACGCGGTTGCCGCCTACCCAGCCATCAATCACCAGATCCATCGCGCTGGACAATAGGCGCTTGACGCTCGCAATTGGCAGCAAGAACCGCACAATACCTACCGTGAATAGAGGAATGCACCACAGGGCGGTGTTCACCGCCAGAAAGAGAGAAGCCAGTATGCCGCGCAGGGTATTCATCGGCAGCTTGATAGCATATCGCCGTTATCGGTGCCAGCCGTGCGCTCAGGACGGCAGAGTCTTGATGGGGCTAACGCTTGTGCTGCTGATGGTTGCGCTAGCCACTCTAGCCGGCTGCAGCACCTTGCGGTTTTATCAGCAGGCGGTGACTGGCCAGGTTCGGCTGTTAGCGGCCCGTGAGGACGTTGACCGCGTATTGGCCCGATCTGACCTCGATCCGACCCTGCGGGTGGCGCTGCTCGATTCCCAGCAGGCACTCGACTTTGCGCAGACGCGACTGCAATTGAAGCCTGCAGGGCGGTATGGCAGCTACGTTGACCTAAACCGTGAGTTTGTCGTTTGGAATGTCGTGGTCACGCCGGTTGATTCGGTGCAGCCACTCACCTGGTGCTTTCCGGTGGCTGGTTGCGTGTCTTATCGGGGCTATTTCAAGGAGCAACTCGCGCGTGATATAGCAGCTGATTTTGCGCCCACAGAGTTTGATACCTACGTAGGTGGGGTGCCCGCCTATTCCACGCTGGGCTGGTTCAATGACCCGCTGTTGAGTTCCTTTATTCACTGGCCCAGGGCGGCGCGTTCCGAGCTGCTGTTCCATGAGCTTGCCCACGGCAAACTCTATGCACCGGGTGACACCGAGTTTAATGAGAGTTTTGCAACCTATGTGGCGGCCTATGGGTTACCGCTGTGGCTGGAAGACCACAACAGCGTGCAGACTCATCAGCAGGCGCGGCTTGAACGCGCACGGTTTAACAGTTTGCTGCTGCAGCTGCGCGCGCGACTCGAGGCCGACTTTGCGCAGCTCATGGTCGAACCCTCGTCCTCAGAGTTGGTTGATCAGCGCAGAGAGCGCGCGCTTGCACTTCGCATCCAGCGTTATGCGCAGGCCAAAGCCTGTCTAGCTGCTGTCGCTAGTGAATTCACGGACGAGCGTTGGCTCAAATTTTTTGATAAGCCACCCAACATGGCACGGTTGTCGTTAGTCGGCGCCTATCAACAGTGGGTGGGTGCGTTTCGTGCGCTGCATCGGGAAGCAGCCATTGATCAAAGCAGCGAGCTCACTGACGCTGACCTGGCTGGATTTTACGCGGCGGCTGAGGCGTTGGCCGAGCTCGACGAAGAAGCGCGCCGCGCTGAATTGGAACGACTGAGTGCGCTTGATTTAAAGCAGCGCGTAGAGTCCGAAGGCGATGATCAATATTCCCAGGATATTGAGTGCGAAGCCCTCGCGGATCATTCGGCTGATGGGCACCTGGCCGGTTGAAAATACGATGACGTTGGGTGGTGTTGCCACCGGCAGCATAAACGCGCAGCTTGCTGACAACGCCACCGGAATCATTAGCAGACGGGGGTCTATGGCGGCGGCAACGGCGGTCGCTGCTGCAATAGGCATGAGTATGTTGGTGGTTGCAGTATTGCTGGTGGCTTCGGTTAGGAAGGTAACGGTGGCGCACAACACCAGCATCACAACCAGCGGATGCAGCGCCGAGATGCCTTGCAGCGCACCGCCAACAATTTGTGACAAGCCAGAGCTGCTAAACGCCGCGGCAATCGCTAGGCCGCCTGCAAACAACAGCAGAATGCCCCAAGGAATTTTCTCAGCGGTTTCCCAGTCGAGCAGTTTTTCGCCGTTGCCCCGACCGTTGCCGATTAAAAACATTGAGATCACGCCGGCAAAGCCCACCATGGCGTCGTTGGAGTAGCTCACGCCAAGCGCGCCGGCCCAGCCACCGAAGGGGCCCGTTCGGGTGACCCACAGCAGCGCGGTGACCACAAACACCGCCAGCACTCGGATTTCAGCCGTCTCCCAGGCGCCGAGGCGAGGCAGTTCGACGCCGGTATCGGTCGACTCATCGTTATCACCGAGATTGCGTGTCAGCCAGATCGCTGACAGGGGAAACAACACTGCCACTATGGGCAACGCCCAGCTCATCCACTCAAGGAAGGATACCGTGCTGCCCGTGGCTTCTTCATAAATGCCCATGAACACCACATTGGGTGGTGTCCCAATTGGCGTGCCCATGCCGCCGATGCTGCAGCCGTAGGCTATACCCAGTAGTAGCGGCACGCGCAGGCGGTCGTCAGGGGCCTTCTCAAGCACCGCCATGGCGATGGGCAGCATCATGAGCGCGGTGGCGGTGTTTGAGATCCACATCGACAGCAGGGCGGCGACACCCATAAAGCCGATCACAACGCGCCGCGAACTGTGGGCGCCAATGGCGTTGAGCAGCCCCAGCGCCAGCCGCCGGTGCGCGCCGTTTTTCTCAAGGGCTGTCGACAGTAAAAAACCAGACAGCAACAGTAGTATCAGGGGGTGCCCGTAGGCTCCGCTCAGGCCGGCCCGATCGATAACGCCGAGCAAGGGCAGTACGGTCAGGGGGATGAGTGAAGTGGCTGGAATTGGGATCGGCTCGAAGATCCACCAGACGATGCACAGGGTGGTTACAGCCAGGGTTTGAGCCGCGCCTAGCGGCATGCCGGTTTGCCACATGATGTAACCGGCCAACAATGCGAGAATGGGGCCGCCAAGCAAGGCGATTGATTTGCCGTTCACGCGTTTCACTGCTGTTAGCCTAAAGGAAGGCAACCATGCCAAGTGAAAAGCACGAACGCAATGCAGCGCCACAACAACACAAATTGGGCGTCAGTGAGCAGGCCGCACCAGCACGGGAAAGGGGCACTTTTGAGCAGCATATTTTGGTACGACCTGGAAACCTCGGGTATTAATCCGCGTTGGGATCGGGTCATTCAGTTCGCGGGATTGCGTACAGATCTGTCGCTGAAAGAGACCGGCGAGGAGTTCACCACCTATGTGAAGCTGCCCGCAGACGTTCTGCCTAACCCCATTGCTGCTCAGGTTACCGGCATTACGCCTCAGCAAACCCAGCGTGACGGCATTGATGAGTGGGAGGCTTTTCGTAAAATTCTTAAGCTGTTTTCAAAACCGGGTACCTGCGTCGCCGGTTACAACAGCCTGCGCTTTGATGACGAGTTTATGCGTTATGGGTTGTATCGGCTGTTGATGGACCCCTACGCCCGCGAATGGCAAAACGGTAACTCACGCTGGGACATTATTGATTTGGTGCGGGGGGCCTATGCCTTGCGACCCGAGGGCATTGAGTGGCCAAAGGTTGACGGAGTGCCCGTGTTCAAGCTTGAGGCCCTCGCGCCGGCGAACGGTATTACTCACGAGAGTGCACACGACGCCATGTCTGATGTTCGCGCGACCATTGGCCTGGCGCGGGTCATTCGTGACAAGCAGCCGCTGCTGTTTCAGTACTACTTCAAAATGCGCGCCAAGAAAGCGGTGCGTGAGCTGCTCGAACCCATTGGCAAAAATCTCTGTGTGCACGTTACGGCGATGTATCCGCGCGAGCAGTCGTCATTGGCACCCGTGGTGTCGGTGGCGCGTCATCCGCGCAACAACAACAGCTATATTGTTGCTGACCTCACCAAAGACATTCGACCGCTGCTGGAATGGAGCGTTGATAAGCTGCAAGAGAACCTGTTCAGCAAAGACCCTGAGCAGCGGCCACCCCTTAAAGAGCTGCGTATAAACCGCTGTCCGTTTATCAGCACAGCCAGTGTGCTGCGCAAGGAAGACCAGACCCGGTTAAACCTGCACATGGGTCAGATTGAAGATCGAAAACAGCAGCTTCGCAAAGCCAACGTGGGCAAAAAGCTCGCGCAGATTTACAACCGACCGCCGCCAGACGCAAGTCCCGATGTCGACGCCGCACTTTACGACGGGTTCATTAATGATGACGACAAAGCGCGCAGCGAAGAGTTTCAGCAGAGTTTGTTGAATGGCGTGTGGCCGGAGCAGCTGCGGTTCAATGACGAGCGCTTGGGGGAGTTGAGCTTTCGGCTGAAGGCGCGGTGCTTTCCCCATTTGCTCACCGAAACCGAGCAGGGCCGCTGGATGGAGTTTGTGCGTGACAAGCTGAGCGCAACCGATGCGCCCTGGCTCACCCTGCCGCGGGCGCGGGTAGAGCTGAATGAGCAGCTGGCTAAGCTGAATTCGGGCGAGGCGAGCGGAGACGGTAAGACACCCGGAACGCTGGCCGCTCTCGATGAACATTTCTCTCAGCTCGAACACGAGCTGGGAGGGGGCTAGTGACCTGTGTCAGCTTGCAAGGCGTTGGCAAACGTTATGGCGACACTCAGGTGTTGCGCGATGTTTCGTTGCAGTTTCCCCGCGGTGTGACCTCAGCGATTGTGGGGGCCAGTGGCAGCGGCAAGACCACCTTGCTGCGGCTGATCAACGCCCTCGAAAGCGTCGACGCTGGCGAGCTTAGGGTAAACGAGCTACCCATTCCGAGAGACCTGACCGAGTTTCGGCGTGGCATGGGCTACGCAGTACAGGGTGCGGGGTTGCTGCCGCATCTATCGATTTTTGACAATGTGACTTTGGTCGCGCGTCTGCACGGGGTGTCGCTTGAGCAGCGCCGTGCACGAGCGCACGCGTTGTTGGGCCAGATGCATCTGGCACAAGAACTGTGGACGCGCTATCCGGCTCAGTTGTCGGGCGGGCAACAACAGCGGGTGGGGTTATGTCGCGCCCTCATGCTCGAACCCAGCTTGTTGTTGCTGGATGAACCCTTTTCGGCGGTTGACCCCATTACCCGGCTCGAGCTGCACGAACATTTTATGGCCCTGCAAAAAACCACTCATATCAGCACTATTTTAGTCACGCATGATATGCGCGAGGCGGTGAAGCTGGCCGACTATATGGTAATTCTTGCCAAGGGTGAGGTGGCTCAGGCGGGTCATGTTGCGCAGGTTATTGAATCGCCCGGCAACGACTATGTTGCGCGCTTGTTGGCGGAGCAACTGGCGTGAGGCGGCTGTTTTTTATTCAGGTCTGTGCGAGTTTTTTTGGTGCGCTGTTGATGGCTGTGGTGCTCGCTTTTTTGGCCGCGCCGGCGAGCGCTGCGGCGCAGCAGAACCCAATTCGGGTCGCGAGCAAAAACTTTGGTGAGTCTTACCTGCTGTCTGAGATCGCGTCACAACTGCTTGAGGCACGTGGCTTTGAGGTGGCGCGTCAGTTTGGTCTTGGTGGCACGCTCATCTGCTACTCCGCTCTTGCTCAGGGTGAGGTCGATCTTTACATCGAATACAGCGGCACAATTTCCCAGGCCGTGTTAAAAAGCGAGGGCGCGCTAAGCATGGCCGAGTTGCGCGCGGGCTTGCCCAGTGATCTGTTGTTGCTCGAGCCGTTTGGCTTCAGCAACACCTACGCCGTTGCGGTGCGCGCCACCACAGCCCGTGAACTGGGGCTGGTAACTATTGGTGACTTGCAGGCGCACCCAGAGCTTAAGGTGGTAGTAAGCCACGAGTTTTTGGAGCGCAACGACGGTTGGCCGGGGTTAGCTGCGGCCTACAACCTGCGGGTTGATCCCGCTGGCATCGAGCACGGGTTGGCCTATCAGGCGATCGCAGATGGCGCAATTGACGTCACCGATGCCTATTCGACCGATGGCGAACTGGTGCAGTATCAGCTGCGCATTCTCGAAGACGACCGACAGTTTTTTCCTGACTACCTTGCTGCGCCACTAGTGCGCAGCGACCTACCCAACGCCGCGAAGTCTGCTCTTGGTGAACTGGCCAACACACTGAACGCGACCCAAATGCAGGCGTTGAACGCCGCGGTGCTCGACGGTTCGAAATCGGGCGAGGCAGATTTTGCCGCGATTGCCCAAGGCTTTTTGCTGGAGCAAGGACTTGTGGATGCGAGTGTTGTTCGGTCACCGTCTGATCGAATGTGGCGCGACCTATGGCGTAATACCTTGCGGCATCTGGAACTCACGTTGGTTGCGTTGCTGTTAGCGATTGTGGTCGGAGTTGGGGTTGGGGTGCTGGTGTTTCGCAACGCAAACCTCGCCCGTGGCGTTGTCTATATTTGCGGTTTGCTGCAAACCATTCCATCAATCGCGCTGTTGGCGCTCATGATTCCGTTGCTTGGTATTGGCCGCACGCCAGCGATAGTGGCGCTGTTTCTTTATGCGTTGCTGCCGATTTTGCGCAACACCGTGGTGGCACTTGGCACCATTGACCCCGAGCTGGTACGCACCGCAAAAGCAATTGGTCTATCGCGGGGTGAGCGCTTGCGCTATGTGTTGGTACCTATGGCGATGCCAAATATTTTTGCGGGCATTCGAACGGCGGCGGTAATCAGTGTGGGCACGGCAACACTTGCTGCGTTTATTGGCGCCGGCGGGCTTGGTGATCCGATTGTGACCGGGCTGTCGTTGAACGATACCAACCTGATTTTGCAGGGTGCTATTCCAGCTGCCTGTCTGGCGATGCTGATCGAGCTGTCGTTTGAAGTGATTGAACGCTGGGTGATACCTGCGCCGCTGCGAGAGGCCGCTCAGGGTGGTGGCTAAGCGGGCCGAGCGGCTAAATCTCGAGCACGCTCGCCTTGGGAGGTCGGAACTCGTTTCGCTGGGCGTTCCAGGCGTTTAAACACACGTTCTCAGGTGCGTAATCGATGTTGTGTGGGGGGGAGTTGAAGAGGGCGGCGTACCAGTGGTGGTTGTCTTCTCCGAGCCGTGTCGCGCGTTTAACAAACTCATCCCATGGGTAGTCTTCGCCGCCAACGTAACTCGCCGGATCATCCAGAAAAAAACCAACGTGGGAACGCTTACGCAGGCGCTGCACGATCGACGGTGGCGCACCGTGAAGCTCAGCGTAGTTGGCCTGTTCATCACACTGGTTGCCGCTGAGTACCACCAGTTGGGCTATGGCCCCCGCAGGGTTAAGTAGCAACAAGCCGGGTGGTTTCGACACCATGTAGTACTCGCAGAAGTTCTTGCGCAGCATTAGCCGGCGTACCCAATGGGCGACGTTTGGGTCGTCGAGAAAAATCGGCCCTGCCAGAACTAGGGTGCGACGCACCTGTTCGGCCTGGTTGCGAAAATAGGCGTTTTGCATATCGAGTGCGTATTCGCAGATTTGGTCGCTGGCTTCTGGATGAGACTTGGAAATGAAACGATTGATGATGCCGGCGTTAAACGCTTCTACCGCCATCTTTTCATCAGCGACTCCCGTCAGCAGTATCTTGCCCACACTAGGGTCATGAATTTGTGCGCAAAGTTCGAGCCCGTCGATAGCGGGCATTGAATAGTCGACAATAACCACTGACAGGCGGTCAAAACGTTGCACGATGTTGATTTCTTGCTCGATCTGATCGATATCGAGCCGAAAGAGTTGCCTTGATGAATGCTCGTGAGCCGAAAAGCAGCGATTCGCGAGTGAGCGCAGCTCTTGGGGCCGATTGATATAATCAAGTGCGTGCACCGGATCAAAAAATGCCACCGAGTTCATATGCGGTGGCATCACCAGCGCCAGCCCAGCCATAAACGACTCGTTGTCGTCGATAAAGCACGCTGTGGTTGGGTGGTTATAGGGGGTAAGCGGGTCGTAAGTTGACACAGGCCGGGCCTAGCGTTGCAGCAGGCGCAGCAGCGCCGCCTGTTTTTCTGCGCTGAGCAAGCGAAACGATTGCACCAGGCTCTTTTCGTTCTCTGTCAGCTGATTGCGAAACAGCGCTTCAATGCGGGGGTGGAAGGCGGGTTGTACGGCTTCCTCCACTTCATTTTTTGGTAGTGCCCCAAAAGACTGCTCGAGACGGGCGATAATTTCCGAGTTCATACTGCGTCGGTAATGCTTTGCTGCGAGCGCTATCTGATCGCGCATGCGGTCAGTTAGGCGGACGACAAATTTGTAGTTAAGGTCGTTCATGGCGTTAGGTAGCTTGCAGACTCTTTGTTGTAAGCACAAGGATGGCATTTTGATATTAAAAAACGCGACTAGGTGCAGCGATGCTGATTGCTGGCAACAAAAAAGGAATGCAGAGTGTAGGCATGAATGATGTAACAAAGATTCGAAAAGCCGCGACGCTCCTGCTGGTTCGCGATCAGCCTGGTCTCGGTCTGCAGGTCTACATGCTAGAGCGGCCCTCGCGGGGGTCTTTCCCGGGCTTACACGTATTTACCGGCGGCAAGGTTGATGCAACAGACGAGACCTTGCTGGAGAGCGTGAGTTGGACTGGGCCTGCGGCTGCAGACGCCGCGGCGTTGCTCAATACAGACCTTGCATCAGTGCCGCTGTCTTACTGGTTTGCTGCCGTGCGCGAGTGCTACGAAGAGTCAGGCATCTTGCTGGGGCAGCAAAACGGTGTGGCGATCGACAGCGCGACGGTGGCAGAGCTTGCGACCACACGTTTGGAAGACTTTGGCGGGCTTTGCGCGCGGCTTAATCTGACGCTTGGGTTGGGTGATCTGTCTTACTTTGCACACTGGGTAACCCCCGAGAAAGCGCCGCATCGATTCGACACGCGCTTCTTTGTGGCGCGTATGCCAGACGGACAGGTGGCCACCTACGCCCCAGGCGAAACCATGAGCGGTGAATGGATTACTCCTGCACAGGCGCTGCAGCGAGGCGAAGACAATCGCTGGAACTTGATCATGCCCACGCTGACGTCGTTGCGCAGTCTGTTGCCCTATGGTTCGGTCGACGAACTGTTGGCGGCAGTGACTCGGTTTGAGCATCTACCAGTGCACAACGACTACCTTCTGTCTGAAGGCATGCAAGCGGGTATTGATCCCGCAACCCGGTGAGCCCGCTACCCTCAGTGCCGCCCTTGCTGTCATTGCAAAACGTGTCGCGCAGCTTTGTCGACCCGCAAGGACGCACGCAATCGGTGTTGCAGAATTTATCGCTCGATGTCACTCCTGGTGAGTCGGTTGCACTTTGGGGGCCAAGTGGTAGTGGCAAAACCACGCTATTAAATCTTGTGGCTGGGTTGCTGCCGGTCGATTCGGGCAGCATCGCGTTTACGCCGGTTAGTGCGGCGGGGGCGCAGCCACTTGAGGTGTCTGCGTTAGCCGAGCCAGAATTGCTGCGATTTCGTCGCGAGCACGTTGGTTATGTGTTCCAGTTTTTCAATTTGATCGAAACCCTAAGCGTTGCGGAAAATGTTCGCCTGTCACTCGAACTGGCCGGGCAACTGTCGCGCTGGAGCGACTATGAGCCGCGCCTGGCTGAGCTTGGTTTGGCCGGTATGAGTGAGAAATTTCCAGCGGATTTATCGGGGGGTGAGCAACAGCGCGTTGCGGTGTTACGGGCATTGGCCCATCGCCCCGAGCTGGTATTGGCGGATGAGCCCACCGGCAACCTGGATAAACATAACAGTGCGCTGGTTGCGGATCTGTTGTGGCGTGAGACCCAAACCCAGAACGCCGCTTTGCTAATTGCGACCCACAGCGATGACATTGCCCGCCGCGCAGATCGCGTTGTCGAAATTGGTGCGGCGTAGCGCGGTCTTGATGCAAGCGCCACAATCCGCTCAAACGAGCCTCAAACAGCGCCTGCTAAGTCTGGTTGTTCTGGCTCAGTTGCGATTTCTGTGGCGTGCTCGTGGGTCGATGGTTAGCGCCCTGTTAGGTATGGCCATTGGTGTTGCCTCGATTGCCGGGGTGCATTTGTTGAGCGCGCAGATCGCTGATCAGGTGCGACGCCAGGCCGAGCCACTCGGTGGCGTTGATCTGTACCTGCAGCGTGATGCTTTAGGGGATGAGGATTATTTCGCACTGCGGGAGACCTGGCGCCGTGGCGCCCACCCGGCGGTTGCGGCGCTGTTTCCGCTACTCGATGGCGTTGTGGAATTTTCCGGCCAGACCTTGTTGTTGACAGGCACAGACCCTCTTGCCGTGAAGTTCTCGGCCCCCGTTGCGGAGACGGAGGGTTCAGATGGCGGTGCTGGTTCTGCTGGTATGGAGGCCTACCTTTCTCGTAACTCTGTGTATCTACCGTCTTCGTTCAAAGAACTTGCTGCGGTGGGTGAGTTGATCACGTTGGGAGATGCGCAGGTTCAGGTATTGGGCCACAGTGCGCCAGAGGGCGTAGTGCTTGCTGATCTGCCCACTGCGCGGGTAGTGCTGAAGAGGCAGGGGTTGTCGCGTATTGGCGTACAACTCACCAGGGCTGCATTAGTTGCTGACGGTTGGCCGCGACTGCAGCACGTTGTCGACCGGCTGTTCCCGGGAGCACTGCCGGCGCGCGCTGCGCCTTTGCTAGGGTCGCTTGAGCAGACTGCCGAGGGGCGTAACTGGTCTCAGGTGCCTGCTGCCAATGCGAGTCCTACGGTGCAACTGTTGCAGTCGGTGCTGTTTAACGTTGCGGCCCTATCGATGCTGGCACTGGTGGTGGCGTGGCTGCTCACCTATCAGGTGGCGTGTCATGCATTGGGCCGTCGGCAGGCTATGTTTGCACGTCTGCAAAGTTTGGGAGTTGCCAAATCGCGACTGCGCCGATTGACGCTCATAGAAGGCGTGGTTTTGGGTTTTTTGGCGACGGTGCTGGGTGTGCTATTAGGAGTCTGGCTTGCCAATCTGCTTTATTCCCTGGTGCTGGATCAGCCGTTTGCACTGGTTCTTAGTCTGGATCAATTTGTGCTGTTGAAAGCGTTGGCGTCTGGCGTTGGTGTTGCGGGGTTGAGTTACGCACTGGCTGCACGGGATGAGCTGTTTGATAACTCGGCCGGTACAACCCAGTTGCCGAGACGGGTCGAAGGCGTCGCTGGCTGGCTTTGGTTGGCAGGCTTGGTGCTGGTGTTTTTGCTGGGTCTACTGGTGCCTGCAACCGGTTTGCCCGGAGCCTTTGCCTGCATTTTTTGTTGCGCGTTAGTGCTGATTGTTTTTCTGCCGCGGTTGGCCGGCTGGGCGTGGCGATTGACTCTGGCTGTTGAGGGTGGCCCGCTTGCGGGATTGGTGGCGCCGTTGAAACTGCTCGGGCGTCGACAGGTGCTGGTGAGCCAAGAGTTGCGGTTGGGTATCAGTGCGTTGTCGCTGGCGCTTGCCACTGCTTTGGGCATCAGCGTGATGGTCGACAGTTTTCGCGGTGCGTTTGTCGACATGCTGGATCGGCGGCTGGCAGACGATGCGGTGCTGGTGTTACGAGATCCGGCAACGGCCGGGGTTCGAGCTGAGCTTGAGCAGGCAACCGTGGGCGCCGTAACTGGTGTGCTGTGGCGCGGTGTTGTGCCCGTAGAAAATCGCGGCGTTAGTGGTCGATTAGAATTTTCTGAAGATGTTTATGAGCTGTTGCTGCGATTTGTTGCGCCACAGGCAATTGCGCAGCTGTCTGTGGCTACACAGGAACGCCCGCAATCGATAGCAGCGACGCCGGTTGTCTATGTGAATGAAAGCTATGCCCGCTTGCATAGCTTGCAAGCGGGCGAAGTGGTCTCAATACAGGGCAGAGCGGGTGTGGCCCAGGTAACCGTTGGTGGCATTTTTACAGATTACGGTGAAGTTCGGCCCCGGTTTTTGGGTAGTGCAGATTTGGCGGGTCAGTTGCACGGAGAGTGGCCGTTAACTGAAGCTTATGTGCGCGCCAGCAGTCTGTCTGAGCTGCGAGTTCGGCTGGCTAGTTGGCTTGAAGACGGTCGTTTGCAGGTGCGCGATCAGGGGCAGGTCCGCGCCCAGTCACTGCAAGTTTTTGAACAGACCTTTGCAATCACCCGCGCATTAACCTGGCTTGCGTTGCTGGTTGCCGTTGTTGCACTTGCCAATGCGTTGGCCGCACACGCTTTGCAATTGGCAGGCACTGATCGACAGTTGCAAGTATTAGGCGTGAGTGCCGATGCGGCGCGACGGTTGCGGTTATCACGAACCTTTTATGCAGCGGGTATCGCATTGCTGTTGGCGGTGCCTCTGGGGTTTGCAATAGCGGCGCTGCTGTGTGGCGTGGTTAACCCCCGTGCCTTTGGCTGGGGTTTTGCGATGCAGGTAACCTTCCCTGGTGTGGGGTGGCCGTTGTTGGGAGGTATTTTGGGCGGTGTGTTGGCGGGTTTGTTGGGGTTGTTGTTGTCACGCCGACAGTCGGCCAATGTCACGGTGGCGCTGGTTTCGGTGTTGTTGATTGGGTGTGGTGAGGCGCCGCTTGACGGGCCGGCTAGTGCTAGCGATCTCGCCTCACCCGCATTGCGGGTGGGCACCGTGCTTGGTGGCGACGCAGTGGGCTTTGCGCGTGCAACCGTCGTGCGCGAGTTTGAGTTTCCCCAAGACCATGGTGCTCATCCCCAGTTCCGCAGCGAGTGGTGGTATCTGACCTGCCCACTTCGTGCCCGCGACGATGAGGCTACCGAATACGGCGTGCAATTCACGCTGTTCCGGCAGGGGTTAGCGCCGCTGGTGGGCGAGTCTGAAACTGTGGCTGCTGGCGGTTGGCGCAGCAACCAGATCTATATGGCCCATGCCGCTCTAACCAGCGTCGCTGATGCGCAGCATTGGGAAGCCAGTCGGTTTGCACGGGGCCATCCGCGATTGGCTGGGGCCCGTGCTGAGCCCTTTGCCGTGTGGTTGGAAAACTGGCGGTTGGAGCAGGCGTTGGCGCCAGCGCCTGTTGCGAGCCCGCAAGCGTTTGATCTCAACGTGGCCACTGAAACCTTTTCGATTGCGCTGCAGCTACAGGCCCAAAAACCGTTGGTGCTGCAGGGTGATCGGGGGTTGAGTTACAAAGGCAGTCGCGAGGCGTCCTATTATTATTCTCTGCCACGACTCGCGGTTACCGGCCAGGTCATACTTGAGAGTGGCGACAAACAATCGGTGACTGGCGCCTGTTGGTTTGATCGCGAGTGGAGCACGAGTGTGCTGGCGGAAGGTCTCGCGGGTTGGGACTGGTTTGCGCTGCAGTTTGATGATCAAACCGAAATGATGTTGTTCCAGCTGCGTTCCGCGGACGGGGAGAGCGCTGCGGCGGAGACTCAGAAGGTAGCTGACCCAAGCTTTGCCCGCCGTCAGGGCAAAGCGGTGGCACGCGATGGCCGAGCAACCCAGTTGGGCGCGAAACAATTACACTTCGAGGCACTGCGTTACTGGCGTGACGAAACGGGCATCGACTGGCCCGTAGAATGGCGCGTAACAGTGGCGGGCAGAGCGTTACGGGTACAGGCCGCGCTCGATGATCAGCGCATGCGCGAGACCCTCGCCTATTGGGAGGGGTTGGTGTGGGTTTATGACGGCGCTGAGCGTGTGGGGCAGGGTTATCTTGAGATGACGGGTTATTCTGCACCGCGTTAACTCAATTTGATCCGCCAATAATGGTGCACGAGAATCCCATGACCGACCCATCCAAGGGCTCCAACCTTCCGAACTCCCCCGACGAGCGGGCCGCTGACCCGCTGGATTGGGAGCATTTAGGCAGCGAGCCCGGACCAGATCTGATGATTTTTTCGGCGCGCTACGACACGCTGAAGAACCCCCGCAACGGCAAAACCATGCGCCGAGTGGTATTGCCGTCGGTTGATTGGGTCAATGTTGTCGCGATAGATGCGGCCGGCGGCTGTGTCATGGTGCGGCAGTTTCGCTTCGGCAGCGGCAGTGTCACGCTGGAAACGGCGGGTGGCATGGTCGATCCGGGCGAGGAACCTATGGAATCCGCGAAGCGCGAGCTGCTTGAAGAGACGGGCTATGGCGGCGGTCAGTGGCGCTCACTGGGCTCGGTGCAGCCGAATCCGGCCTACCACACCAATCGTTGTCACCACTTCCTGGCCCGTGACGTGAGTCTACTCCAGCCGCCGGAACCCGGTGATGGTGAGGCACTAGAAGTCTGCGTTATGCACGCCTCTGAGATAGTAGCGGCGGCGCACAGCGGTGAAATTGCGCATGTACTGGCGTTGTCGGCGCTGGCGCGGGTTTATCCGATTTGGCCGCTGGTGGAGGCGAGTGGACCTGCGTGATGGGATATTGCGGCCAGCAGTCGATCATTAACGGCTGTTTAACCTCTAAGTAGGGTTGGGTATAGAGACGGGTCTGGGTGGTAAACCAAGGGCGTAATCAGTAAGGTGACCGCTGCTTTTTGCGGGTAAGTTGCCCGTCAAAATACTGCCAATCGCTGGCTATTTGCCACGGCCTTTCTAATAAAATATTTTTATTAAATGGTTTGCATGGAGCGCTAACCGCGTCGCGAGTACGGACGCTCCTATGGGTCAATACATGAGTCAAACTAAACAACTAGAAGTGCTTGAAGCGCCTAGCGCTGCAAGCCTTGGCACCTCGTTCATGCGGTTGCTGGATGCGTGTCGCACTGACGCCCAGTCAGGCGCAGAGGCTGAACCGCTAGTCATCACAGAATCACGCCTGCTGCTGGTCGATGACCGGCCAGAACTGCTCAATAGTCTTTATGAGTTAGTGAAGGTGCATGGTTTCACCAACGTCGAGAAGGCTCTGGGTGGCCAAGCTGCACTCGATGCGTTGTCGTCGGGTGAGTATGAGTTGGTGTTGCTCGATCTGATCATGCCCGACGTTTCCGGGCATGACGTGCTGCAATTTGCGCGCGACAAAAATCTACAGTCTAAAATTATTGTAGTCAGTGGCGATTCCAGTTTCTCTGGCGTCAAGCATGCGCTCACCTGTGGCGCGTTTGATTTTGTTAAGAAGCCCTATGAAGCGGCTGAGTTGCTGGCCACGATGGATAACGCGTTGAATGCGCGAGATCTTGAGCAGCGTAACTCGAACATGTCACGGCAGTTGCACGAGTCAGAGATGCTCTACCGCTTCATCGTTAACAGTTCGCCCGATCTGGTGTACATGCTCGACCGCAACGGTTGCTTTATGTTTCTCAATGACCGCATTGATTCGCTGCTGGGTTATGAGAAAGACGAGCTACTCGGCAAACACTATTCTGATCTGGTGCACGAAGAGCATCAGGATGACGCCAAAAACTTCATGAATGAGCGACGCACCGGTTCGCGCGCTATTCATAACACTGAGTTGCGTTTGCGCAGCAAGCGGGCTGATCGTTCCGATCGTCCGTTTCAAGACGATGCGGTGTGGATGGAACTGACTGCTATGGGTATTTACGCAGATCCTAGCGAGCGCACGCGCGATGGCTTTGTGGGCACCTACGGCACAGCGCGCGACATTACCGAGCGCAAAGAAGCTGAGCAGGTTATTAATTTCCAGGCTTATCACGACCTGCTGACGCATTTGCCAAATCGTGCGTTGTTAAAAGATCGCTTGAGTCTTGCGATTTCTCACGCCGAACGAAACAAGCGCAAGCTTGCGGTTATGTTTCTTGATCTCGATCGTTTTAAGCTGGTTAATGACACGCTAGGTCACACCATGGGTGACCGGCTGCTGAAAGCGGTTGCCAATCGTTTGCAGGGTTGTCTGCGTAGCGGCGACACACTGTCGCGCTTTGGTGGTGACGAATTCACGTTGCTGTTGCCAGAGGTTCGCACCCGCGATGATGTTGTGGTAATTGCGAGTAAAATTCTCGATCGCCTGGTGGCGCCTTTTGTTATCGATGGGCACGAACTGTTTGTGGGTGCCAGTATCGGCGTTGCGTTGTATCCCGAAGCCGGTGATAGCGTTGAATCACTGATTCAGAACGCAGACATAGCGATGTACCACGTTAAAGGTCGTGGTAAAAACGGCTATCAGTTTTTCTCTGACGAAATGAACCAACGCTTCTCGACGCGGTTGTCGATGGAGCGGGAGTTGCGTAACGCACTGGCCAGTGAAGAACTGCAAGTGCACTACCAACCCCAGGTAAATCTTGAGTCGGGTCGCATCAGCGGGCTTGAAGCGCTGGTTCGCTGGCGCCACCCCGATCAGGGCCTTATTCAGCCCGCCGATTTTTTGAGCGTGGCCGAAGAGACCGGGTTAATCACCCAGCTTGATGAGTATGTGCAACGGCGCGCGTTTGAAGACGTTGCCGCTTGGCAGCGGTTGGGTCACGACGACATTACTTTGTCGGTGAACCTCACCGCTGGGCAACTCGAAACAGATAGCTTTCTAGAGCGCTTTTTTGCCAGTCTCAAGGCGTCGGGGCTCAACCCAAAGTCACTGAAAATGGAAATCACCGAAGGCATGTTGATGCGCGATCTCGATATGATCGTGCCGAAGCTGCGTGCGTTGCGTGAGGCTGGCATTGGCATTGCCATCGACGACTTTGGCACCGGCTATTCGTCGCTGAGTTACTTGCAGCAGTTTCCGGTGAATGGATTGAAGATTGATCGCAGCTTTGTCAGTGACATTCGTGCTGATCAGTCTGACGCCAGCATCATCAACGCCATTGTTGCTATGGCGCGCGGCCTGAAGCTCGGGCTGGTTGCTGAGGGCGTCGAGAATCGCACTCAGCTGCGCTACCTGCGCTCGCGTGGCTGTACCGAAGTACAGGGGTTTATTTTTAGTGGCGCTTTGCCGGCCGTTGAAATCACGCCGCTGTTGCTGTCGAACCCTTACCGCAATCTGGTCATCGAGCAGCCCAACCGCTTGCCTGCGGACCTTGCCGTCGACTAAAACAGTCGGCGGTTTCTTGTTTTTATTGAGACCTTGCGATCATGACCACCCGTGAAAGGGACCCGTTTGCCGGGTTCACCAGTTCTATTGTGCATAGCGATCGATTGTCGCCAGTGGAGCACGGCTCCTTGCACAAGCCTATTCACGCCACCGTAGCTTATGGCTATGAAGACGCCAACGAACTTGCGGCCGTGTTCCAGGGCAAAAAGCCGGGTTACTCTTACGGCCGCCAGGTTAATCCAACGGTTGAAGCGCTTGAAACCAAGCTAAACCGCATGGAGCGTGGTGTTGCGTCGGTGTGTTTTGGCACCGGTATGGCGGCCATTGGCACCGCTATTTTTGCGCTGCTGCGGCGGGGCGATCATTTAGTGTCGTCGAGCTTTCTGTTTGGCAACACCAACAGTCTGCTTAACAGCTTTTCGGCCCACGGCATTGACGTGAGTTTTGTGGATGCAACGGACGCTCGCGAAATCGCTGCGGCGATTCGGCCAAATACCAAAATGGTGTTTGTCGAAACCATTGCTAACCCACGCACCCAGATTGCTGACCTGAAAGGTGCTGGTGAACTCTGCGCCGAGAAGGGCATTGTTTATGTGGTCGACAACACCATGACCTCGCCCTATCTGTTTCAACCCACCGACGTGGGCGCCAGTTTAGTGGTTAACAGCCTGACTAAATATATATGTGGTCACGGCAACGCGCTGGGTGGTGCGGTGACCGAGCTTGGCAACTACGACTGGAATCGGTTTGACAACATCTACCCAGAGTACCGAGGTGCTGATTCCACCAAATGGGGTATCACCCAGATAAAGAAAAAGGGGCTGCGTGATTTTGGCGCTGCACTGGGCCCAGAGGCCGCGCACCATATCGCGGTAGGCGCCGAGACCTTGGCGCTGCGATTAACCCAGCAGTGTCGCAGTGCTCAAGCGCTGTGCGAAATGTTAGACGCGCACCCCAGCGTTGCGCGGGTGTATTACCCAGGCCTTACACACCATGAGCAACACGCGCGAGTAGCCGAGTTATTTCGCCACGCAGGTGGTCTATTTAGCTTTGAATTGCATGACTCGGTCGATACCTTTGAGTTTTTGAACGCACTGCAGCTGGTAGTTAAGTCGAGCAACCTTGGTGATAACCGCACGCTGGCAATACCCGTTGCTCACACTATCTATTATGAGATGGGAGCAGAGCGACGCGCGTCGATGGGCATCAACGATTCACTGATTCGCATCTCTACGGGTATTGAAGACGTTGACGATTTGTTGCACGATTTTCAGCAGGCGCTGACCTAACAAAGCCTGTAAAAACAGAACACGCAAGAGGGGAATAAGATGGGCAGACTGGATGGAAAAGTAGCGATAATTACAGGTGGTGCCGGTGGTATTGGGCGCGCAGCGGGCGCGATGTTTGCGGCTGAGGGCGCTGACGTATTGCTGGTCGATATTGGCGAAGAGCAGTTAAAAGAAGCGGTCAACAGCATTGGCAGTAATCGAGTGAGCTACTGCGTTGCCGACGTGACATCAGAAGCTGACAACGCGCGCATGATTGAGACCGCCAGCGAGCGCTATGGTGGTGTGGATGTGCTGCTTGCCAATGCGGGTACTGAAGGCGACGTGCTGCCCATTACTGAATACGATCCCGACCGCTTTGATCAGCTCATGAGCGTCAACGTGAAAGGCCCATGGCTGGGTATTCGCGCAAGCATTCCGGCGATGGCCAAGCGTGGTGGTGGCAGCATTGTGATCACCTCATCGGTTGCGGGTTTGCAGGGCACGCCGGGTATCGTTCCTTACGGCACGTCAAAGCATGCCGTGATTGGTTTGGCGCGTGGCGCGGCCAAAGAACTTGCTGTGCAAAATATTCGAGTAAACACCGTGAACCCGTCACCGGTAGAAACCCAGATGATGCGACGCCTCGAGAGCGGCATGAACCCTGCCGCTGCCGAAGAAGTGAAAGAAGGCTTGCGCGGCCAGATTCCGTTGGGTCGTTACGCAGAGGCCGACGACATTGCCAAGGTGATGCTGTTTCTTGCCAGCGATGACGCGTCTTTTATCACCGGCTCGGTGTACGCCGCAGATGGCGGTTACACCAGCTAAACGACTTTGAGCCGCACCATGACCGACGCCGTTGTTTCTACCCAGCTCGCACTGCCGAATCACCGTGCAGGCAAAGTGCGTGATCTTTATGACGCCACCTTGCCCAATGGTGATCCGGGGCTGCTGATTGTTGCCACCGACCGCATCAGTGCGTTTGACGTGGTGCTCGGCAGTGGCTTGCCGGGTAAAGGCATTGTGCTCACGCAGATCTCGAAATTTTGGTTCGACCATTTTGGCAAAACTTTTGATCACCATCTGGTGTCGACCGACATTAATGACGTGCAAGGGCTCACTGCCGACGAACGGAGAGTGTTGGACGGTCGAGTTATGCTGTGTCGAGAAACCACGGTACTGCCGATTGAATGCATTGCGCGTGGCTACATCACGGGCAGTGGCTGGAAGGATTATCAAGAGAGCGGCAGAGTGTGCGGCATAGCGTTGCCCGAAGGTTTGCGCAACAGCGACAAGCTTAAGCAACCGTTGTTTACGCCGTCTACCAAGGCAGCCAGTGGCCACGATGAAAACATCAGCTTTGCCGAAGGTGTTGCCGTAGTTGGCGACGAGACGATGCGCTGGTTAAGTGAGGCCACCTTGTCGCTATATACTCAGGCGCGTGACTATGCGTTTGAGCGTGGCATTATCTTGGCGGACACCAAGTTTGAATTTGGCATGTTGCCTGGTGCCACCACGCCATTATTGATCGATGAAATTTTCACGCCAGACAGCTCGCGCTTTTGGCCAGCCGATTTGTGGCAACCCGGCGGCGAACAGCCGAGCTTCGACAAGCAGGTGGTGCGCAATTATTTGGAAACCCAGGTGGCTCAAGGGCATTGGGATAAAACCCCGCCGGGCCCGTTGTTGCCTGATGAGATTCTTGAGCTGAGCCTTGGTCGTTATCTGGAGGCCTACGAGCGGCTGACGGGTAGCCCGCTTGATCTTGCCGCGTTTGGCGGATAGCTGTGCAGACGATTGGGCACGCTACCGGATCGAAGCCGATCGGCCCGATCGCTTTACCCGCTGGATGCTGGAACGCACCCGGGCCCTCGTGGCGGGTTCAAGCGATCAGCCAGCTATTCGTTTTAGCATCAGTCAGGCGCTCGATGCGGCGCTAGTTACCTCGCCTGTGGTTCCGCCCCAACCGGTGGATTCGCGTGTTGATCTGCTACCGCTCGATCTTCTGCCCAAACAATGCCAAGTTATTCTCGATTGCCTCGAAGATCCGGCTGCCATTCCACTCGATGACGTGCAGGCAAAGCGCGACAACCCGTGGGGTGGCTTTCGTGAGGCGTGGCTTGAGCATTACAATCAAGTAAATCGAACACTCGTGGGGAGCGCGCAAATGGCAGATAAACAGGTTCAATCGGAAGTGGCGGGTAGCGTCTGGAAGGTGCTGGTCAAAGCAGGTGACAGCGTGACTCGCGATCAAGAGTTAATGATCTTGGAGTCGATGAAGATGGAGATTCCGGTGGAGGCGCCTTGCGATGGCACGGTGGTCAGTGTGCTGGTGGCGCCAGAAGACGGCGTTGAAGAAGATCAGGTGCTACTGATCATAACGAGCTAGTTCGATGTCCTGGGAAGCGGAAGTCAAAGAGATTGAGCGTCGCCGCCTGTTGGCCAAGCAGCAGGGCGGAGAAGTGGGCATTGCCAAGCAGCATGCCAAGGGCCGATTAACGATTCGCGAGCGCATCGACAAGCTGCTCGACCCGGGGTCGTTTCAAGAACAGGGCAAAACCACGGCGTTGCCTGACTATGACGACAACGGCGAGTTGCTGGGTTATCAGCCCGCAAATTATGTGCTGGGTCATGGTCAGATCGACAAGCGCCGCATTGTGGTGGGTGGCGAAGACTTCACTCTAAAAGGCGGCTCGCCTAACGCGGCGGGTCTGCGCAAAAGCGTGTATGCCGAACATCTGGCGTTGCAACGCAAGGTGCCACTGGTGCGTTTGCTGGAAGGCGGCGGTGGCAGCGTTAAGGGTGGTGGCAAGAAAGGCGGCACGGTGGGCGACCCGGTGTTCAACCAGCCCCGGTTCAAAATAATTGCCGACTGCATGACCGAGGTGCCGGTGGTGTCGGGGGCCATGGGGCCGGTGGCGGGCTTTCCAGCCGGTCGTTTGGTGGCCTCACACTTCTCAGTGATGACCCGTGAAACTGCACAAGTTTTGATTGGTGGTCCGGCGCTGGTGCAGCGTGCGTTGGGTGTGCGCTTAACCAAAGAAGAGCTGGGTGGTTCGCAAATTCATTCACTATCGGGCGTGGTTGATAACGTGGCCGACGATGAAGACGATGCGCTGAAACAGATCAGGCAGTTTTTGAGTTATCTGCCCAGCAGCGCGTGGCAGTCTGCGCCACGCTTGCCCTGCAACGATTCGGTAGAACGCATGGAGCAAGATCTGCTCTCGGCAGTGCCGCGAGATCCGAATGCGCCCTTCGACATGCGCGCGATTGTTGAAATGGTGATGGACCTTGGCAGCTTCTTTGAAGTAGCCAAAGACTACGGCCCCAGCCAAATCGCGGGCCTTGCCCGGCTCAACGGCCAACCCGTGGGAGTGCTTGCCAACGACTGTCGTTTCTACGCGGGCGCAATGACGGCAGAGGCGGCGCAAAAATACCGCCGCTTTGTTGAAATGTGCGACAGCTTCCACTTGCCCATTGTTAACTTTGTCGACCAGCCGGGCTTCATGATTGGCCCTGAGGCCGAACGCAACGGCACCATTCGTTATGGCATGGCGGCGGTGGCGGCCGCTGTGCAAGCTCAGGTGCCCTGGGCGTCAATACAGGTGCACAAAGGCTTTGGAGTAGCGACCGCGGCCCACTACGGCACCGACGCCTACGTGATCTCTTGGCCCTCGGTTGAATCGGGCGCGTTGCCGCTGGAGGGTGGTGTGGCCGTTGCCTACCACCGGGAAATCGCGGCAGCGGCTGACCCTGATGCCAAGCGTAAAGAGCTGGAAGACGCTCTGCGGGCAAATCGCTCGCCTTACAGTCGGGCCGAGTCGTTCTCAGTGCACGAGCTGATTGACCCCAGAGAGACCCGGCCGGTGCTGGGGGAGTGGATTGACTGGATTCAGCCCCAACTGGCCATGCTGCGGGAGCCGGTGCGGTTTGGGATCCGGCCCTAGAGGCGTGGGGCCCCCATTGTGTCTATAATCCGTCCGCATAAATTCTTAGAAGTTTCGGAGCCCAACCCATGAGTTATTCTTTTGAAGGCAAAGTTGCCATTGTTACTGGTTCTGGCGGCGGTCTTGGCCGTTGTCATGCGCTTGAGCTTGCCAAGCGTGGTGCCAAGGTTGTTATCAACGATCTGGGCGGTTCTATGGACGGCACAGGCGGCAACTCTGAGGCGGCGGAAGCCGTGGTTGCTGAGATTGTTGCAGCTGGTGGCGAAGCCATTGCCAACGGCGGCAGCGTGTCTGATCCAGCCGGTGCGGCTAGCATTGTTAAAGACGCCATGGACAAGTGGGGTCGTATCGACATTCTGATCAACAACGCCGGCATTCTGCGCGACAAGAGCTTCGCAAAAATGACCATGGCTGATTTTCAGGTTGTTATCGACGTGCACCTGATGGGCGCTGCAATGGTCACCAGTGCGGTTTGGCCGATCATGAAAGCGCAGAACTTCGGTCGCATTGTGATGACCACCTCACCCTCAGGTTTGTTTGGTAACTTTGGCCAGGCAAATTACGGCGCTGCCAAGCTGGGCCTGGTTGGTTTGATGAACACCCTCAAAATCGAAGGTGCCAAGAACAACATTCACACCAACGCGATTGCGCCAGTGGCCATCACCCGCATGACCGAAAACATCATTCCCGAAGGCGCACACGAGGCGTTGGGTCCTGAGCACATTACGCCTCCCGTGGTTTACCTGTGCACAGAAGATGCGCCAAACGGCGTCACCATTCAGGCAGCTGGTCGTAAATATTCCATTGCCCTTACGGTTGAAAACGAAGGCGTCAGCTTTGAAAACGATGCCACAGTAGAAGACATTGGTGCGCAGTTTGAAGCGATCAGTGACATCAGCAACGTTAAGCCACGCGGCATGTTGTCGCTGACCTAGGGTGTAACTCATGCCGGGCGTTATCTTTTCTCTAGTGCTGTCCTTTATGGTGGCAGGGTTCGCCTGGTTATTGTTAGGAGCTCGCGTGCAAGTCAGCAGCGAGCCCGAGCAGAACAACGTTCTGAATTTCTTTGTCTACCTGCTGATCGCGCTGCCGTTTTCGATCGCCCTCGCGTTCTTTGGAATGCAATAGCGCCAAGCGCCAAGTGATGAACCTCGAACTCAATCCCGATGACGTCAAAGGGTTTTTGCACCCTGACGAAGGCGCACGCCTGTATGAACTGGGCGAACAGGCCGCAGCGCTTGGGCCTTGTCTCGAGGTTGGCAGTTATTGCGGCAAATCGACGGTGTATCTAGGGTCTGGCGTTCGTGCTGGCGGTGGCCAGTTATTTGCGCTGGATCATCACCGTGGCTCGGAAGAACACCAGAAAGGCGAGGGTTATCACGACGCGGAGTTGTTTGATGCCGAGATTGAACGGATGGATTCGTTGCCCGCGTTCCGGCGCACGTTGTTTCGGGCGGGGTTAGAGAGCAACGTCATTCCCGTGGTGGCAAGCTCGGATCAGTTGGGCAATGTGTGGCGCATTCCGCTGGGCATGGTATTTATCGATGGGGGCCACAGCTTTGCGGCAGCCCAGATCGATTTGCGAGCCTGGATGGGGCATGTGTTGCCGGGCGGCTATTTGGCGATTCACGACATTTTTGCAAGTGAAGCCGAAGGCGGTCAGGCGCCTCGAACTATTCTTGAGCAGGCTGAGGCCAGTGGGCTGTTTGAGCCCAGAGTGATGACACAGACGCTCGGCGTGTTGAAGCGAAGAGCAATCTAGACCTCAGTTGACTATTCGGCCTCGGTAGCGGGTTGATCGCCGTCCGTCTGCTGAGCTTTGGCTTTCTTCTTCTCTTCTTTCTTCTTCTGTTTGGCTAATTCACGTTGACGCTTTTCGTGGGAATAATTCGGTTTTTTCATTGTGTTGGTGCGGACTCCAGGTCGTGGATCTAGTGGTCTCAGAGTCGTCCTGCATGGGCGGCCCCGTTCTTAGCGGGCATCTTAACAGGGATTCAAAGCGATATTCTTGGCTATCAGAGGCGCTAGACGCGACTACGACGCCCCCAAGCCTTTGTGCAGATTAACCAGTAGCAATCTACGCTCGGCCGTTGGAATGCACGACAGGGCGACGCCTTTGCTCGATTCTGGAGTGCAAAACGGTGGGTGCTCAGAGATGAGCTGGCCTGGGGCCGGTGTATTGCCGTCTTGAATCGATTTCAATAGGGGCTGCATGCCCAGATTGCTCACGGGGTTAGCGGCGATCCAGTCGAAGAACTCACTCAGGTCGAGTTCCAGGTTGTCTACCTTGCCGGTTTCAGCGTCAAGATAGATGACTTGCCCGGCGCGCAGAAAAAACTGAAACCCCAGACAGTCCTCACCAAAAGGCACGTCTTCGCCTTTGATACTGTTGTAGTGCCGGTAAGCGGCATTAGGACCAGTCCATGCTTCCCGCAGTGAGTGCCAGGCTGGTTGGGTGCAGGCGCCAAACAGATGAAATCCGCCGTGGTATTGAATGAAGCCGTTGATCTGCTGGAGCAGAGCGGCGAGGTGGCTTGGCAGTGAGCGCAGCAGCTCTTGATCGTTGAGCGCGGGGCCCTGGAAGGTTAGATTTTCGAGTTTCACTGATTTGCGGCCACATCGCTGTCGATACGTTTTACAGGTTTGGTCAGTGAATTGATATTGGAATTAGGTCCGTACGGGTAGCGATTAATCACAAAATTATCACGGAATTGTTCGATCAGGGAAGGGTCTGAGTTAGACGATTTACCGCACACTAATCACCTGGATCGAAACATGACGCAGTTGAGTCGCTACTTGTTAGGAGTAGGCCTATTGGCAGTTGGGCCACTTGTTCACGCCGGGGCGTGGACACTCAAAGAAAATGACAACTACAACAAAGTGGCCATTAACTACTTTGAAGCCACTGATACCTTTGGCCCGGCGGCTGAAGGGTTTGAGAAATTCACCGATTACACCGTCAACTATTACGGCGAATTTGGTCTATCAGATAAGGTCACCTTTATCACTCAGGTGCCGCTGCGCCAATCTAAGAACAGTACCGTGACCGGTTCGGCAGAAACCACCGGCGTTGGCGACGTTGATCTTGGCCTGCGCCTCAACCTGATTGAGAGCGACTGGGTCGTGTCGACCCAACTGCTTTACAAAGCCCCTTTTCTTTATGACGAAGACGCAGACCTGCCATTGGGTAACGGTCAGTCTGATCTCGAGTTACGTCTGCAATTGGGCCGGTCGTTGTTCCCCTATGGTTATTTGGGCCTCGAAGCGGGCTATCGCTATCGCGCCGAAGAGCCCAGTGATGAGTTTCGCTTTTTGGCAGAATACGGTTTTGATCTCACCCCGAAGATCTATCTGCGCTCGAAAGTCGATGTGATTCTCGCCGTCGATAGCACCGACATTGTGGTTGAGACTGATGGCAACCCCAATTTCCCCAGCGCGTTTGATCTGGGCCGCCTGGAAATCAGTGCCGGCTACAAAATCAACAAAGACATCGGCGTGGAGTTCACCTTCACCGAAGCCCTGTTCGGAGAGAACATTCTGGATGGTGATGGCTACCAACTGGGCTTTGTCTTCGCGTTCTAATAATGGATTGGATTGCAGTATTTTTACTGGTTGGCCATTACAGCCTGTTGATCGCGTTGTGTGTTTTTGGCGCACATCGCTTTATCACCACCTATCATGCCAGGCGGCTTTACCAGTCGCCTGATGGGCACCCCCAGTTTGTAGACTTGCCTTTGGTTACGGTGCACCTGCCGCTGTTTAACGAACAGTTTGTTGCCCAGCGACTGATAGACGCTATTGCCCAGTTAGACTACCCAACTCATCTGTTGCAAATTCAGGTGCTCGATGACTCGACCGACTCGACCACCGAACTCATTGCACAGCGTGTTGCGCACTATCGCCGACAAGGCCTGCCTATCGAACACATCCACCGCAGTGACCGCAGAGGTTACAAGGCGGGTGCGTTAAATGACGCGATGGTGTCAACCCGGGGCGAGTTCATTGCCGTTTTTGATGCCGACTTTGTGCCCTCGCCAGACTGGTTGATGAAGGTGGTCCATCACTTCAGCAACCCAAAGATTGGCATGGTTCAAACCCAGTGGGATTACCTAAATCGCAAAGACAGTTTACTGACACGACTTCAGGGCATCATGCTTGATGCGCATTTTGGCGTCGAACAGGCCGCGCGCTACGCCTCGGGTGCCTTCTTTAATTTCAATGGCACGGCTGGTATGTGGCGCCGAACCGCCATTGAAGATGCCGGCGGTTGGCAAGCTGACACCATTACCGAAGACCTTGATCTAAGTTATCGAGCGCAGTTGGTGGGTTGGCAGTTTGTGTATTTGCGCAACGTTCGGTGTTTGAGTGAACTGCCCGCGAACATGAACGCGTTTAAAAACCAGCAACGGCGTTGGTCGAAGGGCGGCGTTGAAGTCATGCTCAAACTGCTGGCGCGAATTTGGCGAGTGAAATTGCCCGAGCCCAGCACGTCATCTGTACCAAGCCGACGGCGTGCCTGGAGCATTAAACTTGAAGCCTCGCTGCACCTTGCCAGCAACCTGACTCACCTGCTGATACTGATTGATAGCGTGGTGTTCCTCATTCCAGCCGTGGTGCTGCGGCAGAACATACTGCCTTACCCACCGATCTGGGTTGATTTCATATTGTTCACTTTTGGTGGGTTGTCGCACCTGTATTTTTATCTGAGTGCGCAAGGCGTGTTGGGGCGGCCGGTGTGGCGACAACTGTGGCTTGTGCCGTTACTCATGGCCACCTCGATTGGTTTGAGTCGCAGCAACGGCAGCGGTGTATTCGAAGCGTTGCGACGACAGAAAAGCCCCTTTGTGCGTACGCCCAAAATCGGCACCACAGGCACCTTTGCTGACTCAGACATTGAGCCGAGCGAAGCGCCATCGAAGGCGACAGAAGCGGTGAGCTACCTGCGTCAGTTCACCCTTAGTGGTGAGGCTGTCGAAGTGCTGCTGGGCCTTTGTTATGTGTTGACGACGATCTGGTGCGTTCAGAACCAGGTGTACCTGGCGCTGCCGTTTATGGCGCTGTTTGCGATTGGATTTTTATACGCCGGAACCGCAAGCTTGCGCGAACGCCTTGCGTCGTCTTTTAGCTCGGCATGAACTCGGTATGACAACGCGCCAGCCTGGCCTGCGCCTGCCAAGCGATGTTCTGTTAGCCGGCGGCTTTCTTCTGACGTTAGCCTGTAGCTACCTGATGTTGTATCTGCCGACACATCAACGCGGCACACTCACCATTGTGTTGTTTGTGCTGTGCACCTTATGGATGCTGAAGTTTTGGCAGCTGGCCCAGGCGCAACCCGGCGAGCATCACCTTGAGCTGATTGTTGCCCTGGGCGTTTTGGCCAGGCTTTTGTTGTTTGCCACCCCTGGCTTCACCAGCAATGATACGGAGCGGTATTTGTGGGATGGCGCCGTTCTGCTCAACGGCTTTGACCCCTACCAGTTGCACCCGGATCACCCGACTCTGGCGCCTCTGCGTGCGGTTTGGCCAACACCTGAAGAACATGCCGCGTATCAAACGCTTTACCCGCCACTCGCACTGGCAATTTTTGCGGCTTGTGCCAGCGCGGGTGCAGATGCCGGGCTGTGGGTATGGAAGCTGGTGGTTACTGTCGCAAGCCTGATCAGTTTGTGGGTTATGCGCAGCCTGCTCAAGACGCTGGGGCAAACTCAACACCTGAGCCTGTTTGCCCTCTCGCCATTGGTGTTGTTAGAGACTGGTGTGGGTGCGCACGTCGACAGTCTGTCGGTGTTGGCCGTGTGCGTAATGCTGTGGTGTGTTGTCCACAGTCGTTGGACCTGGGCGGGTGTGGCGATTGGGTTGGGTGCCAGTATTAAACTGCTGCCGATATTGGCATTGGGTCCGCTGTTGTTTGCTCATCCGCTGCGGCGTTGGCCATGGATTTTGTTGGGTACAGGCATTGCCTTGCTCGCCTGTTATGGCTTGGCCTTGCAGATGGCGTTGGTGCCTGTTGGCAGTTTGGCTACGTTTTTTGCAAAGTGGCGGTTTGGTTCGCCGGTGTTCAGCCTGCTGGATTCTTTGCCACTATTTGCCGAGCAGCATAACAACGGTCTGTGGACCTTGGTGCCTATTGTGGGGGTTGCGATTGTTGCTGGCCTTGGTGCGCTGTGGCTTAGCCGACGAGATTTTGTGACGGGGCTGTTGGCGATGTTCAGCATTCCACTGGTGTTAAGCCCGGTGGTGTTCCCGTGGTATCTCATGGTGTTGGTGCCATTGTTAGCGATGCGGCCGAGCCCCGTCGTTATACTCTGGGTAAGCCTTGCTCCGGTAACCTACGAAGTGCTGAACGGTTTTGCCAGCACTGGTCTCTGGCAACCCGCGGTATGGCCGTTGGGGGTTATCGCTGGTGGTTGGTTCTTTGGGTTTTGCTATCGCTATCGCCGCCGCGCGTTAAAGCCCGAGATGCTCTAGTAAAGGTCGATAGAGGTGAGCGTGGCTGCCTGAGTGGTTTGCGTCGCCCGGTTTGGTGAGACAGCCTTTGGGAGGTACGTAACTATCAATACGCTTTATTGGCTTAGTCGACCAATTGATATTGAAAGCGGCCAGCTTGGGGTAGAACTGCAGTTTTGAATAGCCCTTTACGTTGTCGTGAATCCACCAGGCTAAGGCTTGCCAGTCACCGGTTTTTTCGTAGTAGGGGACGGCTGAGTTCACCACGATGCAGACAGTTGCTCCGCGGCTGCCATCAGCGCGGTCGTAATCCCAGATGTGAGCGCCGTAGTTCGCCTCATTACTCGCGCAGTTGTACTGGTTTTTGTTCTCAGCACCTTTGGCGTTAACAGACGGAGAGCGATAGCCCGAGCGAATGCTCACGCGTCCAAAGAACGCCTGAATCGGTTCTAAAACCTCGTGGCAGAGCTGCTGCCCAACGTCGATGGCCTTGTCGGGAAACTCTGGAATATTTGGAATGCCTTCGATCTGCGAAATTTCGGAATAGAGAAAGTCGCGCATGTAGAAGGAGGGTGATAGGGCGACGCGCCCAAGTGTTTCGAGGGTTTTTACGGACTTAGGTGGCGATTTCTTCATGACTGGTTGTCCGTGACGGCGACCGTGTTCCGTAACACGGTGCCGACTTTTCTGGCATGAGTCTATGGCAAGTGCGAGCTTACTCTGTCGCGAGCAGAAACGCGGCTTCGATAAGCGCGGCTTCTGCGATGCTTCCCGGTGCAATGGCTTGAGGGTGAGCATTGTTAGCGCCCGTGGCTGCTTGCACAAACGCACCGATGTCCTCGTTATTTTCCTTCAGATAGGTATGGAAGGCATGAAGATTGGTTTGTTGATAACCCGCAACTACATCCATCACAAACACCAGGCCCGTGTTTTCAGCGTCACCGCCAATAGTGTGGCAAGACACGCAGGTGTTCTGCACAACTTGATCAGCGACATTGTCGGTAAAGTGGGTTAGTGCAGACGGTCCGCCGCCGGCAACCGCGACACCGGTACGGCCTCGCACAGTACCCGACTCATCAAGAAACTCGAGAGCCACTCGACGTAGTGCTGGATCGAGACCTACGCGGGTATCAGACGACATAAATATAGAATAAGTGCGTGTGTCGTCAGAGTTTTGGGTGTTGGTAACGCTGGTTGCAATGTCGCCGAGACACTCGCCAGTGGCAGGATGGGTTTCACAAATAAATACGGAGCCGTCGAGTCCGGCAAGGTCTCTGGGTTGGGCAGTAATCACACCACCGCTACCGACGTTTGTGGTGGCAACAGCCATGAAACCCAATTGCTGATCGCGTGGAATGTTGGCGATGCCGTCGCCGCTGGCGGTGAGGGCTACTGCAACAACGTCTGGCGTTGGATTGACACTGGATGCCAACAACAGCGTATTAATGGCTTCGAGTACTGGGGATGCGCCAGTGTTGCCGCAGAAAAATGCAAACTGGACGTTGCTGGGCCCAAAGGCACTTCGTGGTGTCATGCCAATAATGAACGACTGAGAACCACCCGCCGGGATAGATACCGGCGTGTTGATGGTGCCAGTCACTGCGTTGGTTAGAGGGTCTGTTGTTTGATAGAAAAAGTCAGCGTCTTGAATGGATGCTGGTTCGATGGCGCAGTTGGTTGCGGTTACGTCATCTGGATTGATGATGGTGGCAAACACAGTGGCAGTGGTGTCGACTTCTACTGAGCGACTAGTAGGTAGCAGCGCAGCAAACGGAGCCGCAGCGACCTCAGTTGCGGCCAGGCTCAACAACAGGGCAACCGCTCCCAAGGATTTGGAATTGAATACATCGGCGTTCATTTTTAATAACTACTCAAGAAAACTTATAGTTAAGAAGGTTACCAATGTTGTGTTCAGGGAGTTCGCTGCTTATGTGAGCGTATTGCTGATTGTTATTGCGAATGCGCAAGAAGATGTAAGCGGGGCGGAGGTTTCTGTGACAAAGGGCGGATGCGTGATGGTGTCGTGCAGGTGTTGCTTAGCAGGTGTTTACTTTGGTTTTTCGCAAATAGAATCGTAGTTAATTTTCCTGATTTTCCAAATATGAAGCAAGGGCTTCTGCCTTAGTTGCAGCAATTCGATACTGATCAGCGGGGGAATTTAACTTTATGATGTCAGCCTGCAATCGGTCATGAAGAGCACCAGTTCGCAGGATGCGAGCGCTCAAAGCTGGGTATTCAATAGGCCTAATCGCCTTCGCCATAATTCCTCTTAAATGGCGAAGAGTGGGGTAAACGCCACGACCAATTGGCGGGAGAGAATCATCTGTTTGTGTACTCCGTATCAAATTGGTAGCTAAGGCTATGTAGCTCTGTAATATCTCGCCGACTGCAATGGAAGGGCTATTTGCACATTCTGATCGTTCACCCATTAGCGTCTTTATCGCTGCAGCGACAGGAAGTAATCGTTCCGCTACTTCTTCATAGCGCTTAGCGTCTAGTGATTTTTCTATATCCCGAACGGCCACCAATAATCTTATCCATTCGGTTTCTGATTTATAAAGTTCTTGATTGTAGTAAGTGCCAAAATACTTATTTGGATCGATTACATTGCCATTAATTGCTAATACAGAACGAGCGACCGCTTCGTACCAAGTGTAGTTGGTAGGCTGTCCCTTCTTTTCGATTCCTTCAAAACTAGAAAAGCTAGTGTCTAAGGCATGCGAAAGCACTCCGTCCACAGGAATGTCGTGTAAATAAGCGAAGTAGTATCTGGTCATTGGTCGTGTGTATTTTACATCGCCGGGCTGAGGGTTTTGAAACGACTCAACCAAATCGGTATTCACGCCGCGCAAAAGCTCACTGTGTAGTCGATAGTTTCGCCGTTGCTGATTTCTGTCTTCAAATATTTTCTGTGCAGCTTGAAGGTTGTCATTGAAGATATGAAAATTCGAGTCAGTCTCAAAGTATTGCTGTTGTGCAAGCGCATAGGTCAGGGGCTGAGGTAAGGGTGGTCCTGCACATGGGTCAAACTTTCTTGCTGAGCTGCTAGTGTAAGCCGCGAAAGAAAAGCACAGGGATGGAATAAGCAGGGCCAATGCTGCGAGACGGGAGGTTATCGTCATAGGTTCCTGCGTTCCCAATGAAGTAGATATATCAGTGAGCCCATATCGTGCCCTTGCAGCGCGGAAAAGTCTCCATATTCAGATAATGCAGAGTTAGGTTAAACGTAGGACTGAGTCAATATTTCGGCTGCATCGCGTGACTCTCGCAACCCGTGGCTGCCCAGTTAACTTGACCGCTACAACAGGAATTGCTACTACCAGTCATGCAGAAAATTCTAAGCAAAAAAATCGCCGTTGTGTGTTTATCGGTGTCTCTTGTTGTGGGCTCAATTTCAACCAGCGCAGAAATCTACCGCTGGGTAGATGACAATGGGCAGGTGCACTACACAGATGCACCCCAGCCTAATAAAGGCAGTAAGGTTGAACTGGATATCACCGCACCCCCAGCCATCCCTGATGAAGGCGAACTGCGCCGTAGAGCGCTGCTGGAAAGAGCCGAGGTTGAGGCAGAACATAAGTCAGCGATTGAGGCGGAGAACAAAGCGCCACCACCCGTAGCGCCTGTGGAGCGTTGCCTCCCCGCACGCTTTGCCTGGTACGCCTTAACCCAGGAATTACCCATCTATTGGTCAGACGCCGGAGAGATTCGGGCTGCTTGGCATAGTGATCCTTATCAAGGAGGGCGGAGGTACATAGATGAAGATGAGCGACAGCAGCTCATGAGCACGACAACGCAAAAAATCGATCAGCACTGCCCCAATGGCGAGACCGACAACGCGGATGGCAGCGACTATCAACGCTGGCTGCGAATTGACGATTGCATCGTAAGTAAGGCGGTGCTGGAAGAAGCTAAGGCGCCGAAGGCTCGAACGACTAAAGGAAAGCTCAAAAAGTTGGGTGAGGATGTGCAGCGGATCTGCGGTTAAGGCTGGCGTCACGGTTTGGGGCTCGATAGGTCTCGCGATCTGATTTAGCAGGTAGTTGCGGACAAGGCAGAGCCGAGCGCCTCGAGAATGGCGTTGAGGATTTTAGTCGTCACCCGGGCGTGATTGAAAATGATGTCCGCCAAAAACAGTGAGACGAACCCTAGGTAGCCGAGATACGCATACCCGACGTAGTCGCTATGAATAATGCTAAGCAACCAGTTCTGCTCAAAGATGTAGAAGTAGGAGCAAATGAGTGTAGACGCGGTAAGCAAAGCCGCGGGGATCATTAAGTGCATGCGCGCATTTGGCTTGAGAAATGAGACCAATAGCAATAATGCAAAGATGGCAATGTTGCTGGATGTGAAGATTCGAATGTCGCGCTTTAAGTCAGCCACCACTTTCAGATAGCCGCCTTGGATGGTTTCAACAATCTTGTCGTTCGCCGCCTGAAGTAACGACAAGTCAAACTCGAAACCTCGTTTGTAGCGGTCTGCGTATTTCGTCCGGCATTCGCAATCGAGATCTCTGATCTGCGCTAAGGCCTTCGCCATCGACGCATGGGTTTTTGATCTGAGTTGATCTTTCTTGAGCTCTATTTGTGCCGCGTTGGCCTCGAAGACTTTTCTGGCGAGGTCACCCAGCAAACCTTCACGGGTTGGCGGCGCAACCTGATCGATGGAATCGTCGATTTTCTCGGTGAGCTGTTTCTCGATATAGGAGGATGCAAACTCTTCGAGCCAGCCTGGCACTGAGAACGTCAGATAGAGCGCTGCGCTAAAGAGGATGATGCCGACGATAGAGAGAATACGGGCGAGTATCAGGCTAGGGGACACTGGTTGTGGTTCCGATCCTTGGTGGGGGTCTAAGCTACAGCACCTAACCCGTGGCCGAAACCAGTTCGGGTAAACCTGAAGTCAAGCCAGATGTCGCTCTTGCCTATTTTGGCCGGGTAACGTGCTGATCGATCAAGATCATGTTTCCGTCTGGGTCGGCAACCATAATGCTGTCGGGTTGGTCACCCTCCGACTCGCAAGACTTGAGTAGTTCGACCTGCTGGGCTTGCAAGCCGGATTGAATATCACGCACATCGTTGAACTCATCCAAGGTTTCCATTTTATCATTCCAACCCGGATTGAAGGTCATCATGTTGTTTTCGAACATTCCCTGAAATAAGCCAATAGTGGTGGCGCCGTTTTGCAGGATGAGCCAGTTTTCATCGGGGTTACCGCCTGTCTGTGTGAACCCGAGCTTTTCATAGAATGCCCGTGAGGCTGCGATTTCTTTAACCGCAAGGCTGAGCGAAAAGTTACCAAGCTGCATTGTGTTGTTTGTAGTCATTTTGATACTCGCGGAATTGGACTGATTTTTACCAGGGACTGTTGAGCAGGCAAACAGAAACAGGCTCGCTAGAGCGTACTATTTGAAGTTATGTATCTGACCGAACAGCCGTCGCAAAGAGATTCCTTGAAGATACCTCTCAATTACTCCAAATCCAAAAACAACCCCTGCGCCGCCGTCAACCCAAACAACGTATCAGCCGCCAACAACACCGCTCCCGCCGTCCAGGTCGGTCGCTCATCCGGCCACAACGCCTCATCCCGGGTTACATACCCGGTCCACCAACTGCCATCCTCTTCCTGAAATCGCGCAAGGTCTGCAAACAAACGCCGCGCTTTCAACCGCTGCCCATTCACGCACAACGCCATGGTCAGCTCGCAGGTTTCCGCAATAGTCACCCAGGGTTCGTCACTCACACACCGACAACCTACACCGGGTTCAACAAACTCATCCCAACGTGACCGCAGTCGTTGTGTCGCACTCGCGCCACGCACGGCGCCAGTCAATACCGGATAAAACCAATCCATCGAATACCGCGCCTTCGATTCCCAAGTGCGATCAAACCGTTCGGGTTTGTTGCGCAGGGCGTCACCCAGTTTGAATTGCGCGGCGGTGAACTGTGATGTTGGCAGGCCAAGCACCTGAGCAATGTCGGCGGTGCAGCCCAGGCTGCGATAGATAGAGCTGCAACCCGTAACCAGTGCATCACGGTCGATGCCTTTTTCAGTGTCCACCGCCCAATGAATGTCGCCGTGTTCAGTTTGCAGGGTGAGCACAAACTCAATCGCGGCGCTCACGGTTGGCCACAGCCGTTCAAGAAATTGCTTGTCTTGGGTAATCAAATATTGATGCCACACGCCGGTTGCGATGTAGGCGACAAAGTTGGTTTCGGCGCGGGTCGCGTCAAAGGGCGCGCCGGCTTTGTAGGCGGCGAGCCAGCTGCCATCGGGGCGCTGTAGTTTGGCCAGCCAGTCGTAGGCGCGTTCGGCTTCTTCTATATAGCCGCCAATCGCCAAGCCCATGGCCGCTTCCACGTGATCCCAGGGGTCGATAATGCTGTCTTCAAACCAAGGGATAGCGCCGTCTGGCAATTGCAGGCGGGCGATGTAGCCGGCGGTGCGTTCCAGCGACTTATCGAGCACGCGGACGCTCGCCGTTGATGTAATACATGGCCACACTTTTGCCAATGAACGGGTTCAGCACTTTTTCTAACACCCGTGTGACTAGCGGCTTTTGCATCAGGTCCCACACCAGCAATCGGTGATAGGCCTTAACCAGCGGGTTGTCATCAGCGGTCGACCAAAACAAACACTTCAACCACCAGTAGGGTGAGTGCAGGCCGTGGGCGAAGTGTTTGGCGTAACGGTAAAAGCCGAGACCTTCGATTTGTTGGTTCAGCACTTTCTCTTCAAATATACGCAGATGGCCGCCGGGCACTTCGTGATACGGGGTCGAGAGTTTCCAACACACCCACTCTGGCCCAAACCGGGGCACGCTCATGGCAAACACACCGCCGGTAATCAGCACGCGGCGAATCTCGTCGAGCATGCCTTGATAGTCGGGTATGTGTTCCAGCACTTCTGAGCAAATCACCACATCAAAGGTGTCATCCGCAAAAGGTAGGTCAAGGCCGCTGGCCTCAACAAAGTTCAGGGAGTGGTTGCCGGTTTCTTCGACATTGAAGTCGGCCATGCGTGAGCGGGCGGTGAGCATGTCGTCGCGGCTTAAGTCCATGCCAATCACCTGGGCTCGGGCCTGCATCCAAATGCTGATGCTGTGGCGGCCTTCGCCGCAGCCAAGGTCTAGCACCTTTAGCTTGTCCAGGTTTGGCAGGTGAGTGAGTTGAATGGTTTCCAGACTCATGAGGCGATTACCTTTCTATACAGCGTCACCATGTCGTGCGCTGCCGTTTGCCAATTGAACAGTTTGAGAATGCGTTCGCGTCCGACGAGCGCGAGAGCCGCGCGCCGCTCGTCGTTGGTGAGTAACTCGTTAATGCCGTTGGCAAGGGCTGCCGGGTTACCCACGGGCACCACAATGGCGGCGTCGCCAACCACCTCGGGCAGCGCGCCGCCGTCGGTGCTGACCACGGCAACGCCGCAGGCCATGGCTTCGCCCGCGGGCAAACCAAAACCTTCATATTCCGAAGGCACCACCGCCACGCTCGACTGGGCGTACAGCTCACAAATTTCTTCGGTGGTGAGTCCGCTGCGAAAACTAATGGTGTCTTGCAGGTTCAGTTCTTTAATCAACAACTCGGTGGGGCCGCCGGCCTTTGGTTTGCCAACGATGGTGAGACGAATGTCGGGGTGGGTGTCGCGCAATATCGCGAGTGCGCGCACCAGGTGTGTGGTGCCTTTAAGGGGCTGGTCGGCGCTGGCGGTGCTGATGAGTTGCAGCGGCTTGCGCTCGATGTCTGGACGGGGATGAAACTGCTCAGCGTCAATGCCGTTGTGCACCACGTGAATGTCGTCGGCGTTTAGAGAAAACGCCTCCGCGATGTCGGTGCGGGATGATTCGCTGACCGTCACCACATGCTGCAGTTTACGCGCCACTCGGGTTTGCATGCGCAGAAAACTGTGCCAGCGACGAATGAACACGCGTGACGTGAAGTCGGGTGCGTGGGCCAGGGCAATATCGCGGTCCCAGGTGATGGGATGATGAATGGTGGTCAGTAGTGGCATGCCGCGACGCTGCAACGTGAGCAACGCAGAACACAGGCTTTGGTTGTCGTGCACGATGTCGAATCGATGCCCGTGTTCCTTCAGCCAGGGCAGCAAGCGCAAGCCAAAGGTGTAGGGTTCGGCAAAGCCGCCGGTGAGCATCGACCACCACTCGAAGGTGTCAGCCCGCGACCGCAGGTGCTCGCGGGTGAGTGCGCGAACGTGATCGGGGTGATTAAACAAATCGAGGCTGGGCAGCTTCACCAGCTCAATACCAGGGTTGAGGTCTGGGTAGGGTGGGCCGCCAATAACGGTCACGCTGTGACCGGCCTCAGTGAGCGCCGCTGACAGATATTTGAGATAAATACCTTGGCCGCCGCTGTACGGATTGCCGCGATAACCCAGCAGGGCGATGCGTAGTGGTGCGGCAGACATAGTGGGCGTTCAGAGACAGGACAACGCGCGATTGTACGTGCTGGGTGGCTAGGCGCAAACCAGTTGCAAAGGCACTGGTTTGGCCAATTTTGCGGGGGCTATCCGGTTCGGTTGGGCAGGGCAACCACGGCAATCTCGCTGGTCGACGAGTCGATGCGTTCCGGGCCAAAGCTCGGCTCGTGGTGTTGCTCGGTATAAACGTGGGAATACAGTTGCGCCACCCACACCTTGCCTTCTTCGGTCTTGCGCAAAAAGCGCAGACCTTCGGTGATGTATGGGCTCACCTTCTGATAGAAGAACGCAGGATAAGTGCTGCGCAGATGCCCGGGGTTGGTATACCCCATTCGTTCCGCGTCACCGTTTTCCTGAAACTCGGCATAAAGATGGGCGAGCTTCTGTAAGTAGCGGGGGTCTGCCAACTGGCCAATAAGATCAGCAGCGCGAACGAGCCCACCCAGATCACCGGCGCGCTGATAGAACGCGTCGTTGGGAACCGGGAAGCGGGTCATTTCGATGTAATCGGAAATAATTTCAACGTCGAGCAGGGGTTCTGAAACAAAGCGCTGTTCGACAAACAGCCGGCTGCGGGTGACGTGGTAGGGCGCCATAGAGGCGTCGGTTGAGCCGGGTGGTGGTGACACGCGGTTACCCTCGTGATCGCACAGATAATCGCCGGTGCGATCGCCTTTAAGTACGCCGCGCAGATAGCCGATGTCGTGAAAGAGCATGGCAATAACGGCATTCACCCAATCGCTGGGCCCAATGTCGCCTTGGCTAGAGATACGCCCCCACAAAATGGTTTGGCCCACGTCGGTGACCAGCACAGTGTGGTTAATGTCGTGATACGCCGCATCGCAGTTCGACAGGTTTTCGAGTGCCGTACGGCACGCCTGTTCAAGAACACCTTCAAGCTGGTGTCGCTCACCCGGAAACGCCCGTCGAAAACGGGAGATCAGGTGATCTACAAATGCATCAGTAATGAGCCGTTGGGGATTAAACATTTCTCTCTTTTGATCCAAGTCCCTGGATAACTGAAGAATAGTTAATTCTGGCCGATGTGAGTGTGTTCCAGCTCACAACACCTGTTGTGTGTCAGTGGAACGTCGGGAATGTGGGGTGGGGCTGTCGGTAACTGGGGTATTAGTGACCCGGTTGGCCCCGGCGTCGATTATTAGTAACCTGCATGTTCGATTCATCTCACATGAGAGGGACTCATGTCTCACGTTGAATTACGCCACCTGCGGACGTTGGTGGCCCTGCGCGACACCGGCAGCCTGGTTGAGGCCGCCGAGCGCGTGTTTTTGACCCAGTCGGCGCTGTCTCACCAGCTCAAAGACCTCGAAAATCGCCTCGATTGCCCGCTCTTTATTCGCAAAACCCGGCCCGTGCGGTTCACTGCAGCCGGCGCGCGGTTGCTGCAGTTGGCTGACGAGGCGTTGCCCGCCACCTATGCGGCAGAACAGGACATCCAGGCTTTAGCCGGCGGTGAAACGGGCCGGTTGTTTATGGCCATTGAATGCCACAGCTGTTTTGAGTGGCTGTTGCCGGCGTTGAACGCCTATCGGGAAGGTTGGCCAGACGTTGAGCTCGACATCGCCAGCGGCTTTCACTTTGCCGCTCTGCCGGCGTTGGCCCGTGGTGACCTCGATCTGGTGATTACGGCTGACCCGGTGCCAGACGATAACTACCACTACGAACCGCTGTTCTCTTACGAGGCGTTGGTGGCCATTGCCAACGATCATCCGTTGGTGGCCAAAGAGTGGCTTGATCCGGAAGACTTTCGCGCAGAGACACTAATCACCTATCCGGTCGATCGCGATCGGCAGAACGTGTTCACCGATTTTCTGGTGCCGGCAGGCGTTGAACCGGCCAGCGTGCGCACCGCCGAGCTCACCACCATGATGATTCAGTTGGTCGCCAGCGCCCGTGGGGTGTGCTGCCTGCCCAACTGGGCGCTGCACGAGTACATGGAAAAGTCGTACGTGCAGACCCGGTCGCTGGGTGAAGAGGGGCTGTGGCCCACCTTATATGCGGCGGTGCGCGCCGATCAGGCGCAGTCGAGCTTTGTGCAGGGTTTTTTTGAAACCGCTCGAGAAATCAGCTTTGGGCATTTGCACGGCATTGTGCGGGTAGTAGAAGACTAAGCGCAGACCGCTAGGGCACCAGAGTGGTGTGGTGCCACTCGGCGCCGATCCATTCGAACCGATCGCGCTGGTGCACGCCGCTTGAAAGTTCTAGCCGCTCGATGCGTATCGGGTTGAGGTATACGCCGATGGCGGTATCGGGAGCGGTATCTGGTGTGGGTTCGCTCTCGGCAAGGCTCGCCTCTAGATGGTCGCGCGACACGACGGTGCTTTGGGCGTGGCTTTGGTAAAACCAATCGAGCTTTTTGGGCATATCGGGGCGCAGTTGCCAGCTGTTACGCACAACGCTGTCGTCTATTCGTTCCCAGAGCACACGCAGACGGTATTGCACCTGGGTGCTGGGTAAATAAATCAGCAGGTTGGCGCTGGGGCGACTTTGCAGCTCTTGCCACTTGGGTGAGGTCGCGCTGAAAAACAATGACAGGCGCTCGTGGGTGTCGCGCAACACCAGGGTGCGTTGTTCCGCATCGCCCTCGCTGTTCACGGTGCCCAGTGCACAGACCGCAGCCCAACCGTCTTGCTGGTCTCGTGCCGCGGCGCGATCGGCGGCAAGCAGGGCAATGGGGTCTGGCGCGCTCAACCGCTAAATCTCAATGCCAATGCCGGTTTTTGTGCGGTCTGCAAGTTCAGCCGGCGCCCGCTCTCGATGACGCAGCATAATGGTGTAGATCAGGCCGTGACCCGAGGCGTAGAGCGCGTCGGTGATCATGTTGTCGGTGTCGACAATGCGGGCGCGGGCCACCAGCCGTTCAAAGGTATAGATGAAGTTGTTGGTGTGGCGCGCGCGAACGATCGTGCCGTAAAAAAAGTCGAGGCGCTTTTGCAGATCTTGGGTGGCCAGATTAAGGGTGAGCAACCGCCGCGAAAACACCTCGGTATCAATGGTGTTGAGCTGGGTGAACAGCTCAGACTGTTCTTCGCGAGTGACGCTGCCGTCTTCAAGGGCTGCGCCTTGGCTTGAGATGAACAGAAAACCAGCGATGCTGCCAAGATGACCGCGCACGTTCTGGGCCACGCGCAGAAAGGCTTCCTGACGCGCGTGCAGTTCGTTTTCGATCATCTTTTGCGACTGAATCGCGGCCTGCTCGCCCGCCCGTTCGATCTCCCGGGCCTGGGCGTTGAGCGCGGCCGTGTTTTGCTGCAGCTCGGCCTGTTGCAGAAAGTAGCCGATGACCAACCACAGAAAGGCCAGGGGCGCGAAGGCGCCCTCGAGAAAGCTGCCCATCTGTTCAGCAGGCAGGGTTACAAATTGACTCCAGCCCACGGTGCCGGCGATGTACAGAAAGCCGAGCAATAGCCACACGAGGGTGACGCCCAGCCCAAAGTAGATCCGCCAGTCGGGGCCTTCTTCTTTGTCAGTGGTAATGGCAGTTAGGCTCCTTAAAGGGCGTGCTTAGCCTTGCTCTTTCGAGCGACGCAGGTCAGCAAGGTCGCGCTGAATTTCGCTGACCCGAAAGATCAGATCGGGCAGCAGCTCGGCGATGCGCCAAAGAAAATAGGTGCCAATGCAGATGGCGACGGTGGCTATGAATGCGAGCATAGAGAACTCCGGGTTATGCAAAGGGTGAGTATGGGGCTTAGTTTACCCCAACCGCGTGGCACAATAGCCCCATGATTCCAGTCGACTTTACAGAGCGTTTGACACAAATATTTGGGCCGCAGACCGCCGAGCGCGTGATCGCCAGCATGAGTGCGCCCAAAGCGATTGCGTTGTGGGAAAACCCCTTGGCCAAGGTGCGCGGCACGGCCGTGTCGGTAGCCGAGCTTTGCACCGATTTACAGTTGGCGCCCGCCACACCCGTATCGAGCGCGCTGCCGGGGTGCTGGCAGGTGCCACCCGAGCAACGCGACGCCATCATGCGCCACGAGGCGGTGAGTGAGGGCGACATCTACCCCATTAACCCGTCCAGTTTGTTTGCCGCCCGGGCGCTCGATGTGCAGCCCGGCGACGAGGTGCTGGATTTAGCGGCAGCACCCGGCGGCAAGAGCCTGGTGTTGGCGGCCGCCCTGTCTGCCAACGGCGCAGCCAGTGGCCGGTTGGCATTGGTTGAGCCCGTGAAGCCGAGGTTTTTTCGGTTACGCGCCAATATGGAGCGCTGCGGTGTGTTGCAAGCCGACTACTACCAGCGCGATGGTCGGGGCGTGGGTGTGGCCGTAGGGGAGCGGTTTGACCGCGTTTTGCTCGATGCGCCCTGTTCCTCAGAATCTCGATTCCATACCAGCGAGCCCAGCAGCTTCACTCATTGGAGCCTGCGCAAGGTGCGCGAGTGCTCGCGCAAACAGAAGTCGTTGCTGCGTTCTGCTTACCGCGCGCTCAAGCCGGGCGGTACGCTGGTGTATTGCACCTGCTCGTTTGCCCCCGAAGAGAATGAAAAAATAGTCGCGAGCTTATTGAAGCGGGAGGAGTCTGCCCAGCTGATGCCTGTGGCTGTGCCGGCGGATATGGCGGAGCGCGTTCAAAGCGGGCTCACCCAATGGGAAAAACGCAGTTTTGAATGTGCAACGGCATTGCGAGTGCTTCCAGATGCGTTGTGGGATGGCTTTTTTATGGCAAAGATCGAGAAGCGGCACAGTTGAGCGAGAGAATGATAATGTGAGTTTTTGTGCTGGATTTTTATGATTTACTACCGGTCGAAAACCTTAGGGGTTTCAACAACACCACGGACTTGGTATTTAGGAATATGATCGAAACGGTAATCGATTCTCATCAAGGCATTGTGTTCCATGAGTGCGTCGGACCAGTTACCTGGGAAGACATGCTCGGGGCGCTGGCTGCCGAAACCAAAGGTGAAGCGCCGAAGACCTGTGATGCAACGTTATGGTCTTTAGAGCGAGGAGTGTTTGCCTTTTCACTTGAGGAATTGGCAGAAGATATTGAGGCTGTTCGTATTCACTTAAATGACACATCGCCGCCGCTCAAGGTGGCCTGGGTTGTGAATAACGTGTTTAGCAAAATGCTGATCGAAGGCTGGTACAGGGGCAGAGCATGGGTTGCTGAGTGGCGCGTGTTTTCTGTACGTGACGAGGCGATGCGTTGGTTGGCGGGGGGTGAGACTACAATGCCATAGCCCCAACGGGTTCTCGAACCGGGTAAAGACCCAATTCCACTTATCAATTGGCAAGCCAGCATGTTTAACCTAATAGAGAGCCCTTTGGCCTTCATCATTGTGGGCCTTGTCCTGGCTGTGGGTGTTTGGCTGTTCGTAAGGGCAAAGCCCGGATCCGAGCGTGCTAATTCACAACACAGTAGCGGTGAGAGCGATGCCGTCGGTGAGCGCCGGGAGATGCGGGCTTACGATTGGTTTGATGCTGCGGTCAGTGTGGTTATTGGTGTGTTGCTTGGAGTTGTGATTTTCCATTTGATGCAACTGGTTACGACGAGCTTCTGGCCAATAGCCATACTCATTCCAATTTTGTTCGGTGGGGTTTTGCTGTTGGATGGTGTTTTCAACCGAGTGATTGAAAAGATTTTTCCAAGCGGAATTAAACCGGCCCGAAAGTCGGTGGTGCAACCGAAGGCGCCGTTGCCAAAGCGTTTGAGTTTGCCGGCGGGTATTGCTGTTGGTTTTTCTCTGGCGTTGTTTGGGGTTGATGGGGGGGTACTTGGTGTATTTGCTTAGGTTGTTATCTTGGACCTTTGCGCATTGCCTTCTACCTTTTACCCCTTATCAAAAACTTGCTGACAGGTTGGGCAAGTGCCGATTGGGTTTGAATTTCCTCGCTCAAAGCCACGTTGATACCAAAAGCACAATTCAATAAAGATCAGTGGATAGAGAAGTATTGAGGAGGCGATGCCGATGGTCAATCCGCCGAATGCGGCGCCGGGAAGTCCAAGTTTTGATCCACTTGCAGCTAAAGCTAGCGACAGAGCGGTAAGCGCCCCGACAATCACGAATACCCAAAGTATGCCTACTGCCGACTGGTACGCTCTCGGAGCTAAGGTGGAAATTTTCTCCGGCAAGAACGGCAACCGATTTTTCCATGCGTCGTAGTTTCGCCAGACAAAATAGATTGGAGCGATTGAATGCGCCAAAAACATAAAGATGCCTATTCCCAAAAGGGCCTTCGTAGTGTTCCCTCCCGTAGGAATGAGAACCGCGAGACCTTGAAAAAAATTCAATATCCAAAAAATGGTTATTGTGCGGTAGACAGCTGATGTCATGCGTTACCTCCAGCCTGTATGTGACGGTAGGTTGGATTGTTCAGCAAAGGAGTTGTTAAGAACGTGAGCGTGCTTCGAGTGTCGGGCTTAATGTCGAAATGTGTGCGTCGCTTCGCTTTCGAGAGTGTTGGTGCTGGTTTGACCTAGTCTAAAAATTATTTGTGAATAGTGCGTGGTTTTTGTCCGCAGAAGCTGTCTGGTTGTTGATGGATTATCTTTGCCGGCAAGTCGTTGAACTAAATGTCGAGGTAATGGTAGTGAAGGGTTATAGCTGCGCGAATAATGAGTCTCCGTGCACTCACCACGGCGCGACTCACAATAGTCGCAAAAACGTTCCCGCGGGAACGCTTTTGCACCCGGAAACCATTCGTCGCCTGGCGTGCGATGGTGGATTGGTCACGGCACCCTACAGGTGTGCCGGGATCGGCGCTGCCAGTTTCTCGGCTGCGCCCAGGAGCGTTACGTGGAAGGGCATCACATCGTGCACTGGGCCAACGGCGGCGAAACCAGCCTGAATAATCTCGTGCTGCGGTGTGGTCGCGATCACCGAGCGGTGCATGAATTGGGCTATCGAATCCAGCGTTCCGGCGAACCGGGTGCCCGATTTGAGTTCGTGAAGTCGAGGCTGGGTTCTGTATCGCAGCGGCTATCCGATGCCGTCGTACCTTCTGATCTACTCTCTCCGTCTATACGTAGTAAAGATCGACAACTGGTTTGGCTCGAAATGGACTTTGTTCGGTGGGAAGGCATCCGCTTGGCATGTGGAGTTTTCTCTGCGGGAAGAACGGAAATTAGAAAATACGAAGCGGATATCACAGGCCGAAGTAGCAGTAATGTTGCAGTTGAATGTCCGTTAGTGAGGGTTCGTGTAATTTGGTCTGCTGGAAGCATGGCGGCGGTAGCGTTATAGTTTTCTAAACACACTGCGAACCAGAAGCCAACCTTGAGTAATTATCGTATCGGCGTTGTCGGCGCCTCAGGTCGGCTCGGCGGAATTGTTTTCGAAAGAGCGTCGATCGCAAGCGCGGATGTAATTCCTCTTTCAATGAGACAACTTCCAGCTGATGCTGGCGTGCAAGATAGCGCACACGCTTTTGAAGGGCTGGATATTGCGATTTTCGCCGCGCCTTTGACAACAAATTCGCTGCATCGCATTGCACTTGAGGCCGGTTGCCATGTGGTCGATGTCGGAGTTTCCGAACAGTCTATAGGGGATGCTCTGGCTTTGGATGCCCTGGCCAAGGCCCAAGACAAGTCGCTCGTAGTCATGGCTGGATTGGCGCCAGGGTTATCAGGGCTACTCGGTCTAGAAGTGGCAAGACGCTTCGAATCTGCGGAGCAAGTTGATGTCATATTGCTTCAAAGTTCCAAGGGCACTGCCGGCATGCGGGGCGTGTGCGACATGCTTGACATGCTTACTAACCGAGAACGTTCTTCGGTTGTTGCACTGAGCGAAAACTCAATAGGCGTTAGCCCTGTCGCGAGTAACTATCTCTTCGAATTGCCCACACCTGAAAGGCGGCTACTTAGGGAAAACGGAGAAAAACCCGAGATTCGATATTTGACAGCTTTTGACTCGTCAAAAATGAATTGGCAAATCCGCTTCCTTCGCTCCATCCGTGGTCTCTCGGGCAGCGTCTATCGGCTCATTCGGAATAATGTAGCAGCGTCCAAATCAAAGAAGGCTTCGCCCAGCGATGAATCAATGAGCCTGATTGCCTGCGCTTATGATCGCGAAGGGGTGGAAATAGGCAGGGAGCACCTCGCGCTTGCGTCAGACTATGGAGCGACTGCGGATGTTGCGCTTATTATCGCGGACATGGCCGCAAAGGGCGAGCTGCGCTCTGGAGCTGGCCATCCTTCATACTTCACAGATTGGCCTACGATAAAGGCTCTTTCTTTCGCATCGAAATGACCCAGCCTAGCTAACTCGAACCGGTTGCTCGTTAGACTGGGTCAAGAATTTACTTGGTAAGCTATTACGCGTTTTTTTGATCTATTCCAACTCTGAGTTGAAGCGGCCTTAGTTCGGGGGATCGACAACGTATGTTTTAGGCCCTGAGCGGAAGTAGCTCATAATTGTTCATGCTACGGTGCAGTGGAAATCGTTGAGCCATAGGTGTTGTGCGTGATCAAAATATTGAGTGCAAAAGCTGTTCCTGCTGCGTTGCTTATCCAGCTCCGTGAGTGGTTGGAATCGGAGTGGGGAGGAATAGATCCTTTTGAAGGCAATCACCTCGAAATTACTATTCCGTTGCCAGTTGTCGCAGTGGATGAACAAACGTCGTTGTTAGGTGGGCTTATCTTTGGCAGTTTCGCAAAGCCCGACAGCGCGGAAATTGGAGTTTGGGTAAACGCCGTACTGACATCACCCACTCACCGAAAGAAGGGTATCGCATCACAATTGATTCAATCGGCAGAAGTAGAAGCAAAGCGCTTAGCGATAGACGAACTATTTGTCCTTTCTGAATACCCCGGTCTCTATCAGAAGCTTGGTTGGCATTATGTCGGTTTGGATAGCTCGCGCAACGAAACCATTCTGACCAAAAGTTTGGTGAGTGCTTAACCAGACGAATTAGGTAGCTCCAAGAATGATCGGAGTTGCTCGACAACACTAGCTGGCAGGAACCCCGGCAACGGCAGCTATGGAACAGTTTGCAAGGTTCTTGTGATTTACTTAAAAGGATACGATCAAAGTTTCGATTAGAGGACTCCTAGATTACTGCCAGATTTTACCTACGAGTAGCCACTAAACTCGACGCTTATGGCCTGTGGATTTCTAGGTTGCCCAAAATCGTCTGGGGAGTAATCCTAGTTGTCATACTTTTGATGTTCCTGTTCCCAGAAACCATTCCGTTCGCTACGTTGAGAGTTCTCGTTGCCGCGTTTGGTGTAAGCAGTGCACTGGCAATGATCAGTGGTACTTTTCCCATTGGCCAAGATCCGCTGAGCCTATCTGGTAGCCAATCTTGGGCTGCCTTCATCATCAATTGCTTTTTCTGCTTCGCCGTTTGGGCTTTCTTTGTTGATTGACTATGGCGACGGATACTATTGGCCGAGGCTGTGTAAACACTCAGAGCACTCTCATGCGAGTTCTGTTTTGACAGGTCGAGCTTTCACACAGCTTCGCACTGTAAGCGAGCAGCATTCGTGAAGCGAAGGGATACTAATCAAGGGGTTTCAGGCTTAATCGATTTCTATGGTGGTCTGACCCAGGCCGACGTTGAGAATTAGTTAAAGCGCCAGATTGAGGCCAAAGTTTTGTCGCTGGCGGTGCCCGCAGACTGGATGAGCAAATCCAGAGTGCGTACAACTTATCAGGAGCTAAACGATGGAACGAAAAATTGCAGTTATTGGCATGCCCTTTGATGCTCATTCTTCGTATCTGCGTGGGCCAGCGGAAGCGCCGGCGTTGATTCGCGAAGCCATTCTCTGTGAATCAGCGAATAGCTGCACCGAGCTGGGTATCGAACTCGCTGACCAAGCAGGGATTACTGACTACGGCGACATAGCCTGGGCAGACGATGTAGAGGCGTTTAGTAATCTCGAGCAGGTCATTTTGAATGTCGCTAAGAGTGGCGCCAAGCCGATTACGTTCGGTGGAGATCATTCGATTACCTTTCCGATTCTCAAAGCACTGGCTACACAGTACACGCAGATAACAATCTTGCACTTTGATGCCCACCCAGATCTCTACGACATTCTTGATGGCAATCCGTTGTCGCACGCGTGCCCCTTTGCGCGAATAATGGAAAATGAGCTCGCCGCAAATTTAGTGCAAGTAGGAATACGAACGCTGAATACCCATCAAGCCGAGCAGGCGGCACGTTTCAATGTTGACATACACCCTATGCGTGACTGGAAAGGGCCACACCAGCTCAGTTTGTCGGGGCCGTTGTATATCAGCATTGATCTCGATGGGCTTGACCCGGCGTTCGCGCCAGGCGTGTCTCACCATGAGCCGGGAGGCCTTAGTGTTCGACAGGTGTTGGACGTCATTCATAGCATCGATGTGCCGATAATTGGCGCTGATATCGTTGAATACAATCCACGTCGTGATATCAACTCAATGACCGCGATGGTTGCTGCAAAACTCTATAAAGAACTCTGCGGAAAAATGTTGATGAACGAATAGATGTCCTCCTCTGAGTTAACCCGAGGCTCTTTAGTTCAGACCAAGAAGCAGTCGCCGATCTCGGCTGGATAGAATACCGGTCAATGAGCGTGCCTGACCGCCGCATGCTCCGCGATGAAGGCTGCTACCAGCTTACCGATTTGATCGTCGGCGGCGTTCATCTCAGAAATTAGCGATGTGTGAACTCGGTTAGGAACCTCAATTGCGCTGATAGCTTTGTTACCACTCATGGTGAGCGCGAGCGCGAGCTTTTCGTTCTGTGCACGCCGCCATGCATCGTCACCGTCAGCATAGATAAGCATCATAGGTGGCTTGCCCGCTGCGATATGCGGAGTAACGGAAGCTGCCAACCAGTCTACCGGTACTTCGCCCCAAACTGATTTGGGTCGATCTTTGGCGGTCTCTTCGACATAGAGAAAGGGGCTGACCGGAATAGCGCCTCGAATATCTGACAACGTCATGTCGTGTGGCAGTAGGTGTTGTGGGTCCAGTGCGAGTAGGGCGGCCAGATAGGCACCGGCAGAATGTCCACCAACAAACAGTTTTTCAGGGTCGCCGCCGTACTTGGCGATGTTGTGGTGTACCCAAGCCGTCGCGGCGGCTGCGTCCTGAACATGTGCGGGGTGCTTCACTCCCGGTGAGAGCCGATAGTTGGCAGACACCAGGCCGATACCCTTAGTCACCAGTCGAGTCGCGACGCTTTGTCCTTGGCTCTTGTCGCCGAACAATAGGCCACCGCCGTGAAAAAAGACGACTACGGGGGCACCCTTTGCGTTTTCGGGCATGTAGATATCGAGTCTGTCTTTGGCGTCGGCATAGTCTGCAGTTGGCAGATAATCCACTTCCAATGCAGTAACGAGCGGCTGTTGCTCAGCGGCAGTGGGGAGGGCGCTTAGAATTGCGAAAAGTAGAGGAATGACTTTTTTCATAGGAATTCACGAGCTAGTGTCTGTTGGTGACGGATAGTACGCGTAGTGGAAGCCGGCGTAACGATCAGGTGTGGTTTATGGCTGGCGTGCAGTTTCGGCTCTAAGCGGTGGTTCGGTTGAGCGTTTTTCTGACTTCCGCCCCAAGCACAGCCTGGGTATAGGGTTTGCGTACAAACGCGGTCACCCCTTCGGCTAGCCCAGCCTGAACCTGCTCGCTTTCGGAAAACCCACTAACGATGATGCACGGTAGATCGGGAAAATGACGGCGCAAGGTTCGATACACCTCAACACCATCGGGTCCGTCGCCGAGAAGCATATCGATAATCGCCAGAGAAATGGGCTGTTTGCTCGCCTTGCAGATCTCTAGAGCCTCGGCCCCATTAGCCGCCGTCCGCACACGATAGCCCAGTGCACCCAGTAGTCGCGTCGCGAGCTGTCGCTGAGACGACAGGTCGTCGATCACCAGAATCCGCTCGTTACCGCGGTAGTCCCACAATGTCTCTGTTGTTTCGTTCGCCATGCGTTCAGCCACCGGCAAGCGTACGGTAAAGGTGCTACCGCCCCCAGTCGCAGCAGAGACTTCCACCGAGCCACTCATGTCTTTGACCACCCCGTAGACCATGGCCAGTCCCAGACCGGTGCCACCGGCCATACCGATCTTCCTGGAATAAAAGGGGTCGAAGATTCGCCCTCTGTCTGCCTCGGGAATACCGACACCGGTATCTGAGACCTCGATGACAACAAAGCGTCCATTAGGAGACTCGTCGAACCCGGCCACTGGCTTGTTGTGAGCCTCAACGCGGGTTGCAATAGCAACGCGGCCAACACCGTCGATCGCCTCGAATGCGTTCTTGGCGAGATTGAGAAGAACACGATGGACGTGGGTTTCTGAGCCCAAAACAGCGAGTAGCTCCTTATCAAGCGCAAGCACCAGTTCAACGCCTGGATGGGCGGAGCGGATTTCGTCCATCGCGGCGGAACGCAAAAAATCAACAACGCAGCTCTCGACACGCATTGGCGCTGCTTGGTAGTTCCCCCGTCGAGCCATGGTTAGCAGATCGCCAATGAGGGTGATGGCTCGTTCAGAGGAGCGCTCCATTTCATCCAAATAAGATAGAACCTTGGTGTTTTTCGTTTCCTCGCGAATCAGTGACGGATACCCAACCAATGGGCCGAGGATGTTGTTCAAATCGTGCGCGATTCCACCGGCCATAGTGCCGAGCGACTCAAGACGCTCATAGTGATGAATTTGTTCCTGCAGCTGCTTGCTTCGGGCTTCGGCCAATACCCGTGTCGTGATGTCTACGCTAACACCGAGCAAATGGTTACAAGAACCGTCACTTTCGACCAACGGCCGTTTGATGGTCTGCAGCCAAACCGACTTCCCATTAGGTGATGTGACTTTTTCTTCGGGGATAAATAAGTCTTCCCCGCTGTCCATGACCTTTAGGTCGTGTTCCAAAAACGATTCGATTTCATCGACATGAGGGTTGAAATCAGCGTCGGTCTTGCCGAGCAAGTCCTCGACTCCGCAGCTGTAGAGCTCGGCAAAGGTGGCATTGCCATAGATAAACCGACCCTGCCTGTCCTTCACAAAGACCAGCGTTGGATTGATGTCGAAGAGCAGTCGCAGCAGTTCGGGGTTATCGAACATCCCGCTGAAATTGCTGCTCCCAATCTGCGCCATGGCGCTGGGCCTCCTTAGGTCGTACCGCGGTTTCGAGCGGGAGTGTGAAAATTAGACCAACACAGGAATTACTGTTGGCGGCTGAACGACTGGTTGGGTGAAGGGTAGCTTATCAAGACCAAGGTGTCCGCA
>JALZVT010000057.1 GCA_023300545.1 Pseudomonadales bacterium
CCCTCGATCTTGGTGCCGCCTAGATCAATGCCGATACGCACTGTACTCAGGCTGATCGCGTCGCGGCGCGTTTTTGAATGGCAAGCGTCAGTACGTAGGCTACGGCGCCGGCAACAAAGATCAACAATCCATACAGCGCCTGCAGCGGCGCTGATTGCACCACGTAATAAAGTGTCCACAACGTAATGGCCAGGTAAATCAATGGCGGCAACGGATACAGCGGTACTTTGAAGGGTCGTGGCAGGTCCGGTTCGCGGGCTCGAAGAATGAACAGACACAACACCACCGCAATGGTATTGGCTGCTAGCGTAAAGCCGGCAAACACCAATATTGCCTCGAAGGAGGCTGACACAATAAATGCAAGCGTAATAACCGACTGCACAATAATCGCCGTTCGCGGCAGTCCACCATCAGTACTGCCCAGCGCACCAAACAGTGGGAAATCTTCGCCCACCATTTGCAACACTCGCGGACCAGCGATAACCATTGCACTGACGGTCGAGATCAGCAGCAACGACAGCAACACGCCCATCACTCGGGCACCACCATCACCAAAGGCGTAATTGGCGGCGACATAACCCACCTCAACCTGATCCACCATCGCATCCATCGGTGCCACAGCGAGAAAGGTGTAGTTCAACATGAGGTACAGCACCAATACCGTGATGGTGCCTACGGTCAAAATCCACGGCAGATCGCGCTGTGGGTTAACCAGTTCGCCGCTGAGATAGGTGGCTGAGTTCCACCCTGTGTAGGCGTAGCTCACATAAATCAACGACACCGCAAACGCACCGCCAGTGAGCAGTTTTGCATCCCCCGCCTGGGGCAATAGAGAGACATTCTGATGGGCCGGCGCCAGCCACAGCGCTAGTGCGCAAAAGCCGATAATGAGCAACACTTTCAGCCAGGTAAATGCCCCCTGGGTCGCCGCGCTGTAACGATGTGAAATGCTGTGCAGCAAGGTCAATGCCACCACCAGCACACAGGCCAGCACCGTGTTATTGAACTGCGGGAAGACGCTGGAGAAGTAAACCCCAAAGGTGATCGCTGCCAGCGCTGAGGGTGCTGCAAAACCAATAGTTGCTGACACCCAACCGGCAACAAAGCCCACGCCCGGATGCAGCACTCGACTCAGAAAATTATACTCGCCGCCCGATCGCGGCAAAGCGGCCCCAAGCTCGGCGTAACAGAGCGCGCCACAGAGCGCCGCTAGTCCGCCGATCACCCACAACAGCATTAGCACAAACACCGACCGAATATCAGCAAGCTGAAAACCGAGGCTTGTGAACACGCCAGTGCCCACCATGTTGGCCATCACCACGGCAATGGCTGTGGTACGGGTAAAACCAGGTCGCCCATCAGGCGTACGCTGGTTTTTTGCGTGGGTCGAATCCGGGGACTGGGTCAAATCTGTTGTTCTCCTGGCCCCCGGGCCGGTGCTTGGGAATAGTTAGCCCATCAGGCGGTCAGCTTGAACCAGAATTTGGTGATGCGCTGAGCCAGAGGCGTAAATCGAGTCCGATTATAGGCATCCCCAAGACGTTTCAGATACTCCGAGCGTGTTGGATAGGCCAAAATCGTTTTGGCGGCTGCTCCCAATCCCAGCTTATTGCTCATCATCAGGCACAGAGGCGCCAATTGCTCGCCCGCGTCGTGGCCGACAATAGAGGCACCCAGAATTTGGTCACTGCCTTTCGCACAAAACACCTGGGCGTAGCCGGTGTTATCAGCTTCGGCGCGGCCGCGGTCGAGTTCGTTGAACGCGACCTCATAGGTGTCGTATTCAGTGCCCGACTCGGCAAGACTCGCCTCGCTTTCACCCACCGAGGCAACCTCTGGCGTAGTGTAGGTCGAGTGCGGCACCACAAACCCCGTGACCGTGGCCGTTGGCGCAAACAAAGCATTTTGAACCACAACTCGCGCCTGGGCGTCAGCGTGGTGCGTAAATTGCAATTTAGCGGTGCAGTCGCCAGCCGCAAAAACCGCGCTATTACTGGAGCGCAGCTTTTCATCAACCTTGATCAACCCCCGCTCGTCCATCTCGACATTGGCGGCGGCAAGATTTAGGTCTGCCGTGTTGGGTCGGCGCCCTAGCGCTACCAATACGCGGTCGGTGCGGTATTCGCCCTTGCCATTTTTAATCACCACACCATTGCCGTCGGCAATCGCAGACTCTACGCCACTGCCCAGGTGAACATGAACACCAGCAGCAACCAGCGCCTCGCCAATAATCGCGCTCGCTCGCGGTGACTCAGGTCCCAGCACACGATCCGCCATTTCAAACAGATGCACTTCGACGCCAAGGCGAGCAAATGCCTGGGCCAGTTCGCAGCCAATAGGGCCAGCACCAAGAATGGCAATGCTGTTGAGTTTCTCGCGCAGCTCAAACACGCTTTCGTTGGTGAGAGGATTGCTTTCGCGCAGGCCGGGAATCGGCGGTACCAAGGCACTGGCGCCCGTGCACATCGCATATCGGCGCGCCTTAATTTGAGTGCCATCGACAGACAACGTGCCGTCGTCGGTAAAGGCGGCGTCACCCATGAACACATCAACACCCAGTTCGGTGTAACGCGTCACGCTATCGTGCGGAGCAATACCTGCACGCACTTCACGCAACCAGGCAAAAGCGCCGTCAAAATCACCGGGGTGTTTTTTGGAATAGTCAAGCAAACACTTGGACGGCACACAACCCACGTTCAGGCAATCGCCACCCATGGTATGGCGTTCAATCAATGCAACCTTTGCACCCAAACCGGCGGCACCAATCGCCGTAATCAACCCAGCAGGTCCGGCCCCCACTATGGCTAGGTGGTATTTCTCTTGCGGCTTTGGATTTTGGTAATCGTCTGGTTTAAGCGCGCTCTGCCAGATTTTATCAAAGTCGGCGCCTGGGTAGCTTGCCGCCCCAGAACTTGTGACGGTGTCAGTGGAAGGTGCGTCGCTCATGAGTTTGCCTCGAGTTCAGTGTTAAGCGCCTGGGTGGCGAAACGGGTAATCAGCACGGTGAGAATCAAAGTAGCTACAAGACCAACATAGAGCAGCCAATTGTTACCGCTAGCCGCCTCACCGCTAAATATCTCTGCAAGGTTCTGCGCAGCCGAGCCGAGATACACAAAAAGAACAGTGCCTGGAATCATGCCCAACCAGCTCGCTAGTGCGTAGCTTCTAAACTTAACGCCGGTAATGCCTAACGCGTAATTCAGCAGGTTGAACGGAAAGACCGGCGACAGGCGCGTCAACAGCACAATAACAAAGCCTTTGTCCCGCACGGCGTTATCGAGGGCATTGAACTTGGCGTTCCCCGCAATTTTTTGCGCCACCCAATCGCGCGCAAAATAGCGTCCGAGTAAAAAGGCACAGCAAGCACCAATGACACTGCCGGCTGAAACCAGAACAAAGCCCAACGGCAAACCAAACAGGAAACCCGCTGACAACGTTAGCAGGGAGCCAGGCAGGAGCAATACCGTGGCGAAGATGTAGACAAAGATAAAGACCAGCCAGGAAATGCCTTTATTGGCCCCGATCCACTCAATCAATGCGGTTAGCCACTCACTAATCGGCAAGGCAAAGGCAGCGATGGCCAACAAAGCCAACACCACAGCAAAGCCGATAATTCGATTTAGATTGCTGCTCGAACTGCCCGCGTCGGTGTCGCTCGCAGAACCAAGCTCTTGAACGCTGTCCTGCTCGGGTATCGGTGTTGTCATGGCGCTGCTCCAGTAGTCATGTGAACCGTGAAAAAGTAGGACACATCCCGCAACGCTGAGTTCAGCGGGATTGGAAAAAGTTTTGCTTGGCGTGGGCTTTAATGACCTACGCCTGAGCCGAGCGCTGGCCTCAGTTGTCAACCTTTAGACGCTTCTCAAGCTTTTTTTCAAGGAGGGGCCGGTGCATCTCCAGCAACCGACGGTCGTCAGCCCAACGCGCCTGCACCGTCCGTAAGTGTCCAACTTCAGCGGCGCCCGTGCCCACGACATCGCTATCAGCCCAGCCGGAGAACCAGTCTGCCAACAGCGTCATGGATTCCAATAATATCTTGATTGACCCAGACTGCCCAAGCTCGGCCGTGGTCAGACCACTCGCGAGCAACAGGGCCTCGCCGGGTTCGTCAGCGGCGGGAACCAGCTCGTTGAAATGCCCGGCCAGCGCAACAAGCAAACAGCGCGCCTCTATCAGTCCAAACAGGGCTACATGGCTATCAGTGCCTTCAATAAGTGCACTCCCAGGCAGCGTGACCTGATCAAAGCGCGCCTGACCGACCGCCAATTCTGGTAAAAACCGACCGCTGGGTTTTTCTATGAGTTCCACACCCTTAGTATTCACCGGCACGACAACGTCAGCTGTATTGCCAGATTCTAGGCTTGCGTTAACCACCAGCGTTGAGAGATGGGAGCGTGCAGCGACCCAACTCTTTGTCCCCTGGAGATCAAAACCGTCTGCGCCGGCCGTGGCTTGTCGGAGGGCACAGGTGGGTGCGCGGGATTCGTCACGAGACTCGCTCACCAGATAACTCGACCAGCCCGCTCGCGCCCTGAGTTGGCCAAAACACTGGCGCATAGCGCCTTGGTAAGCGCCAACAAACACCCAGGCCGCACGGTCAGCTAACCGGCCGCCCTGCTCTGCAAGTTGGGTGGGTGTGAGGGTTTCAAGATTGCTTGACGACCAAAGGTCGTAATAGCTCTGCTGGGTGGCACAGGTCGTTCGCGTCTGGTCCAACATCAGCTGCCTTGTTCCGTGCGGAGATTGGTTGCTGAACTCAGGCCACCAAAATGCCCCTCAGCAAGCAATCGATCCATAAAGTCAGAATCATAGGCAGCTTCCGGGTCAGTACGCACATGACGATCGAGCGCAGCGGCGTCGTCGCCAACAAGAATTCGCCAGCGATTCTCCCGAACCCCGTCGAGAATAACCTTAGCTGCGGAAGCCGCGGTCATCGGTGCGTTGTCGCGGAACGACTCACCACCCGCCGCAAGCGCGGCCCGAATGTGATCATCGGGCTCGTTATCCACGGGCAACCCCGCGGCAATCATTCGCTCGCGGGCGATCTGAATTTCGTCCGCGGTCATCTCTTGTGGCGAATTGTGGCCCAGCACCTTGCCTGAGTTGATGGCGATTGAGGTGCCAATGTGACCGGGCATAACCAGACTGACGCCAACGTGAGGCGCGTTTAAGCGCAGATCATTGATAAGCGCCTCAGTGAAGCCTTTCACCGCAAACTTGGCGGCCGCGTAGGCCGTATGCGGCACCATATGACCAATGCTTGCCCAAAAGCCGTTGACGCTGCTGGTGTTGACGATATGACCTTCGTCGCTTGCGATCAGCAAGGGCAAGAATGCTCGCGAGCCGTAGTACACGCCGTACCAGCACACGCCAAAGGTGCGCTCCCAGTCGTCGCGTTCGCCGGCAACAAAACTACCGCCGCCACCAATGCCTGCGTTATTGAACAACAGGTGAATGTGATCGGTGGCATGCACCTCCATGACGTCGTCGCGAAATTGATTCATCGCGTCTTCGTTGCTGACGTCACACAAATGACTGGTCACCTTAGCGGCGCTGTTGACCTGCGCGGCAAGCCGTGCCGTTTCATCCATGTTGTCCTGCATAACATCACACATCGCAACCCGCGCACCGTCAGCCACTAAAGCCAACACCAGCTCACGCCCCATACCTGTGCCACCACCGGTCACTACGGCCAGCTTGTCGTTAAAGTCTTTCACTAATTATCATCCTGTCTAAGTCACTTGTTTGCGTAATGTTTGGATCTGATGCTGCCAACGAGCTCGCTAAAATGCCCTCGCCTCGCCCATTAAATCCCGTGCAATGCGTTCGATATTTTCATAGCGGGTGTCGAAGTTCGGCAGCACCATCACCTGATGTAAGCCGGCACCAGCGAGCTCAGACAACTGCTCCAGCAACCGATCACGGGTGCCAATAAGGGAGCTACTGGTGAGTACTTTGGGGGTGAGAAATTTTTCTTCTTCGGGCAGCACCCAGCAGTTGTGCCCGGCGTGAATGCGTTGATGCCGTCGCTCTTCGGGCACCTGCTCAAGCATCGAGGTGTAGTCTTCCCAAATCTCGGCGAGATGGTTGGGCGGCTGGTGACCAAAGTTACGCCACTGATCATAGCTGTAGTGAATGGCAGCCATCGCCATCGCACCACATTCCGCTTTAACTCGCGGGGAATCAATCGCCTCCCCCTCATCAAGCACAACCATCGCAGTGAGCGCCGTCGTATAAAAACTCTGACGATCGAGCCTGCGCCCGACACCGCGCGCGCCCTCTTCAAGGTAATGCCACATCGAGTGCATGGCGTCGGGATTGGCCGCCAGTGCCAGCACGGCCCCATCACCGTGCTTACCGGCTAACGCCAGAGATTTTGGGCCAAACCCAGACACATACATCGGAATAGGGTCTGCAAAATTCACAAAACCCTTATCGGGCATGATGTGCACGACCGGCGATACCCCCGAACCCTTGGGCAACGACAACAGCCCTTCCTCGCCTCGCAGCAACGGCCGAATCGTTTCAAGGTAGCCATCAAAATCTTTAATGCGTTGCGGTGGCAAGCCCATTACTCGCATGGCCGTATTGCCAGCGCCCACACCAAAGAAGGTTCGGCCTGGTGCCAGCGCATTGATAGTCGCAATGCCGGCTGCATTCACCGGCGCCGGACGCGTGCCAGCAACGGCCACCCCGGTGCCAAGCTTTATGCGCGATGTACGGGTTGCCGCAACGGCGAGCGTAGCGTAGCAGTCAGACCAGAGCATCTGGCTGTCAGCCAGCCAAGCGTGGCTGAAACCCAGTTCTTCCGCGCGCACTACATAGTCGACGTCGCTGATATGCGACGCCACACAGACTCCAAGGTCCATTCTCAGTCTCCCTGTTTAATCCCCACCACTATCCTACCGAAGTCGACACCTCGGTCACCTGTCTTTGCCCCGACTGACGACGGTGGCGAGAAGGCATCCGCCCCGGCAGCCAGCAGCACCTCAATCAAGGCCTGCATCTGCGCGTCATGAAGACTGCCGCGCACCACTTCTGAGGCACAAAGGTTCAACACCGCCGCCGGGGTCTGCCACGACGAACAATATCGATCGAGGAGTTTGGGATCACGCTCGAGCAGCGCGTGCGCCAGCAGCGGGCTCATGACCTGGGCGTGTTCAAACACCTGAAAATCAACCACGTTGTGCAAATGACTCAAGAACTTGGGGCCGAGAAACTGCGCAACCATGGGGTTGTCGGTTTGATCAGATCGCGCCTGGGCATTGGCGCCGTGTTTGGCGAGCATGCGAGTCGCCGCAAACTCATAAAAATCGAGTACGGGATCTGCCGCCGAAAACTGCATAAACGCATTGTGAATTTTCTTATACAGACGCGGCCGTCCAGGGTTATCTGCCGGCGCCTCTTGCAACCACAGCTCACGACCAAACGCACAACCATCTGGCAACAATTCAACAGCTGCGGCGTCGATGACCAAACTATCCGCATCGCACCAGACCACTCGTGATGCCCCCTGGGCGAGCACTTTTTGACACAGTCGCAGCCGGGCCAGATCAGAGGCCACCACCGGTTGTGCTGTGCAGATCGCTCGCTCTTGTTCTGACAGCAAATCAAACAGTTCATCATGCACAAACCGATAGCCAAAACCGCGTGCCTCGGCCCAGCTGCGCACCGACGCCATACAGGGTTCAAGCCAGGTGTGCGGTAACGGTTGGCGGTGCGACTGGAGAACCACAGTTGATTGGGCAAACGGCATCTCTGGAGGGCTTGGAGTCACCGCGCTCAGACCCCACCATCAGCAGCCAACAGCAACGGCCCTTCTGCCTGGAGGTTGCGCCGGAACAGACTAAACAACCGAGCCCAGTGACGTTCGGCACTCGGCTTATGAAAAATGCCCTCGCGACCCGGAAAAGCAAAACCATGCTCAGCACCGGGATACCACTCAAGACGGGCATCAATGGGCAGGCTCTCGAGATGGGCTTGCAACTCTTCAATCACTTCCACGGGGGCGTAATGATCAATCTCGGCGCAGGCAAAATACATTTCGCCCGTAATGCGTGCCGCGCTCAAATGCGGTGAGTCGTCGCGCTTGGTCAGCAGGTTAGCGCCATAGATCGACGCAGCGCAGTTAATCCGTTCGGGAAACTGACCCGCCGCGGCAAATACAAAGGGACCACTCATGCAATAACCCACGGCACCCACCCGGGTGGCATTGGCGTCGATGTGATTATCGACAAAATCCAGCAAGTGCAGCGTGTCATCCATAATGAGCTCGATACTCAAGTGCTTGGTGAGATCAAACATCGCCTTCCGACCCGCCTCGCTCCACTCCATGACAAACTCTGGCGCCTCGCGGTAGTAGAGATTGGGTAGGACCACCAGGTAGCCGACACTGGCGATTCGCCGGGCCATGTCATGCAACTCTTCGCGCTTGCCGGGCGCGTCCATATAGAACAACACCACCGGAAACGGCCCCTCCTCGTCCGGTCGCACGACAAAGGTGTTCATCGCACCCGATGTTGTGGTGATAATGACTTCGTCTTCCAGCATGGCTCGCCCCTCGTTTGTTGAGCACCGATGCTAGCCTAGCGGGCAACAAAACCTCAAACTAACCAAACAGCGGCAGCCCCGTAGTTTATCCAGCTGCCAATTCGCGCCACTAATCGAGAGGATCGCCACCATCAGCATCATCAATCTGGGCTCACTGTGTGTCGATCATGTCTATCGGGTGACCGCTCTGGCAGGCCCTGGTGAAACCGTTGCCGCTAAAAGTTATGACGTATTTCCCGGCGGCAAAGGCCTGAATCAATCACTCGCTGCAGCCAAAGCTGGAGCAGAAGTAGCCCACGCCGGTGCCATTGGCAAAGACGCAACCTGGCTGCTCGATCTGCTGCAGAGTGCTGGCGCCAATGTGGATCAGGTTCAGGTTTTAGACGGTGCCAGCGGCCACGCCCTGATCCAGGTCAACGACGCGGGCGAAAATTCAATTGTGATCAACGGCGGCACCAACCGGTCCCTCAGCCGTGACTACATCAACAGCGTGCTCGACACCGTGGGTCCGGAAGACTGGCTGCTGCTGCAAAATGAAATTAACGAGCTTGATTATGTGCTCACTCAGGCGGCGCAAAAGAACTTAGCCGTAGCGTTCAACATCGCACCGCCAGACGAGCGCATTCAAGGCTATTCAATGGATGCAGTGCGGTTATTTGTGTTGAATCTACACGAGGCGGCTGCCCTGACCGGCAAGGCAACCCAAGAGGATGTCATGGCGGCACTGCAGCACGATTACCCCCAGGCGGCGTCTGTGCTTACTCTGGGTGGCTCAGGACTGCACTATTTGCCGGTCGGCGGGTCTGCCTTCGAATTTTTGCCCGCTCACAAAGTGTCACCGGTTGATGAGACCGCTGCTGGTGACGCCTTCACGGGCTATCTGCTAGCCGGGTTGTCACTCGGAGCGAGTTTTGCCGACGCTCTGGCCCAGGCCAGTGCCGCCGGCGCACTGGCAGTAACCTCAGCGGGCGCCGCAAGCTCGATTCCGGATCGCACTGCGGTGGATGAGTTTTTGCGGGGCCAATAGCTGGGGTGAGTCCCCAGCCTATTAATGCATAATACGACGCTTGGCCGTATTACTGGGGAACATCTGTGACCGCACCGCTCGACGACATTACCGTACTCGAAATAGACAACTGGATGGCCGCCCCTAGCGCGGGAGCGATGCTGGCTGATCTCGGCGCAACCGTCATAAAGATTGAGCCCCTCACCGGCGACCCCATGCGGGATATGTCCCGTCCGCCCAAAATCGATAACGCAGACGTCGCCGCATACGACTTTCAGTTTGACGTCGATAACCGTGGCAAGCGCTCCATTGCCGTGGCCCTCGATACGCCTGAAGGCATGGCACTCGTACACCGGCTGGTCAAAAAAGCCGATATTTTCATGTGCAATCTGCTGCAGCGTCGGCAAGAGAAGTTTCAGTTGCACCCAGAGCATCTGTTCACGCTCAATCCTCGGCTGGTGCACGCTACCCTCACGGGCTACGGCACCGACGGCCCCGAAGCTTGGCGTCCCGGCTATGACGTGACCGCGTTTTTTGGCCGCTCTGGGCTCTACGATTCCATGCGCGAAGGCGATGACGGTGAGGTGCCTATGGCGCGCCCCGCGCAAGGCGATCACACCACCGGCATGGCGTTTGTCGCCGCGATGCTCGCCGCGTTGCGCCAAGCTGAACGCACCGGCGAAGGCCAGGCGGTTGAAACCTCGTTGTTCGAAACAGCCATCTGGACCCAAGCCACTGACTTCTCCGTCACCGCTGTCGATCGGGCCCCCGTACGCAAACGTTCGCGCAGCGAAATGCTGACGCCAACCGCCAACCGCTACCCCTGCGGGGATGGCAAATGGATTGTGTTCAACATGCCCGAGCCTGCGGCCTGGCCAAAGTTTGCCACCGCCATCGGTCGCGGCGACCTGCTCGACAACCCAGACTTTGCCACCCCCAAAGATCGCTACCGGCGAATGGCTGAGCTCACCCAGATCGTCGACGACGCGCTGGCGAAAAAAAGTCGCGACGAATGGGGTCCGATCTTCGACGAGGCCAAGGTCATCTGGGGCCCAGTGATGGGGTTGCATGAAGTCGCTGCTGATCCCCAGGCCCATGCCCTGGGCTTGTTCCCGGAAATCGCCCACGACACGCTTGGCAGTTACCGCACGGTGAACATCCCCATGCGGTTTGCCAATGCTGACGTCAAACCACGGGGTCCGTCACCAACGCTTGGCCAACATACTGAAGAAGTGCTCGGCGAAGCCGGGTTGTCAGCTACTGAGGTCAAACAGCTGTTGGACACTCAGATTATTGGCAACGGACCAAAAGGCTAGCGGTGCGACCTAAATGCCCCCTGTGCGGATCTCCAACCGACCTCCTGCACCCGAATTTACACGATGACCTGTATGGCTCGATTGGAGTTTGGCACCTGCACCGCTGCAGCGAGCCCGACTGCGGCCTGGGCAGTCTGCAACCCCCACCAACCTCTGCAGACATACTGGCCGCCTACGAGAGCTACCACACACACTCACCCGATCACGGCCCCGTAAACGCCACGGACGGTATGTCAGCCGGGGATGGCAACGGGGCAATGACGTTCTTGCACAACCTTTGGCATGGCGCTCGCGAACGCTATCAGGCTCGCCGGTTCGGCTACACACCTGCACCACGGCCTGTGCTCGAGTCCACTCTATCGAGCGTTCTGTCGTGGTTGATTACACTGCTGCCCGGGCATCGAGCCGATTTCGCAGCAGCCGCCTTTTACTTGCATGCACCACAGGAACTGCAGGCAACCACTAGCTCGCCAACTGCCAGACCGCAGCTGTTAGAAGTGGGTTGCGGCAGCGGCAAAATTCTCAGCCGCATGCAAAACTTTGGTTGGCAAGTCACTGGCACCGACTTCGACGACAACGCGGTCATGGCCGCGCGCTCGCGCGATCTCGATGTACGCTCAGGAACCTTGGCCGCCCAAAATTTTGCGCCGGCAAGCTTTGACGCCATTGTGCTAAAGCATGTTCTTGAGCACGTCCCCGAACCCGTCGCGGAACTCGCGCTGTGCAATCACCTGCTAAAACCCGGCGGCAAGCTAATAGTGATGACGCCGAATCTGGCCGGACTCGGACACGATCGCTGGCAACGCCATTGGCGTGGTCTTGAGCCACCCCGCCACCTGCAAATTTTCACACCACCGGCGCTCCGCACCGCACTTATAAACGGCGGTCTGAGCGTGCAAGAGTTGAGCACGACCGGTCGCACCCGCAGCTCCTACAGGGCAAGCCTTGATGCGCAACGCCTGACTGCCGGCAAAGGCAATCTGGCAGCACTGCCGTCGCTGGTGCTGGCTGAACTCGACGAATGGTTGGAGGCCCTGATGCGCCTGCGCGATCCACTGTGCGGCAATGAACTACTGGCCATCGCCACCGCGTCGTTACCAGCAGCCGAGCCAGCTGCTGCCCAACCACCTACACCCCAACTACTTACACCCAAACCACTTGGCAACCACGCCCGTTGACCCCCTGCGAACCAGACACGCCTCGTGGCTCTGGCGCACTCTTCAATGATTGCGTAGCGACAACACAGACGCCCTTGCGCGTGGCGGCCTTAACCGGCGGCAAGAACGTTCCGTCCGCGCGTTTTCGGGTGCGCGCGCTGACAGCCGACCTCGCACTACGCGGCATTACTCTTAACGAATACATCCCCTCGGTGGGCAAATACCCGCCGACTGGGCTCTGGCGTAGGGGACTATGGTTGCCTGCGGCGCTCACGGCCCGCCTGCCCGGCATTGCAGCGAGCCGGTCCCACGATGTCACCCTGTTACAGCGGGAACTGATTTCTACGCTGTATACCCTGGAAGGCTTAACCGGCGCTCCGCGCGTGCTCGATGTCGACGACGCTATTTTTCTACACCGCGCCGGCAAGCCCACCAAGCGTCTGGCGAAGTCCGCAGCGCTGGTTCTTGCCGGCAACCCATTCCTTGCCGACTGGTTTAGCCAGTGGCACAGCAACGTACAGTTGTTACCAACCAGTATCGATACTCGCCGCTTCCAACCCTCAACAAAATTAGCCCCTGATTCAGAGACTGTCACCATCGGCTGGACAGGCAGCAAAACCAATCTGCACTATTTGCAATTGATCGAGCCGGCCCTAAAAAAGGTACTCAACGCACGACCAAAGACACGCCTGCATGTGGTTTGTGACAAAGCACCCGAGCTCGCAACGATCCCACCGGCCCAGTTAAGCTGGTCGGCGTGGCACCCAGACAGCGAAGTGACAGAAGTTCAAGGCTTCGACATCGGCATCATGCCGCTGCTTGATGGCGATTGGGAGCGCGGCAAATGCGCGTTCAAGGCCTTGCAATACATGGCCTGCTCTAAACCCGTGGTAGCATCCCCAGTAGGCGTGAATGCGCAACTGTTGGCTGGTGAGAACATCGGTTTTGCACCAACCGACAACGCATCATGGGAAAGCGCCTTGATCGCGCTAATCGATGACGCGGATTTACGCAACCGACTCGGTCAGGCAGGCCGAGCATTGGCACAGGCACGTTACGACACGGCCGTCATCGCGCAGCGCATGGCAACCGCACTACGGAGCGTAATCTGACTCCAGCCGCCCAACAGACGCTAACGCGCCAGCAACAACGCTGGCTGATTCAACAGTAATAAGGAGCGCACTAACCGTGATGACCCTCTTCTCTAAAGCCCCCTTCAACAAAATCCGCTCGCTCGCTGCACTCGGCGCCCCGGCGGCCATCGTGCTCAGCCTATTGACGGTACCGGCGTTGGGCAAAGATGTGCCGTCCGTCAAAGCGGAAAAGGAAGGCATGTCGAGCTCTCGTCTCGAACGTGTTACGGCACTGGGCGAACGCTATGTGGCTGAGGGTCGCGTACCAGGCATGATCACTATGGTTTCCCGTAACGGCAAAATTGTGCACTTCGAAGCCACGGGGCAACGCGGGCTGACTGACACCCGGCCGCTGGAAAAAGACGCGCTGTTCCGCATCTATTCCATGTCCAAACCCATCACCGCTGTCGCGTTGATGATGCTCTACGAAGAGGGCCGGTTCCAACTGAGCGACCCCGCCCACAAATACATCCCCGAGCTGAAAGACCTAATGGTGTACAACCCTGACGGCGAGCCCACGCCGGCAAAAACTGCCGTAACCATGCAGCAACTACTGACTCATACCGCCGGCTTCTCCTACGGTTTTGATCCTCGTGACGCTGTTGACCAGCAATACCAGGCGGCAAAGATTTTCGAGGCCAAAGACCTCAGCGATTTCGCCACCCGGGTCGCTGCCCTTCCGCTGCAGTTCGAGCCCGGTTCACGCTGGCATTACAGCGTTGCATCCGACCTTGTTGGGCTGGCGGTTGAACGCATAAGCGGCGTGGCTTTCGATGTTTACCTCGCCGAACGAATCTTTGCGCCGCTAGGTATGGAAGACACCTTCTTCAACGTGCCCGCCGACAAGCGCGAGCGGTTCCTGCCCAATCACGGCTGGGACCCCCAGAACAGCACAATGGTCGACGTGACCCTCCGCACTGACGCTCGTGGCAACTACGTCTCCGGCACACTGTTCTCAGGCGGTGGCGGCCTCGTGTCATCCACCATGGACTACATGCGTTTTGCCGAAATGCTACGCAATGGTGGCAGCTACAACGGCGCCCGCCTGCTTAGCCCCAAAACCGTGCAGTACATGACTCTGAATCATCTGCCGGCCACCATTGGCGCCAGTGGGTCTGGCGAAGCGCCAACGCTTGGCCAGTTGGGTTCAAGTGGGGTTGGCTTTGGTCTGGGTTTCAGTGTTGTGACCGATCCAGCCGCCGCGGCCACCATCAGCTCTGTGGGCGAGTACGCCTGGGGTGGCGCTGCAGGAACGGTTTTTTGGATTGATCCCCAAGAGGAGATCATCACCATCGCGATGATCCAACTCATGGCATCACCCTGGCCACTACGCGCCGACATGAAGACCACTACCTATCAGGCAATCACCGAACTCGCCGAGTAGTCCTGGCAGAAAAAAGAGCCGGACAAAAGCAGCCGGACACGCCTGAAACGACCCTACCCCCAGCTCCCAAAAAGAAGCGAGAATGAGCACAGGTTAGCGCCCTGTGTTCGACAGCTCAGTATTTTTCACTTGCTCTTCACTGGCGTTTAACTATCATCTGCACATCTATTTATCTGCATGTTTATTTAGATGTTAACGCTTTAAAACGCGCAGACGACCCTCCGAATGGAGAACACCATGCCCAGCAGAATCGCCGTCGCCAAAGAGCTTGCCGAAATATTCAAGGTGGTTGCCCATCCAGACCGCATACGCCTGATTGAAGAGCTGTCACAAGACGAAAGTGACGTGAATACGCTCGCCAGCAAGCTTGAAATTTCAGGACCAAGGGTGTCCCAACACCTGAACCAGCTGCGCGTTCATAGAGTCGTAAGTGAGCGACGTGACGGCCGCCGCCACATCTACTCGCTGGTACAACCCGAAATAGCCCGCTGGATACTCGAGGCACTCACTTTTGTCGAAGGCCGAGGCACCACGATTCCACAGGCGAAAATAAACACCGCCAGACGGCTCTGGTCGACCTCCGAACCAGCCGGTACCACGACCACCGAAGTAGCGAAGGCTCCGGCAGAATCTAGGGCCACGAGAAAACTCTAAAACTAGCTACCAAACCCTTTACTCAGCTTTACCTAAAAGAGGAAATCAGAATGCCAAAATTTGCAGCAGGCGTTGTTCGCTTCCAATCCGAAGTCTTCCCAGGCAAACAAAAACTGTTCGAAGACCTAAGCGAAGGTCAGTCTCCAGAAGCTCTGTTCATCACCTGTTCCGACTCCCGCATCGAAACAGCAATGATCACCCAGACCGAACCCGGCGAGCTCTTTATCTGCCGTAATGCGGGTAACATCGTGCCACCACACACCAATCACACCGGTGGCATGACAGCGTCAATCGAGTTCGCGGTTGCCGCGTTGAAAGTGCCGCACATTGTCGTTTGCGGGCACACCGAATGTGGGGCGATGAAAGGCGCGATGGCGCCAGAAGGCCTCGACGGTCTGCCACACGTTCGCGAATGGTTGGGATACTCCAAAGCCGCAGTCGACATCGTGAACGAACTGGGCTCAGATCTGTCTGAGTCGGAGCGTATGGCAATGTTGCTGCAACAAAACGTGATTCTGCAGCTCAATCATTTGCGAACACACCCGACCGTTGCGACAAAGCTGGCGAAAAAAGAACTTCAGCTCCACGGCTGGGTGTACGACATTAAAACTGGCGGCATTGTCGCTTACGACGAACAGGACGATGCGTTCGAACCCGTCTCAGAGCGCTATGCTGCTGAGGTTGCCAAGCTGGCCGCTGAAATGACCAACTGTTCGAGCTAATTCTTCGCGATTCGCTGCCGGCAATTTTGCCGGCAACATTGTCTAAAACACTAGTTACGGAGTTACAGAGCTACGATGAAATTCTTCGATACCTCAAATTTGCGCGGCGATGGATTTGGCGGCCTGACTGCCGGCATAGTGGCGCTACCCCTCGCACTTGCCTTTGGGGAAGCGTCCGGAGCCGGCCCTATCGCCGGCATCTGGGGTGCCATCTTTGTGGGCTTTTTTGCCTCACTGTTTGGCGGCACCGGTACCAATGTCTCCGGTCCAACGGGCCCCATGGTTGTGGTATTTGCCGGTGTTTTTGCATCGTTGTCAGGCAACCCGGCACTGGTGTTTGCAGCGGTCGTTCTAGCCGGTGTACTGCAAATCATCTTTGGAGTCTTGCGCTTCGGACAATACATCCGCCTGGTACCCTACCCCGTTATTTCAGGGTTCATGAGCGGCATCGGTTGCATCATTATTGCCCTGCAATTCGCCCGGCTGTTTGGCCATGAGCCAGAAAACGGCGGCACCATACCGGCCCTAACGGCCATTCCCGGTGCCATTGCCGATCCTAACTTCGCCGCCCTGATTATTGGCTTGGTTACCTTGGGCATCGTCTTCTTCTGGCCAACCCACTGGGGCAAGTTTTTACCCGGTGCACTCGCGGCACTGGTGCTTGGCACGCTTCTGAGCCTAGTACTTCAAGGCGCACCGGTACTCGGGGCCATTCCAACGGGCCTGCCATCTTTCATAGTCCCCACCTTCACTGAGGACACGATACTGGTCGTCATTGAAGCAGCGTTCATCTTGGCCATTCTGGGTGCCATCGATTCTTTATTGACCTCGCTGGTGGCCGACAACATGACTCGCACTCGTCATGACTCTGAGAAAGAACTGATTGGTCAGGGCATCGGTAATACGATCGCTGGTCTATTCGGCGCCATCCCGGGTGCTGGCGCTACCATGCGCACCGTTGTCAACATTCGCAGCGGCGGCTCAACCAAAATCTCCGGCATGCTGCACGCTGTGGTTCTAGTGGTCATTGTGCTTAGCCTTGCGCCACTCGCCGCGCAAATTCCGCACGCCGTATTGGCAGGCATTCTCGTGAAGGTCGGATACGACATCATTGATGTGGCCTATCTGAAGCGGGCCCACCGCGGCCCGCGCTGGGACCTCGTGCTAATGGCCACCGTTCTCGGACTGACCGTGTTTGTTGATCTGATTACCGCAGTTGCCGTCGGCGTTGTGATGGCGGCTCTGGCCTTCGTCAAGCGCCTCGCAGACACACAGCTCGACGAGGTGGTTACCCAGCAGATAAACACTGGCACCGAGGAAGAACTCGCCTTGCTTGCAAGCAGCAACAATAAGGTCACTCTCTTCGACTTCACCGGTCCGCTGAGCTTTGGTGCGGCGGCTGATCTTGGTCACCAGGTGCGCGAACGAGTTAAAGAGCATGCGAGTGCAATTGTGCTCGACTTCGAACGCCTGACGTTTATTGACGTGTCGGCTGCGCGGGCGGTGGAAACCATCGCCTGTGACGCCAAAGAAGCGGGAAAGACCGTTTATGTCACCGGCATGAATGAAGAAGTAGCTGATGTGCTCGACGGGCTGGGGTCAGATCACTGCATTCCAAGCGATACGCGCTACGCCAATCGACTGGATGCTCTGAAAGCGGCCGTTGCTGAAGTAACCGCTGCCTCGAAAAAGGCCGGCGGTGAGGCAGCCCCAGCGGCCTAGCCCTAGTCAGTCAGGACGCAAAGAAGTTGCCGGGCCGTCGCTCGGCAACCGCTTTAACCCCTTCCGCATGATCTGCAGTTTTCCCTAACCACGCCTGCTCAGCGTTCTCGTGATCAGTTTGGTGTTTCACGGCGTCAGCCAGCCCTTGGCGCAACGTCGCCCGAACAGACTGCACCGCCAGTGGCGCATTTTCAGCAATCTCGGCCGCCAACGTAATCGCCTCAGCCCGCAGCGAATCGGCTTCTGTCAGAACATCAGCCAGCCCCCAGGCGAGCGCCGTCTCACCATTAATACGCCGCCCCGTCTGAAACAGCAGGTTGGCTTTTTGCTGACCAATCAGTTTTGGCAACGTATGAGTGAGTCCAAAGCCGGGATGAAAGCCGAGTTTCACAAAGTTTGCAGTGAACCGTGCCGCCGGACTCACCACCCGAAAGTCGGCTAACAATGCCAGGCCAAACCCGCCACCCACCGCAGCCCCCTGAATAGCGCCGACGATTGGTTTTTTATTACTAAATAGGCGAACTGCACCGGCGTACAGCGGGCTAAACTCCCCCTCGAGCGCCATAGCTGCGGGGTGAGTCGTCTCGGCACTTTTTGCGCCAAAGTTATTGCCCGCACAGAAGTGCTTGCCTTGACTCGCCAACACAATAGCGCGCGCCTCTTTATTTTTATCAAGGTCATCAAACACGTCAGCAAGCGTGTGAATCAGATCGATATCAAAGAAGTTGTTGGGCGGTCGCTGAATTTCAACCACGGCAACATAGCCGTCTCGGGTAACTTCGATATCGCCGTTGGTGGTGGGATAGTGCATTTTTATCCTTCAGGGTACCTGTCGCCTGAGAATATCACTCCTGAAAAACAGGGGTATAATCACCTCATGCCAGATCAACACCAAAACCTGCCACCCTCAGGCAACACAACCAGCAGCGCAACCAGCAGCACGCCAGAGCCTATGGCTACACTCGCTACTCCACTGCCATCTCCACTGACGGGGCCCATTCCCGGCCAGCCTGAAAGCCATGACCCAGCGCGGCTGGTGCGCCACGCCGCTGACCTGGTCCCCGACGAGTTCTTGGCCTCGGCCGAGCTCGAATACGTGACAACCCGCGATGGAGCCCGGCTGCGTTGCGCGTTGTGGTCATCGCCCCAAGCAACGCCCCGCGGCACGGTTATGATCATGACCGGTTACTCCGAATTCATCGAAAAATATTACGAGGTCGCCTGGGATCTGCAAAAAATGGGCTTTGCCGTTTTGTGTTTCGACTGGCGCGGTCAAGGACTATCGACCCGAGCCCACCCCGAACGTCGGGGCTGGGTGCAAAATTACGCCACCATGGTTGATGACGCGATTGAAATTTCCGAATGGCTACAACGCCGTGGGGCCCCGAGCCCCTTGCTCGGGCTGGGTCACTCCATGGGCGGCAACGTTTGCATTCGTCTGCTGCAAAACCACCCGTCGCTGTTTCAGGCCGCGGTAGTCACGGCACCCATGCTGGGCCTAAAAGGCTTGCCTAACTGGCTCTTGAGAAGTTTAACCGAAGCCGTTTCCAGAGCAGGTATGGATGGCAGCTTCGCACCCGGGGCAAAAGAAAACGACCCGCACGGCCCGCATATCCCTCTGTCCTCCGACCAGCGACGCATCGACGCCTGGCGATCTTATCTGCGAACAGATCCCTGGCTGATCACCCATGGCGTCACCTGGCGCTGGCTTCGTGAGGCTGTCGCCAGCATTCAGGAAGTTATCCAGCCCGCGAACGCGGCTCGCATTACCACGCCATTGCTAATCGCCAACCCGCTTAGCGACAGTCTGGTCGACCCGGTACCGACACGCCGCTTTGCAGACATGTGCGACGCAGCCCAATTGCTTGAGGTGGCCGACTCTGAACACGAGTTGCTGCAAGAGTGCGACTCGCTACGCGCTCAGTTTTTCAACGCCTTTGATGCCTTTATCGATACCCATACCACAGCAAACCCAACAGCGGCCGATAACCCTTAGCGAGCGTTTGGCAAACTCTGCAGCAACGCACTGAGCGTTGCCGTCAGCGCAATAGGCTGATCAAGCATGACGTGATGGTAGGCCTGTTCAATACCAACAACGGGCACCCTGTACTGCGTAAGCTCGCGCATATAGTGCGCGATGTGCGGCGCAAAGAGCTCGCTACGCTCGCCATGAATAATGGCCTTGGGCATATCAAGCTCGGCAAATCGGGTCGATAACGATCCCCACCAACCGGTATCTTTCAAACGGTCGGGCGACAGAATTTTTGGATCAAACTTCCAAGTGTAGCCACCCTCCACCTGTTTCAGTGAATGGTAAGCCATATATTCAAACAGAAAATCGTTTGCACAGGGCTGCTCGGGCGCGAGTCGAAAACGCGCCATCGCTGTCTCTAACGTCTCGTATACCCGGTTCGAGGTTCGTTGCTTGGCAATTCCCGGTTGCTGCATTCGCGCTTGCTCAAACGGCGCAACGTCTTCTGGTCGCAACATGGTCATGTCGCAAATAATCAGACTGCTGAAAGATTCCGGATAAGACTGTGCGGCCATTAGGCCAACCGAACCCCCAAAACTGTGGCAAACCAGCTGTGGTAGGTCCATCTCAAGGGCGTTCGCAAACACCAGCGCCTCAGCAGCTCGCTGCTCGTGGGTATAGGCGTCGTGCCAACTCGAATCACCCATGCCGGAGATATCAAACGCCGCAAGGTGGAAGTGTTCAGCGAGCAACGGCGCAATAAACGCCCAACACCGCGCGTGCGCCATCATGCCGTGAGTAAACAAAACCGCGGGCTTTTGGGGATCACCCCAGCTAAAGCCGTGCAGCGTCCCGCCATCGCAGGGCACCTTGTGTTCTCTGCGTGGCACGGTGAGCGCCGCGTTAAACCACTCAGGGCGGGGCTGGGTCAGCCCCACAAGATCCGCAAGTCCAGACATGTATTTCGCTTGATCATAAAACAGCCGAACACTTTACCCGCCTTGACGCGTTCTGACACCGGTGGGAGCATCAAGACGCTGGTCGCTGACTATTCTCTGATAAGAACCCTTGTTAAGGAATTAGGCGACCCATAACCGGGGAGAACCATGAGACAACCAACTAGTTATCGCAGTGCGACAAACAAACGCAGGTCATCAGTTACCGCAACAGCGCTGCTGCTGATGGTTGGCTTGCTGGCGTCCGTCGCCAGTCAGGCGGCTAAGCCCTACAAGGCACCGCGTGGTCTGGATGGCAAACACCCCGATCTGAACGGTATTTGGCAAGCCATGAACGAGGCGAACTGGGACGTCGAGCGTCACATGGCAAAGCCATCGCTGCAGGTGCGTGAAGGTCCCCTCGGACCGGTGCCAGCGATCAAGACGATGTACATGGGCGCGGTTGCAGCCGTACCGCCCGGTGCCGGGGTCATCGTTGATGGGGGCAAAATTCCATACACCCCGGAAGCCCTCGAAAAGAAACAGGCCAACGCCGCGAACTGGCTAGAGCGCGACCCTGAGGTGAAGTGTTACCTGCCGGGCATTCCTCGCGCGAATTACATGCCACAACCGTTCCAGATTTTGCAGGGCACAAGCTCCGTCTTTTTCGCATATCAATACGCTGGGGCCGTGCGCGACATCTACATGAACAATAAAGAACCCGCCCCCATCGACAGTTGGATGGGTCAGTCTGATGGCCACTGGGAAGGCGACACTCTGGTGGTAGAAGTGACCGGCCAGAACGACCAGACCTGGCTTGATCGGGCCGGTAATCACCATACCGACGCTCTAAAAGTAACAGAGCGCTTCACACCAATGGGGCCAAATCATCTCAGCTACGAGGCCACCATTGAAGACGCCAACGTCTTCACCAAACCCTGGAAAATTGCCATGCCGTTGTATCGCCGCATGGAACCCGATGCCCGGTTAATGGAATTTCGCTGCGTCGAGTTTGTAGAAGAACTGATGTATGGCGAGTGGCGTCGCAAGCCACTTGAGCGTTAGTACAAAACAAATGGAGCTTTGACAATGCAACGCAGACAGACAATTAAACGTAGCTATAACAGCAGTTGTAACAGTAGCTGGGCTCAAGCCGCTCTTTTTGCGGTTATGGTTTTTGCACTACTCCCAGCCACGGCTGATGCGCGAACAAAGAAAGGGTTCATCGGCAAGCATCCTGACCTGTCAGGCTCCTACAACATCGCAACGCTGACACCGTTGCAACGACCCAAGGCATTTGGCGACAACCTGCTGCTGACAAAAGCACAGGCCGAGCAAATGATTGCCGCGGAACAAGCCCTCAACGACGCCGGGGCACAATCCAGCAATCCCGACCGCGACGCACCGCCGGACGGTGGCGATGGTAGCGATGGCGCTGCTGGCAACGTGGGTGGTTACAACACGTTCTGGATCGATCGCGGCGAAGACGTTTTCTCAATCGACGGTAAATTCCGCACCTCAATCATTACCGAACCGGCAAACGGTCGTCGACCCGAGATGACACCGGCCGCTCGGGAAAAGTTTGCCAAATTCATCTCGTTCTTTCGCCCCAACAAAGGCGAAGCCTATTGGATGCCCGGTCCCGGCCCCTACGACAACATGGAGCTTCGCCCTAACGCAGAACGCTGCCTGCTCGGTTTTGGCTCAACCTCCGGTCCGCCGATGTTCCCGGTGCTCTACAACAATCTGAAGCGCATTGTGCACACCAAAGACCACGTCATGATTCTGGTGGAGATGGTGCACGACGCCCGTATCGTGCGGCTCAATAGCAAACACGCGCCTGCCGAAGAGCGCTCCTATCTCGGCGATTCCATCGGTGCCTGGGAAGGCGATACGCTAGTGGTTGATACCACTAATTTCAAAAGTCGGCCCGGCTTATCGCGAGCATCAGGCGATCTGCACGTGGTCGAACGCTTCAGCAAAAATCCCGATGGCAGCCTGCTCTACAGCTTCACGGTTGACGACCCCAGCACCTGGACCAGCACCTGGTCGGGCGAATACCCTTGGCCTCAAACCACCGACAAGGTGTTCGAGTATGCCTGCCACGAAGGCAACTACGCGCTCGGCAACATTATGCGTGGTGCCCGCAGGCTCGAAGCAGACTGGCAAAAAACACCCCAAAGTAGCCCCGCCAGTGAGTAAGGTATACTCAAGGCTTAAGCCGACCACAGAGACAACATCATGATTCAGCGTTTATTCACTAAGCCCTTAGGCACTAATCGCTTAACCACCAACGCGACAGCGCGCAGCCTCTTGCTCGCCGGACTCGGCCTGGGTGCGCTACTGAGCACCACAAACCTCAACGCCCACCACGCCTTTGGCGCTGAGTTTGACCCCAACCGCCCCTTGGTACTGCGCGGCCCAGTGACAAAAGTAGAGTGGGTTAACCCCCACGCCTGGATCCACCTCGAGCACACCAATGAAGCCGGTGAGAAAGAAGCCTGGATGGTTGAAGGCGGTACACCTAACACGCTGATACGCCGAGGCTTTAACAAAAACTCGCTAAAGATCGGCACAGAAATTGTGGTGGACGGTTACCAGAGCAAAGATCTGTCGAACCGGGCAAACGGTCGTGACGTCACCTTTACGGATGGGCGCAAGCTGTTCCTTGGGTCGTCAGGCACCGGCGCGCCTAAGGATGGCGCGGATGCTACTGAGAAGTAGCCGCTAACAACTCAAACCCGGCGTAGTCGTTCGCCACCACTTCCTCGCACTTCTCAACATAGGTTGGGAAGCCAAGGTAAGGCATAAACACCCGGGGCTTACCCGGCACGTTAGCCCCCAGATACCAAGAACTACAGCCCGGATACAGTGAACTGTCAGCCACCTCGTTGACGTGTTCAACCCATGCGTCTTCCGCGGCCTGTGACGCCTCGATACCACTGAGATTGCGGCGATTGAGATAATCAATGCAATCGGCTATCCAGTTCACGTGCTGCTCTATGCTCGGAATCATGTTGGTCAGCACCGAGGGGCTACCCGGGCCTGACACGGTGAACAAGTTAGGAAAGCCCTGGGTACACAAACCGAGGAACGTCCGCGGCCCTTCCGCCCACTTCTCACTGAGAGACACACCGTTACGCCCGACAAAGTTAATTTTCAGCAGCGAACCGGTCATCGCATCAAACCCAGTGGCAAACACGATTGCATCAACTTCGTGCAACTCACCCTGACAACGCAGGCCTGTCGCGCTGATCTCATCAATGCCTGCCGTACTGATATCAACCAGCGATACGTTGTCTCGGTTGTAGGTTTCGTAGTAATTGGTATCAACGCATAAACGTTTGCAACCCACGATGCTCGTTGGCTGTAACAGCTTGGCCACTGCCGGGTCATTGACCCGCTCGGCAATCTTCTCTCGAACAAAGTCGGCGGCGAGGTCGTTGGCACCTTGCTCAAATACAAGATCGGCAAAAGCGCCAAGAAACGGCAACCCCCCATCTTGCCAACGGCGCTCAAGCTCAGCGCGCACTTCTTCTTGCGACACATCGAGTGCGTTTATCTCGCTGTTGTCAAAGGCGGCTGAGAACGGCAGCTCACTATTGTCTTTGCGAAACTGGGCATAGCGTCCCTTTATCCCGGCCACTTCATCCGCCTCAAGCGGCCGATTGTGGGCGGGGATCGCATAGTTCGCGCTACGCTGAAAAACCGACAGATGCTCCGCCTGCTCAGCAATCAACGGAATCGATTGCACGGCAGATGAGCCAGTGCCAATAACCGCCACCCGCTTACCGGTGAAATCGACGCCTCCGTGTGGCCAACTCCCAGTATGGTAGATCGGCCCACCAAAGCTATCTAAGCCCGCAATATCCGGGACGTTAGCTGACGACAGGCAGCCCGTGGCAGACACACAGTACTGCGCTGTCAGTGTTTCCCCATCAACAATCGGAATCGACCAGCGCGCCGTTGTCTCATTGAACCGGGCGCCCTCAACCCGAGCGTTAAATCGCATGTGCTCGCGCAGGCCAAACCGCTCGGCGACATGATTGGCGTAGCGCAAAATTTCAGGCTGAGTCGCGTACTTCTCTGACCACTCCCATTCCTGTTGCAGCTCTTCCGAAAACTGGTAGCTGTATTCCATGCTCTGGATATCACAGCGCGCGCCAGGATAACGATTCCAGAACCAGGTGCCGCCAAGATCAGCCCCCTGCTCCACCAGTGCAACCCGCAACCCCTGCTGTAGCAGCCGGTGCAGCATGTACATGCCACCAAAACCTGCCCCAATAACAACGGCATCAAACGATGAGTTTGTTGTTCCCATGTCTCTCTCCCTCGCGACAAACGTTAACTTCACCCCTGACTCTATCACCAGTCTTGCCGCCACTGTCTCGATAGGCCAAGCTTATAGCCATATTATATTGAACGAGTTCAGCGACTTATGCCCCTGCCAATGACCTTTCCGCAAACTGGGCGACTTGGACAATGGCTGATCGGCGTTGCTTTGATTGCCCTTATCACGCTGGTCGGCTGCTCCGAGCCACCAGCCCCCGACCAGCCCCAGAATGCGCTCACCACACCCCAGGTCACACCACCAACGTCCGACCTCCCCGACCAACGCATAGTTGAAGTCGACTCGACGGCGCCCACGTCGACGCTGGTTGTGGAACACGCCACCCTTGTGCTCACCGGGGGCAAAATCGCCACGGTTGACCCGGAACTAGGCAACCAGCAGGCCATCGCACTGAAAGGCCATCGCATTGTCGCGGTGGGCAGCAATGAAGAAATAAGCACCTATATCGGCCCCACCACCCAGGTTATTAATCTGAGCGGTCGAACCGTGATTCCTGGCTTTATCGAAGGCCACGGGCACTACCTGAGCCTCGGCCGGGCCCGACAAATTCTTGACCTGAGCACGGCAAAAAATTGGGGTGACGTTGTTGGCCAAGTGGCTGTCGCCGTTGATAAAGCCCAGCCCGGAGAATGGATATTCGGCCGCGGCTGGCATCAAGAAAAGTGGAACTCAGCAGCAGAAGATACCAACAGCGGCACCGACGAAATCATCGACGGTGTACCAGCCAATGACTCACTCAATGCGGTGTCGCAAAACAACCCGGTCTATCTGGGCCACGCCAGCGGCCACGCGGCTTACGCCAACGACGCAGCCCTCGCCGCGGCCGGCATCAACAAAGACACCCCCAACCCGGCGGGCGGCACCATTGTGCACAAGGCCAACGGCTTGCCCTCTGGCTTGTTGCGCGAAAATGCCCAAGACGCAGTGGAAAATGCCATTGTCATTTATGACAAGCGCCTGAGCCCCGAAGAAAAGCTTGCGACCCTGCGCGAACAGTCAGATCTTGCCGCGCGAGAAGCCCTGCGCCACGGTGTCACGTCGTTTCACGACGCGGGCGCGTCGTTTGAAACCATCGATTTCTTCAAATCCCTCGAAGACCAAAACGCGCTCCCCATTCGCCTGTATGTCATGGTGCGCGGAGAATCCAATGAGCAAATGGCGAAGTTATTGCCAAAATACCGAATGCTGGCCGGTGACAACGACTTCCTCACGGTGCGCTCCATCAAGCGGCAAATCGATGGCGCGCTTGGAGCCCATGGTGCCTGGCTGCTCGAGCCTTATGTCGACATGCCCAGCACCCCTGGCCTAGTGCTCGAACCCGTAGAAGACATTGCGCGCACGGCAGAACTCGCACTCGAGCACGGCTATCAGGTCAACACCCATGCCATCGGTACCCGTGCCAATCGCGAAACCCTCGACCTGTACGAGCGCGTGTGGAACCAGGCCGCCGCTAAAGAGGCAGAACCTGACGCACCCGTTACGACCCAACCAGGCAAAGATCTGCGCTGGCGCATAGAACACGCTCAACACATTCACCCAGACGATGTTCCCCGCTTTGGCGCGCTCGGCGTTATTGCCGCTATGCAAGGCGTGCACTGCACCAGCGATGGCCCCTGGATCGCCTCACGGCTGGGTGAAGAACGCACCAAGGTGACGTCTTACCCTTGGCGAACCCTCATCGAAACCGGCGCGATTATTGGCAACGGCACCGACGTACCGGTTGAGCCCATCGACGCCATTGCCTCGTTCTACTCCACCGTGACACGAATGACCAATACGGGTGAGGCCTTCTACCCGGAACACGTCATGACCCGGGACGAGGCGCTGGCTAGCTACACGCTAAACAACGCCTATGCGGCTTTTGAAGAGCAGCACAAGGGCTCGCTCACACCCGGCAAACTGGCTGATCTTGTGGTGCTGTCCCAGGACATCCTCACGGTGCCCGACGAACAACTCAAAAATACCATGGTCGACTACACCCTGGTTGGCGGTGAAATCAAATACGCCCGTAGCGGCGCCAACTAGCTCTAGCTAAACGCAAAGCCTCGATACCCCGCGCTAACGATTTCTTCGCAGCGCTCAACGTAAGCGGGAAAGCCCAGGTGCGGCATAAATACTCTGGGCTTGCCGGGCACATTTGCCCCCAAATACCAGGAGTTACAGGTTGGATATAGCGTGTGTGACGCCAGCGTGTTCACATACTCAACCCACTGATCTTCCGCATCTGCCTCGGCCTCAATTAGCGTTTTGTCGTCAGCCTGCATTTGTTTGAGTGCGGCACAAATCCAGTTCACATGCTGCTGAGTCGCAACCACCATATTTGCCAATACCGATGGTGACCCCGGCCCGGTGATGGTGAACAGATTTGGAAAGCCGTGCATGTTCAACCCCAGATAGGTTCGCGGCCCTGCGTGCCACTTGTCCTGCAAACGCTCTCCGTCTCGGCCCCGAATATCCATTCGCAGCAGCGACCCGGTCATTGCATCAAAACCCGTCGCAAATATTAGATCGTCAAAAACGTATTCGACATCGTTAGTCACTAGACCGTTGGGGGTTACCCGCTCGATCGGCTTGTTTTTTACACTGACTAGATGCACGTCATCGCGGTTGTAGGTGTCGTAGTAGTTGGTGTCAAAACACAGTCGTTTGCAGCCAATGATCTGATCCGGACACAGCAATTCGGCGGTCGCCTTGTCACTGACAATGCCGCGAATTTTATTGCGAACAAATTCGGCCGCTAACGCGTTGGCATCTTCATTAAGCAAAAAGTCGTTGAAGCCCGCCATAAAGCCAAACCCACCCAGCTCCCAACGCGCCTCCAGATCTTTTTGTACTGCTTTGGGGGACGCCGCAAGGGCCGAGCCGCCACCGCGCTTAAAGCGCGCGCCAAAGGCGGCGGGTTGTTTTTTGTTATCTGCTCGCAACTGCGCGTAGTTGGCTTTTGTTTCGGCTATTTCGCTGGCACTCAACGCTTCGTTACGGGCAGGAATGGAGTACGTTGCCGTACGCTGAAACACCGTCAGTGATTTGGCCTGTTCCGCCACCAGCGGAATGGACTGAATGGCAGAGGAACCCGTACCAATAATACCGACCCGGCGATTGCTGAAGTCGACCCCTTCTTGGGGCCAGCGTCCGGTGTGGTAGAAGTTGCCGGCGAAGTCATCAAGCCCCGGAATAGACGGCATGTTCGTCGACGACAGGCAGCCGGTGGCCATAATGCAAAACCGGGCATTGAGTTTATTGCCTGCTGATGTGGTGACTTGCCAACGGTTGCTACGCTCGTTGAAATGCGCGCTCTCAACTCGCGTGCTAAAACGAATGTGCGGCCGCAAATCAAAGCGATCGGCTACGTGGTTGGCGTAGCTCAGAATCTCGGCTTGACTCGCGAAGCGTTCGGTCCAGTTCCACTCTTGCTGCAGGGCCTCTGAAAACTCGTAAGAATACTCCATGCTTTCGACATCGCACCGTGCACCGGGGTAACGATTCCAAAACCAGGTGCCACCAACGCCGTCGCCCTCTTCACAGGCAACCACGTTCAGCCCCATCTCTCGCAACCGGTAGACCATATACATCCCAGCAAAGCCGGCACCGACAACCACCGCATCAAACACTGCCCCCTTTGAGTTGTTGGCGGTGCTGGTCTTAGTATTTTTCTCTGAAGCCACTTACTGGCGCTCCTTTGTTACAACTGGATAGTCAATACTATGGAAGTAAGCCCGCAAGCCGGCAAGGTTTAATACACCACAACCAAAGAGGCCACACATGAGTGATTCAGAAACAAATATGCACAACGCACTCGCTGCCCTGCAAGAACGCATTGGCGAGTCGAGCCCACCTAGTGACTGGATGGAAATGACCCAGGAACGGATCAACGACTACGCTTTAGTCAGCATGGACGACCAATGGATTCACATTGATGTTGAACGGGCCACAGCGGGTCCGTTTGGCGCGCCCATCGCCCACGGCAATCTGACGCTGGCCGTTATGAACCACCTCCCACGAACCGAGCCGGTACCTGGCCCCAAACTCGAGGGCCAGAAGCTCGGCATCAACTACGGCTTTGACAAGGTGCGTTTTCCGTCCCCAGTGCCCGCTGGCGCCATGATCCGTTCAACGGCTACGTTGAAGCGTGCTGAACTGAAAGGCGGGATGATCGAGACCATGAACGAGATCAAGATCGAGGTGCAGGGCTCCCAGAAGCCGGCCCTGGTTGCAGAGAGCGTGGGACGGCTAGTGTTTTAGCAGGACTTGAGCCCAATTGATCGAGTGGCGAGGCGTGCCGAATTTTCTCGGCAAGCTGTTTGCGAAATTGACTATCAATGGATGGTTTGTGCACCTTAAGCACACCGCCCCCCGCCTCCTCAAAGGCCGTTAGCGCGGCCTGTTGATCCTGCGTGAATCGCAAACCTGACAGGTTATTGAACACCACCGAATCAAATTCACGCAAAGTCTCCGTGCTGAATATCGCAGCATTTTCGGTGGCGTAGACAAACCAACTGTTGTCCGCCGCTATCTGCTCAAACAGCTGCTGGGTAGCCGCAATCACGGCGTCCTTGCGGTAGCCCTCGGTTTGCGAGAACAACAGCACGTGCCGCTGCTCGCCAATACGGGAAAACTCAGGGCGGCTGGTATCAAAGCCTGGCAGAAGTCGCATAGGTGATGGCCAAAGAGCGCCACAAACAGCAAAACACTCGACAGCGATAGCCGCGCTTACAACCAGACAAAGCACTATTGCCCACGCTTTGCGCATACCTCCACTGCCCCCACAACATTACTGATTTATCCGCCAGGCAGCCTCCCACGTCATACCACAGTCTGCCGGGTGACTTTCGAGGGTTGGATTGTAGGTGTTCGCCCTGCTTTTCCAGCAGGCACTTATCTAAACTATTTTTATATTTATCAATCAGATGAGGCGTATACCTCAGACATTACTTCACTCGTATGTTCTCCCAGTCGAGGCGCCGCACGGTCCGTCTGCAACGTCCGCCCCGCAAAGGTCATTGGCGATCGAACACCGGGCAATCCCTCCGGCTCAATACGCATGCCCCGGTGCTGCACCTGCGCATCTGCAAACGCATCCGCAACTGTATTGATCGGCCCAGCGGGCACTCCGGCAATGCCCAGCCGCTCGATCAGATCGTCACGCATAAAGGTACTGGTCGATGTCCCCAGTAAGCCAGTCAACGCCTCGCGATGAGCGACCCGGGCCTCGTTGCTGCTAAACCGCGAATCTTCGATTAGCTCAGGACACGACAGCACCCTGCACAGCGACGCAAACTGCCGATCATTGCCACAGGCAATAATGAAATGCCCATCTTGAACCGGCAGTGTTTGGTAGGGCGCGATGTTAGGATGTGCATTGCCTAGCCGCGTAGGCGCCTTACCCGTCATCAAATAGTTTTGGGACTGGTTTGCCAGCACGCCGGTCATGCAATCCAGCAAGGCCATATCAATATAGTCACCCTGCCCTGTGTGCTGCCTTCGCTGCAGTGCGTCTTGAATGGCAACGACACCATAGAGCGCCGTAAACAGATCAGCAAAGGCAACGCCTGCCTTTTGCGGTTCGCCGTCTGGCTCGCCGGTCAAATCCATAATTCCGGATAAGCCTTGAATCATAAAATCGTAACCCGCAAGGCTTGCCCTCGGTCCCGTTTGACCAAAGCCTGTCACCGAGCAGTAGACCAACGACGGGTTAAGCGCCCGGAGACTCCTGTGATCGAGACCGTACTTCTCGAGCCCCCCAACCTTAAAGTTCTCAACAAACACATCCGCCGACGCCGCTAGACACCTCACAAAATCAATGCCTTCAGATGTTGTAAGGTCGGCAACGACCGAGCGTTTGCCCCGATTGCAAGCGTGAAAATAAGCAGCACTGCGATCTGCGGGCCGACCATCCGCTGCAGGGCGCTCAACAAAGGGTGGCCCCCAACTGCGAGTATCGTCACCACTTGGGCTTTCGACCTTAATCACATCCGCGCCAAGGTCAGCAAAGGTCTGGCCAATCCATGGGCCTGCGAGAATACGTGCGAGCTCAACAACCCGCAGCGGTCTAGCTTCGTTCATGAAATTAAGCCCTCGAATACCACCGTCAGACCCCGCTTAAGAAGCGAGCGCGCAGACCGCCGCTTTGTTCGAGATACTGATACCGCGACGTGCCTGCCGGACCGCATGCGCATCATGCCCGTTGGTGACGTAACCCAACGAAATACCCGTCGTTGGATCGCCCCACGCCAATTGACCCCCTGCTCCGCTGTGGCCGATGGCTGTCTCAGAGTTGGTGTGGCCAAAACCACGGCCGTTACGCGTCTTGTCGCCAGAAACAACAACGCCTAGTGCACGATTGGCAGAAACACCCAACATATCGGGGAAGGTATTGCGCACGGTAAACGCGTAATCAAGGGTCTTTTGGGTCCAGATTTGCTCACCCGATAACGCAGCGCCACCGTTGATCAACGCCTGATAAAACAGCGCAATGTCAGCGGCACTCATGTGCCCCCCACCGCCGGGTACCGGCACCTGCCGCACCTCAGAGGTATTGAAGGCAAGCAATGCCTCGGGTGTGACCTCAGTGGCCGGCGGCATCGGCATGCCAAGCGCTGTGTAGTCGGCCTCAACCATCGGCTCACCGGTGTGCATCACATCTTTGATGCGGTGGTGCACAGACTCAGGGGCACCCACATACAGGGTTTCAAGCCCAAGCGGCTTGGCAATGCGATTGCGTACAAACTGCGCAAAGTCGACATTGCTTCTGCGCTCAATGATTTCGGCGATCACCCACATTGTTGACGTTGGGTGATACTCAAAGCGCGTGCCGGGTTCCCAGTTGAGTGTCCAGTTACCGAAGCGTTCCAAACGTCGAGCTTTGTCGTTCCAGTCAGTGGGGCGAAACGGTGCATAAGGGAAACCCGCCGTGTGGGTAAACAACATTTCAACGCTGATGTTCTCTTTACCGTTTGTCGCAAACTCGGGAATAATGTCTTTCACCAGTTCGTCGATAGCCAGCTTGTCTTCCTGAATGAGCAACCAGCCTGCCGCGGAGGTCATGGCCTTGGTTGCAGAAAACACGCTGTACAGACTGTTGTTGTCTGCGTCACCAAACGTCGCCATGGCCGCCACCTTGCCGTGCCGGGCAATCGCAACCTGACACGACGGCAATAACCCCTCGTCAACTTCTTGCGCAACGCGTTTCAGCAACTGCGCAAGCTTGCCTGGATCAATACCGACGTCCTGCGGATTGGCCGCCAAAAAATGTGCATCTGTCATTGTTAACCTCTATCTCTATCTCTATCTCTATCTCGATATCGAATGCTATGACGCTCGGTCGCATTACATCTAAGTATATAGCCAGCCTGAGCTTACGCGGTTGCTTCTGCTTCCGGTACTATCGAGCCTGCCCTTGCTCACACCAGATACCTAAAGAGAACGCTTGATGACTGCAGTGCTTCGCCTCAAACCGTTAACCCAAACCCTAGTGCTCACGTTTACCGCGCTACTGAGTTGCACGGTTGTTGCTGACAGTGTGACTTGCTCCGATCCGCAACACAGCTCCCAGCGACTAACCGGCGTGGCCCACACCGTCACCGTAGACGGCCACCCGTTTGCTCTGTGGTCCAAGACGCCCGCGGCCCCCAAAGCCGCTGTACTGCTCGTGCACGGCCGAACCTGGAGCGGCCGACCTGACTTTGATTTGAACGCAGGCTGCGAAGAGCTGTCCCTGATGAATGGTCTGGTTGACGCGGGTTACGCCGCCTTTGCGCTCGACATGCGCGGCTATGGCAACACCCCCAGAGACGCCACCGGCTGGCTCACGCCCAACCGCGCGGCAGCCGACCTGGCCGGCGTTTTGAAATGGCTAAACACCCAGGCCATTGGCCACGGCAACAAGAACAACCAAAACGGCAAAGCGCATCTGTTTGGCTGGTCTTATGGTTCCACAATGGCCCAGCTCATGGTGCAACAACACCCTGAACTCGCAGCGACATTGACGCTATTTGGTTATCCGGTACGCAAAGGCTACAGCACCACCCCTGCAGACTTTCCCGATGACGCACCCGCGCGCCAGAACACACGAGCAAACGCGATTTCAGATTTCATCACGCCCAACTCCATTAGCCCTGCCGCCATAGATGCATTTGCCGTCGCCGCACTCACTGCCGATCCATTCCGCGTTGACTGGCGCGAGCTTGAACAGTGGGCCGCGCTCGATGCGCGCAAAGTCCGCGTGCCAACCCTGCTGCTGCGTGGCGAGTTTGATCCGCTGGCAAAGAAAAGAGTGCATCGAAAACTGTTCCGCCGCTTGAATACACCGGCAAAGCGTTACGTTGTTATCAAGGGGGGTGATCACGCCGCCTTTATGGAGGCGCCAAGAAGCCGCTTTATCAGTGAATTCAGCCAATTTCTCGATGAGCAAACACCAAACCAGAGCACAAACCACAACACAAATCGCGACTCAGCGAAAACCAACAGGAATTAATCATGATTGACGTCCACTATTGGCCTACCCCAAACGGCTGGAAGGTCACCATACTGCTCGAAGAATGTGAGCTGCCTTACACCATTGTTCCCGTCGACATCGGCGGGGGCGACCAGTTCACAGCAGAATTTCTGCGCCTGTCGCCCAACAATCGCATGCCTGCGATCATTGATCACGACCCCATCGGCGGTGGCGCGCCACTGGCATTGTTCGAGTCGGGTGCGATCATGGAATACATCGCTGACAAAACGGGCAAATTTCTGCCCACAGAGGGTCCCGACCGCTATCGAGTGCTGCAGTGGGTGCACTGGCAGATGGCAAACCTTGGCCCCATGATGGGCAACGCCAATCACTTTAAAAACTACGGCAAAAACATTGCTGACGACCCGAAACAACTCGAATACGGCACCCAGCGCTTTGTTGGCGAAGTGGACCGTCTGTTGGGCGTGCTGGATGCTCAGCTTGGTGTTAACGAATACGTCGTGGGCAGCAACTACAGCATCGCTGACATGATCATCTGGTCCTGGGCGTTTCTCGCAGGTCGCTTGCTCGACGACTCAGTGTGGGAGAGCTTTCCTAATGTTAAACGCTGGGTCGACCAGGTACACAGTCGCCCTGCCGTGCTAAAAGGCCGAAAAGTAGGCGAAGAACTCGGCACTGCAGAACGCACTCCTGAGCAAGAAGAAGCCCGCCGAAAAATTCTATTCAATCAAACCAACGACAAGGTTCGAGCCGCGCGCGAAGCAGCCGCCAAGAGTGCCGGCTAGGATTTCTCGACGCTAACCGTAAAGAAGCTGCAAAAAAGTGGCATCGTAAAATTGGCGTAACAGCCTGCTTTCCGAGCCAGCTATTGATGCGCGTTGGTTTAAAGTGCATACCAGAGTTAACTGTTGATTCGCCTTCTAACTAACTTGGTACAAAGAATATGAGAAACTACATAGCCGAGATGTTCGGCACATTTGTTTTGGTTTTCTTCGGAGTTGGCTCGGCCGTACTCGCCGGTGGCGGTGTCGGTCTTGAAACCCCCATCAATATAACGGGCATTAGCTTAGCCTTTGGTATTTCTGTGGTCGCCATGGCCTATTCCATTGGCCAAATTTCCGGTGCGCATCTCAATCCTGCAGTGTCTATGGGCGCGCTGGTAGCTGGCCGCATAAATGTTAAAGACTTTGCGGGTTACGCCATATTCCAATCCATTGGCGCCATCATTGCTGCAGCGGTTATCTACTTTATGGTCACCAACTCTGCTGGCGGCTATGACGTCACTGCAAGTGGCATGGGGCAAAACGGCTGGGGTCCAGGCTACGGCGGCGAATACTTCATGATCACCGCATTCCTGTTTGAAGTGATTGCCACCGCGGTATTTATTGTTGTCATTCTGGGCGTAACCGCTGACAAAGGCGCAACGCTAATGGCTGGTCTTGTGATCGGTTTGACGCTAACGATGATTCACCTCGCTGGCATCACCGTCACGGGCACCTCAGTGAACCCCGCTCGTTCGATTGGTCCAGCGTTGTTTGTTGGCGGAACTGCCCTGAGCCAGCTGTGGGTGTTTATCGTCGCACCTCTGATCGGCGGAGCCATTGGTGGCCTGCTGCACAAAGCGCGCATTACTGGCAATGGTGAATAAACCTCGCTAGCTAACTCACCTATCGCCGCCCTCCTTTGAGGGCGGCTACGTATTGCAACCACAGTTTTGCACTGCGTTTGACCTAGTCCTTCGAATACAGCGTCACGACGCACGCCCCACCAAGACCAAGGTTGTGCTGCAAAGCGTGCTGCACACCATCCACTTGCCGCTTCTCAGCGCTGCCGCGCAGCTGCCACACCAACTCGGTGCATTGCGCCAACCCCGTTGCGCCAAGCGGGTGCCCTTTCGACAACAAGCCACCCGACGGATTGGTAACCACTCGGCCACCGTAGGTATTTTGCTCGTCACAGATGAACTGCTCAGCCGTACCTTCGCCGGTTAACCCTAAGGCCTCGTACGTCAGCAGTTCGTTCGCGGTAAAGCAGTCATGCAGTTCACACACCTGAACGTCTTCGGGACCAATGCCGGCCTGCTCGTATACCTGGTCGGCAGCACCCTTTGCCATGTCGTAACCAATGAGTTTGCGCATTGAGTGCGCTTCCAACGTGCTCGCGTAATCGGTTGTCATCGCCTGAGCTTTGATCGTAATCGCATTGTTCAGACCGTGCTTGCGGGCAAACTCTTCGCTGCAAACAACCGCGGCCGCCGCACCGCAGGTGGGTGGACAACATTGGAAGCGCGTCAGCGGCCCATAGATGTGCGGCGATTGCATCACTTCGTCTAATGTCAGCTGATTTCGAAACACCGCGTAGGGGTTGTTTGCAGCGTGCTTGCGCGCCTTGAGCGAAATCTTCGCAAAGGTTTCATCAGCCGTTCCATATTGCTCCGCATACTCACGGCCAGCGCCGCCAAAATACAACGCAGCACCCGGCGCTTTAGGGTCGAGCTCTTGCAGCGCTTTCATCTCTTTGAACATGCGCTTCATTGGGTTTGGCCGATCGGTGTATACAGAGCCCAACGCTCCTGGCGTCATCTGCTCGAAGCCGAGCGCCAGAGCACAGTCAACCATGCCCGACTCCACGGCCTGCCGGGCCATGAATAAGGCTGAAGACCCCGTAGAGCAATTGTTGTTGACGTTGATAATGGGCACGCCGGTCATGCCTAACCCATAGACCGCAGCCTGACCAGCGGTCGAATCGCCATACACGTAACCCACATAGACCTGGCCAATCTGATCATAGGATAGCCCCGCGTCTTCAATGGCGAGCCTCGCCGCCGTCTCGCCCATCACGTCATAACTTTCGCTCTTGCCTGGCTTGGAAAACGGGATCATCCCGACGCCAGCAACCTTGGTTGTTCCACTCATCGTCGTATTCCTTGGTGTCTTCACACAAATTCAAGCACGACTCAGATTACCCCACTGCAGGCGTCTTCGATCAAATCCCACCCAATCACTTACATATTCTCTAATATGGTCTACATTTATTTGAGTTAAACTCTAATTACTAACCGTCTAATCAGAGCCATAGGCAAATAATTGACCGGCAATCACCCCTCAAAAACAGCTCAAACCCGCCGTCGTTTTGTCACCGCCATACGCTCCGAATTTGCCTCAACCGGTGGCTTCAACGCGAAATCTGTCGCCCGACGAGCGCAAACCTCCCAAGCCACCTTCTACAACCATTTCAAATCAAAAGATCTCGCGCTGGCATCTGCGTTTGAGGCGGTCATGGATGATTTGCTGGAAATGGTTGACCAGGAGCTAAGAATTGACCGACTACTAGAGCAAGGTTTAAGCCCATTTTGCGAAAACTGGTCGCAGATCTGCGCTAACTTTTTTCGCGCGAACGCCACCGTTTTACTGGTTGCACAGGCAACCGCACCAACGTCTGCCCACGTACGCGCGATCTTCACCAGTCGCCAGGATGAATCACTGTGTCGCTATGAACGCTTTGTAGAGTTAGGCCAGCTGGCCAAGGTAATCCGTTCCGGTGACAACCGGGCCATTGCAAAACTGTTGCTAATCAACAACCAAAACTGGAATCACCCTTATCTGCATCAAGCCGAGGTCAACGACACGCTCTATCAAGAGATGACCCAGCACATGGTGCAACTACTCAAACCAACGTCTTAGGTAAAAAAACTCAGTGAAAATACAGGTTCACCAAAACTTTTTGTCGGCTTTGCCCGAAAACGATACTCACCCCTATCGATCAGGTGCTTGGCAACCGCAGACCACCGAATACGACGCCTGGAACCTCGAGGTCGAAGGTGAGATCCCGCAAGACCTCGCGGGCACCTACCTGCGCAACACAGAAAACCCCTTGCTTGCTGCGCCAGAACGCTATCACCCGTTCGATGGTGACAGCATGTTGCACTCTATTAGCTTTGCCGCCGGCGAAGCCCAGTACCACAATCGCTTTGTACGCACCGACGGCTTTACAGCCGAACGTGAGGCCAACGCGCCACTCTACGCTGGGTTTACCGAGTTTCAGCGCCTGCAGGAGCTTAACCAACCCAGCAACATCAAACTTTGGCCCAACATGAAAGACGCCGCGAGTACCGATGTGGTGGTGCATCGCGGGCAGGCCCTCGCCAGTTTCTGGCTATGTGGTGATCTGTACGCGCTGGACCCCGTGACACTGCAGGCGCACGGAAAAGCGGATTTTTCAGGGAAGTTTCCGGATGACGGTGTATCGGCACACCCAAAGGTCGACGAGAACACCGGAGAAATGCTGTTCTTTAACTATGGGTTAGAGGCGCCGTACATGCACTACGGCGAAATTGATGCGCAGGGCAACCTGAACCACTATCGCGATGTACCACTGGAAGGCCCGCGCATGCCGCACGACATGGCCTTCACAGAAAACTTTGCCATCGTTAACGCCCCCTCACTGTTCCTCGACCCCGAAATGCTCGCCAAGGGCGTTAATGTCCCCCGGTTCTTTGCTGATGTACCTATGCGCTTTGGCATTATCCCGCGCCGCAGCAATGGCCCGATTCGCTGGTTTAACGCACAGCCAACCTATGTTTTACATTGGATCAACGCCTTCGAAGATGGCGACGAGATTGTTCTCGATGGTTTCTTCCAAGACGACCCTATGCCCGCAAGCGACCCAAACTGGTCGATTGATCGAGCCCTGCACAACAACCTGGATCTGCACGCGCTAAAAACGTATCCCCATCGCTGGCGCTTTAACATGGTAACGGGGGAAACCAAAGAAGAGCGCTTAAGCGATCGAATTCAGGAGTTCGGCATGATCAACGGCCGTTTTGGTGGGATACCCAATCGCTACAGCTACAACGCTCTACCCTGCAAGGGTTGGTTTGGCTTTGAGGGCCTTATCAAACTGGATCTGGAAACAGGCGCCGAGCAGGTTGTTGAGTTGCCGGAAGGCGTCTTTGCCAGCGAGACCGTCATGGCGCCACGCATCGGCGGCACGGCAGAAGATGACGGCTACCTGATCACGTTTACGATGGATCTGAACAACGACCGTTCTCAGTGTCTGATTCTCGACGCGCAAAACCCTTCAGCGCAGCCGTTAGCCGCGATCACTTTGCCCGAGCGCATCTCTAGCGGCACTCATGCGTTTTGGCAACCGCTGTAAGCGAGCCGGCAATCATGGGCTCGATAGCGAGCCCATGAAAATGCTAACAAGCGGTGCCGAGCCTTATTGCGCCGACATACCGGCATCAATAGTGAACTCCGCACCGGTCACATAGGACGCCTCGTCCGAGGCCAGATACAAAATACAGTTCGCAATGTCTTCAGGCTCGCCCATGCGCCCCAATGGCACCACCGAACTGGGCAGTTCGTCGCTTGTTCGCCCCCCGCCATCACCCGCCTGAGCACCGGCCTGCATATTGGTCCAGATAAACCCGGGGTGGACAGAGTTACAGCGAATGTTAGTCGCCGCCCCCTCAATGGCGATAGCCTTGCTCATCAATCGCACGCCGCCCTTTGAAGCGCAATACGCCGCACCGGTGGCAATACCGATCAAACCGGCGACCGATGACAGATTGATCAGCGCCCCGCCTCCGTCCTGCAGATTCATCTGCGCCATCGCGGATTTACAGCCGAGGAATACGCTGGAGAGATTAACCTCCTGTTGCCGCTTGAAGTCGTCATAGGACAGTTCAGCAATGGGCTTAAGAACGGCGATGCCCGCATTGTTCACCAACACATCAAGCGCTCCATAGGCCGCGACCGTTGCGTCTATCACTTCCTGCCAACGCGACTCCACCGTGACGTCCTGCTGCATAGCTAAAGCGGTGCCACCTGCGGCCTCAATGACCGCCGCGCAGTCTTGTGCACTGGCGACATCAATATCAGTGACCACCACCTTGGCGCCCTCTGCTGCCAGCCTGATTGCTGCTGCTCGACCGAGGCCCGGATTGGAACCTGCTCCCGTCACAATTACGACTTTGCCGACAACTCTGTCGCCCATAGGTATCTCCCGTTGTTTTGGTTAACAATACCGGGTTCTTTCGGGCAAGTAATCTCCAACCCTACACCCGGCAACGCGGCCTTGTTCTGCTTGACCACAGACCGATATCATCGACGTGAAGATCAGAAGCACAGCGAAGGAACACCATGTCGACAAAACATCTGCTAGACCCCCAACTCTACCCGCTCATTGAGATCTTCCCACCGGACTTTATCTTCACGGCAGACGTACTCCCCGGTTTTCGCGAGCAACAGCAAGCCGCACTGGTAATGGGAGACGCACAGGCCGCCGGTGTAGAAAGAAAGGCCATTACCGTCTCAGGAACTGACGGCGAGATTCCCGGCCTTTTATACATTCCCAAGAACGCGACTGGCTCGGGTTATGTGCATATCCATGGCGGTGGCTACATCATCGGTTCTGCGGCGGCCTCGGATCAAAACAACATCGATGTCGCCGCAAAGCTCGGTACGGTCGTACTCTCAATCGACTACCGACTCGCACCAGAGTGCCCTATCCCTGGCCCGCTGGAAGATTGCTACGCAGGACTTAGGTGGCTGCATGAAAATGCCTCAGAGCTAGGCATAGATCGCCAACGCATCGCAGTAGGCGGCGAAAGCGCCGGCGGCGGTCTCGCTGCAGCGCTCGCTATACTTGCTCGCGACAGAGGTGAATACGCGATCTGTCACCAGCACCTCACTTACCCGATGCTAGACAACCTCACAGGCTCTCCCGGGCACGAGGGTGACCCTTTAGTCGGCGAGTTTGTCTGGACCCGAGAACATAACCGGTTTGGCTGGGCCAGTTTCCTTGGCAACGCAGACCCCGTTGCACCACAGGTGCCTGCAAGACTCGAAAACTATGCCGGCTTACCACCGACCTGGCTTCTCACGGGCGCACTGGATCTGTTCCGGGATGAGAACATCGCGTACGTCCAGAACCTGGTCAAAGCCGGTGTACCCACCGACTTCTTCCTCTACGCCGGCGCCTGTCACGCCTTCCAATGGGTACCTGGTGCCCGCTTAGGCGAACGCTTTACTGCTGATCATCTGGCGGGCTTAGCGCAAGGGTTGGCCGGGTAGCTTGGCAACAGGGCGACCCCGCGTGTTGCTCTAGCGTAATCAAATTTCATCTCGCTAACCAGGCCGAGGGTCATGTGGGTTCAGCACGCTCTCCTGTGGTAGCTTTTGCGCTTATGAATGAACCTTTACACGTACTTGAACTCGGCGAAGGCGTTGCCAGCGCTTACGCGGCTCGGTTATTGGCTGACCATGGCGCTGAGGTTGTTAAAGTAGAACCGCCCGCTGGCAATAGTCTTCGACAACGCGGACCCTTCCTGCACAATCAGCCCGATGAAAAAGCTAACTCCCAACAAAGTGGTTTGTTCCTGGTTCTCAACCTTAACAAGCGCGGCGTTGTTGTCGACGCCATCCACGGCGACGAACCCGCACTGCGCGCTTTGCTTGAATGGGCTGATGTACTCATTCACGACCTGCGCGATCACTCCAGTCGTGAGCGCTCGCTTGATGCCGACACACTTGCCCTGCGCTATCCGCAACTCGTCACACTCTGCATTACCCCGTTTGGCAGCACCGGTCCCTACAGCGAGTATGCCGCTGAAGAACTGACGGTCACAAATGCAGGCGGCTGGGCAAGCGTGTGCCCTGCAACCCACACCGATCCGTCCCTACCGCCACTTAAGGTGTTTGGTCATCAGTGCGCGATGATGAGTGGTATTGCGGGTGCCATGACGACCTTGGCGGTAATCCAGGACAGACGCACAGGTGGCGTTGGCGAATTCATTGACCTTGCCCAGCAAGACTATGTGGCATCGGTGTTGGAAGCCGGCATTCCTATCTACAGCTATCGCGGCGACGTGGCACTTCGTCATAGTGAGCGATCGCTGATTCCATGGCGAACTTTTCAAGCCAAAGACGCACCCATTTTTATTGTCTGCGTTGAGCAAGACCAATGGGAACGGTTGGTTGACCTGATGGGGAATCCGGAGTGGGCACAACTCGACATCTTTGCCGATCAGCCCAGCCGCGCAGAAAACCAAGATATGGTGCACTCGTTGGTGCAAGAATTTGTCAGTGGCTGGGAAGCTGATGCGCTGTACCACGCCGCCCAAGAACGCCGCATCTGCGCAGCGCCCGTCTTAACCATCAAACAAATGGCAGAGAACCCCCACCTACGCGCACGAGAGTTTTTCACCACAGTTGCTCACCCCGTCACAGGAACCATCGAATGCCCTGCGTCCTCAATACTGGGCAGCAACGGCCGAGCCGGTTTCACTAGGCCCGCACCAAAGCTTGGCGAACACACCGCAGAGTTGCTGAATAACACATCACCTCGAACCCAAACACCGCCACCACAACCGCCTCCAGCAAACACCCAAAAATCAACAAAACCCCTTGCCGGTGTCAAAGTGCTCGACCTCACCTGGGTGTGGGCTGGCACCTTCGGCACCATGCAGCTGAGTCATCTCGGCGCTGAAGTGATTCGCTTGGAATCAGCGCTGCGCCCCGACCTCTACCGCCGCCTACCGGTTTTTCCTACCGATATGAACCTTGTTGAAGGCGAGGAAGGTCTCAACCGTTCAGGCATGTTCAATCAGTGGAGCCAGGGCAAACGCAGCGTCGCGCTAGATCTTGGCAAACCGGAAGGCATTGAGCTGGTTAAAGCGTTTGTTGCTGAAGCTGACGTGGTGGTGCAGAACTTTGGAACGGGTGTGCTCGATCGGCTTGGCTTGGGCTATAGCGTGCTGCGAGCCATCAAACCGAGCATTATTCTGGCGAGCATCAGTGGCTACGGCCAAACCGGCCCATTGAAAAACTACATGGGCTACGGCCCAGCCATGCCGCCTCTCACAGGGTTGTCCGCCGCGACGGGTTACATCAACGGCGGACCCGAAGAGTTTGGGCTATCTATGCCCGACCCAACCGCTGGTCTTACCGCAGCGCTGGCGGTTGTGCAGGCACTCGACACTCGATACCGCACAGGCAAGGGCGACCATCTTGATATCTCGATGTGGGAAGCCACTGCCGCCCTGTCTATTGAAGCCTGGATGGACTATCAGTTCAATGGCACACAACCTGAGCGAGCGGGCAATCGAGATCCACAGATGGCACCCCACGGTGTGTTCCAGTGCGCCGGCGACGACAACTGGGTGTCCATCGCCTGCGCAACCGATGTTCAGTGGCAAGCGCTCGCCAACTGCATCGACATGGCGCTAGCACGCGATAAGCGGTTTTTGACCCTTGAGTTGCGCAAGCAACATGAAACAGATCTAGAAGCACTGGTGAGTGACTGGTGTCTCTCCCGCGATCGTTGGGAGATAACTCAAGAGTTACAGGCCCATGGCATTGCCACCATGCCCACGCTAACTACCGCTGATATTGTCAATGATTCACATTTGAACCAGCGACAGTTTATTGAGCGCTTGGACCACCCCGAGGTTGGGGTCAGGGCCCACGCCGGTATTCCCTGGCGACTGCGCAATCGTCCCAACGGTGTCGCCCGACCGGCACCCTGTCTGGGTGCCGATAGCCATGACGTGCTGGAAGACGTGCTTGGCTATTCGCCGGAGCGTATCAGCCAACTTCAGGCCACCGGGGTGCTGAACTAGGCGCGCCGCGCGGGTTGACAAAACCCGTTGGTGACGCCTATTATCTACCTAGTGATAGATAGCTATCGCAGCAACTGGTCAGAACAGAGGTTTCTACCATGCTCACCACATCGAACAACGTAGCCATGAAAACGTCGGGCGCTGTCACCAGCGAGCTCAACTACATCAAACCGAATAGCTCACTCACCCCTGAAGTGTTCTATTCCGGCGGTGCGGCACCACAACATTACAATGCGGCTTACGCGTTCATGGCGGCATCAATCAATGACGCGCGGCAATCAAGCGGAGACTTTTCTGTTCACAAACAGGGCTTTCAATTGGTGACTGCGCCCACCAAAAACAAATTGTTTGATGATGAACAGATCATCAAAGACAGGTATTACGCTGAAGTGACCGCCCTGGTTAAGAACATTACCGGCGCGCGCGATGTCGTGGTATTCGACCATACGGTACGGCTCGGAAAAACCGCCAGTCGGCGCAAGCCCGCTCACCATGTTCACAATGACTATACCGAAGCCACCGCCCACAGCCGGGCAAAAGAGCGGGTTGGCGAGGCCCGGTTTGCCACTCTCAAAGAACGACGGATGATTCAGATTAATGTCTGGCGCCCACTGGTAGAAGTTGTGCAGCGGTCACCTCTGGCATTTTGTGACGCGACCAGCATCAATCCAAACGACCTGATTCAAAGCCATATTCATTTCCCCGATACAGATCATGTGGGTGAAATTTACGCGCTCCGAAAGGCCTCTGGACAGCGTTGGTCGTACTTTTCAGAGATGACCCACGACGAGGTTGTGCTCATCAAGGGTTACGACTCGTTGCAAACCGGTGTTGCACGATTCACACCCCACACGGCCTTTGAGTATCCAGACCAAGACCCGCAGGTAGGTCCGCGGAAAAGTATCGAAACCCGAACCTTTGCCTTTTATTAGTCAGTAACCCCTCTGAGGATTTGAAATGAAACAAGAAACACACCCCATTAGCGCCCCCACCGTATTCACCTGTTCAAATTGCAAGACAGAAATACATACCGTGTCGACCAAGCAAGCCGATGTAAATCTAGATGTCTGCTCGAACTGCCATCCAGCGTACACCGGTAAGGCACGTCAAACAGCGGCAGGAAGTAGAGTCGATGCTTTCAACAGTCGGTATAACGCGAGAAAGTAAGTGGCGCGCTCAGCATAGCGATTGGCCTAGGTATGCAGCGTGCCCGTGTTAACCACGGGTTGCGCCTCACTATCGGAACAGAGTACAACCAACAGATTGCTGACCATCGCGGCCTTGCGCTCTTCGTCGAGTTGAATAACGTTGTCGTTCTCAAGCTTAGCCAGCGCCATCTGCACCATACTGACAGCCCCCTCCACAATCTGTTCGCGCGCCGCGATGATTGCAGAGGCTTGCTGCCGGCGTAGCATCGCGCTGGCAATTTCCGGTGCATAGGCCAGATGACTGATGCGCGCCTCAATCACCTCAACACCCGCCGTTTGCAGCCGTGCCTGAATTTCGCGCTTCAGTGCCTCAGCAATATTGACCGGATCACTACGCAACGACTCGCCGCCAACTTCTGCCTCTTCGTACGGGTATGAGGTTGCAAGGTTACGCAGGGCGGATTCACTTTGAATGGTGACAAACTCTTCGTAGTCGTCGACCTCAAAAACAGCTTCTGCACTGTCCACCACACGCCACACAACAATGGTGGCGATCTCAATCGGATTACCCGCCGAGTCGTTTACTTTCAGCTTGCCACTCTCAAAGTTGCGCACCCGAAGAGACACTGGACGTTTGGAGTACAGCGGGTTGGCCCAGCGTAAGCCAGGCTCTGTGGCTGTGCCGACGTAGCTGCCAAACAGCTGCAGCACCTTGGCTTCATTGGGCTGAACCATAAACAGACCTACGCCAATGAACAGCGCCACGGCCAGACAGGGCAGACCAACAAGTGGCGAAAACAAAACAAAATTCCATAAGCCAAAAC
>JALZVT010000058.1 GCA_023300545.1 Pseudomonadales bacterium
TCTGCGCTCCAACCCGTCGCCTCAACCTCTTCCGGCATTTTCAAACTGAGTTGCAGTACTTTTTCGGCGCGGCCACGAAACAACGCCAGCGCGCGGTGCGGCGGCACTTTGCAAAGGGCTTCTGAATACTCAAAGTAGTCGCGAAACTTGGCGCCTTTTTCTTCCTGGTCTTTTGCCACTTCAGACACCAGAACACCCTTCTCCCACAACAGGTTACGCAGACTGGCAAGCAGCTCCGCGTCTTGGCTAAAGCGGGTGGTGAGAATCGCCGTGGCACCATCGAGCGCTGCCTTGATGTCAGCAACGCCTGGGTTGTCGCCTGCGTCGCTCGTGAACGGCGCGCGAATGTATTCGGTGGCTAAGGTGTCCGGCGTGAGCGACGGATCTGCCAGCAACTTGTCAGCCAGTACATCCAGCCCCGCCTCCCGGGCAATCTCGGCGTTAGTGCGGCGTTTGATCTTGTAGGGCAAGTACAGATCTTCCAGCCGCTGTTTGGTTTCCGCCTGCAAAATGCTGGTTTTGAGCGCGGCGGTGAGCTTGCCTTGTCCATCAATTTCGCTGATTACGGTTTCGCGCCGAGCCTGCAGTTCGCGCAAATAAACCAGGCGTTCATCGAGATGGCGCAGTTGTGTGTCGTCGAGCTCGCCCGTCACTTCCTTTCGGTAGCGCGCCACAAAGGGCACGGTGGCACCTTCGTCAAGCAGCGCAATGGCGGCGGCAACCTGCTGGTCGCGAACACTGAGCTCGCTGGCAATAATTTGGGCGATATCTTGTGTGGACCGAGATGAATTCCGGTCAGTCTGGGTGGTCGACAATTTGTGGTGTACACCGTTTGAGTTAAGAGTCGCCACTATAGCCGTGGGGAGAGGTGGCAGCTAGGCGGAAAGCACTGGGGGTCAGAATACTTTTTGTAAAAATGCCACAGACGCTCTGCCCCCCGCTTTCTTCGATTACACTACCTCCAGACACTCTTACAGGACGCCCCTATGCAAACTCGTCGCCCCATCGGCACCGACACCGTAAACGCCATCGGCTTTGGCTGTATGAATGTTAGCCACGCCTACGGTCCCGCCCTGCCAGAGAACGAGTCCACCAAGCTGCTGCAAGACACTCTTGACGCCGGCTACGACTTCTTCGATACCGCCTCCCTGTACGGCGATGGTCGCAACGAAGAGTTACTTGGCAAGTCGCTGATGCACCGTCGGGACGAGTTTTTTCTGGCCAGCAAATGTGTACTGGCTTTTGTCGACGGCAAACGCACACTCAACGGCCGCCCCGAGATGATCAAGCAGCACTGCGAAGCGAGCCTTAAACGCCTCAACACCGATCGCATCGACCTGTATTACATGCACCGCCTAGACCGCAAGGTACCCATTGAGGAATCGATTGGCGCCATGGCCGAGCTGGTGGCTGAGGGCAAAATTCGCAACATTGGCGTGTCCGAAATGTCTGCTGCCACGCTGCGCCGAGCCCACGCCACCCACCCCATCGCGGCTATTCAGTCCGAATACTCCCCCTGGACGCGCAACCCGGAACTCGGTGTGCTCGATGCCTGCGCCGAACTCGACATTGCCTTTGTCGCCTTCAGCCCCGTGGCCCGCGGCTATTTTGCCGACACAGCGCTAGTGCCCGAGAGTTTCCACAAGGCCGACCTGCGCCGTACCATGCCTCGCTTTGACGCCGACAACTACGCGAAAAACCTGCAGTTACTCGAGCAGACCAAGGCACTGGCCAAACAGGCGAGCTGCTCCGTGCCGCAATTGGCCATGGCCTGGGTGCTGTCAAAAGGCAACAATCTGATTGCCATTCCCGGCACCACCAAGCACGCCCACATGACCGAAAACCTGGCAACGCTGCAACTGGCTGACATCGCACCCGACATTCTTGACGCGCTCAGCGCGCTGTATGAGCCCAGCATCGTTGCGGGCGCGCGTTACAGCACAGCCGCCCAAGCGACGGTGGATACCGAGTGTTTTGAGTTTGAGGTGGTTTGAGGCGAGGCCGGGGTCAGGAGAGGCCGGGGTCAGAATTAATTCTGACCCCTATTTTACAGAGCAACACCCTGAGCCGGATCCTGCAGCGCGTTCTGATACAACGTTGACAGGCGCTGGGTTACCGGCCCGATAGCGCCGGCACCCACCGGCTCGCCATCGAGTTGCGTCACCGCAACAGGGCCACTCATGGTGCCCAGAATCAGCAGCTCGTCTGCCGCCGCGACCTCCGCCTGGGTTAGGTCGGCCTCCTCGGCCGCAATGCCATGTTGCGCACACAACTCCAGAATCACTCGCCGCGTCACCCCATCGGGACACGCGCGCACGTGGGGCGTGAACAGGGTGCCGTTTTTAATCAACGCCGCATGGGAGGCAAAGGCTTCCGCAAGAAAGCCCTCCCGGTCATACATCAACGCAGTGGTCGCTCCGACGGCCTTCGCCTGATAGCAGGCGCGTGCTGAGGCGTTTTGGTTATTGTCGTGGCTGCGTTGATCCACCATTTCCGGGCCCGGCCGCAACAGCTGCGAGGTCACCGCCGAAATACCCAACCGATCGTAGACCGCAGCGCGGTACTCCGGCGCCACGATCAAACGCGGTGCACTGGGCAACCCTAAATCATCCGTCACCGCCGCCAGATCCATACTGGCGGTAAATTGATTGCCCGCGGTTAACAGCACCCGCACGTGCACCCCGTCACGCATGTTGTTGCGCGCCAGCGTGAGCCGAATGGCATCCACAATCGTCGCGTCAGAGGGAATGTTCGGCCAATAGTTAAGCTCGGCAGAATGGCGAATTTTATCGAGGTGATCTTGCAACCGAAACAACCGACCGTTCACCAGTCGCGGTGCGCTCCACACCTGTTTGCCGTGCAAAAAACCAGAGTCAAACAGCGGAATAGCCGGCTGATGGCGCGAGAACAGTTCACCGTCTACCCAGTGCAACACCCCCTCGTTACGGGTATCAAAAACCTGTGACATGACGACCTCTCGAATGAATCTGGTGGACGAAGTTTACCGCAACCCGATCTAACCAGGCGAAACCAGGCGTTGTGCGTGCAGCGCCTCATAGGTGGGCATACAGGCATCAACAATGGGCATAAGTGCAGCCGGCACGTCGATGGAACGAGGCTGGTAGGTGCCAAGCTGGGTTGTTGCGAACACCTTTTTGTACCACATCGGCGCCCAGGCACCATCCGCTTCGTGCTGCCCCGGCAACCACTCAAGCGGTGCCGACGCATCAAACGGCAGGCCAACCTCTGCACAGAATGCACCGAGCGTTGCCGCTGGCGCACGCAGCACGTCATTGGCATCAATGATCGGCACAGGAGTTTCACTGAGTGTATTGGCGCGCTCGTAAATGCGCTGTAACTGCGGAATGCCCACCAGCCGCGCCGCCGCATCAACACCCTCGTTAGCCGCAACCTCAGCCAGGTCGCGAAACTCGGTCATCGACACAATCACTTCGCGGGGGTCGCGAATCAGAAAGCAGTTCACGACTTCCTCGTGGGCCATAAAATCCAGCGGCACCTCGGGCAACATGTGAATCGCCATGTGCTTCTGGTAATACCAGTGTTTATCACCAGGCACGGCCCCCTCGATCAAACGCGTTATCTCGCGGTAATCAGACGGATGAGCCGCCAGGGTCTGCGCAAATCCCGGATCGTCACGCTTGTCGAGCGCGCGCAGCCAATAGGCGTAAAACGGCTCATCAAATACAGCACAGCCCAACGCCTCGAACACGCGCATCAGCAATGTGCTGCGTGCCCGGGGCGGTGACCACATCGCTATGCGGCGGGTATCACTCAAGCAGTTGGCCTAGCCGTAAAGAACCGGCACACCCACTTTCTCGTGAATCTCGTTGGCCATCTGGTGATTAATGCTCAAACCCTGAGCAAGCTTGTCGAGGTACTCCGCCTCAGCTTTGGAATCGAGATCGATACCCAGCAGCGACATGACATAGACCTGCGGCTCGAGCCCCTTAGGAATTGACCGAATAAAGCCATCGATATCGAGCGGTGCTGCCATTTCAGCGCGCACAAAATCAATCTCGTCCTGGGTGACTTCCCCCAGATGCTCAAGAATTTTCTTTTGCTCAGCCTCGTCAACCGTACCGTCTGACTTGGCGCCATTGATCATGGCTCGCAGCAAAATCTCGGCCTGGGTATTTTCTGCTGCAGACGGCGCCGCAGCAGACTGGCCGCCAAGCGCTGAATTTAGTAATCCACCGAGACCACCTGCCTGACCGCCTTGCTGACCACCGCCCAGACTGTTGAGCAAGCCACCAAGACCGCCTGACTGCGCGCCCGCGCTTTGACCGCCACCAGACAGCACGCTGCCCAGCATACCGGCAAGGCCACCACCGCCAGAGCTGTTACCGCCCATCAAACCGCCAAGCAGACCGCCCAAGCCACCACCCGAACTGCTGCCACCAGAGCCGCCGTTCATCATTTTGCCTACGCCGCGCGAAACCATCATGCCGACGGCCACCTTAGCCAAAGTTCCTACGAGATTCATACGTGCCTGCCTTTATTATTATGAGATAGATGTGTCCAATCGCCGCCGAGTATAGCCTCTCTCAGTCGCCTAATTCGCCATTGCGATAGTGGCGGCCAAGTGCTTGGGCGGTGCGCTCTTCTTCGGTTACCTCTTCCAGGCCTGGGTATTTTGGCCGAGTCATATACCGCGCAAACCAGTCTGCGATCAGCGCGTCGTTATCCAGCAACCCCAACAGTTGCGCCTTGGCGTGTTGCACAAACGCCGCATCAACCGTATCGCTGGCCATGGCAGGGGTTAGCGCAGGATCAACATAGTGGCTGCTGGCATCGAGCGCCCCAAGTTCAACCGCAAGGTCACCCAGCATGTCGGCAAGGGTTGGCGAGCGAAAACCAATCGAGTAGGTCAGGCAGTTATTTTGTGCCACGCCCCAGTGGGCAAGCTTAGGCGGCAAATACAGCATGTCGCCGGGCGCGAGCAACCACTCTTGGGTGGCCACAAAGCCGTCAACAATACTCAGGTCGTTACCTGGGAGAAGCGCCGTCTGTTCATCACAGGTTTGGCCGATCTGCCAAAGGCGTTCGCCCTCCACCTGCAACAAAAACACATCGTACTGATCAAAGTGCGGGCCAACGCTACCACCGCTGGGCGCAAAGCTCGCCATGATGTCGTCCATCCGCCAGCGCGGTAGAAAATCAAACTCCTCGAGCAACGCCTGAGCGTCAGGCACCCAAAGGTCAACCGCCTGCACCAGTAACGACCAGTTTGTCAGCGGCAACTGTGCGAAGTCAGTATCTGTAAACGGCCCATGACGCAGCTCCCAGTGACTGTTGGCACCGTCAGCAGCCACATTCTCAATCACCAAGCGTGATTCAACGTCATCGTCGGTCGCAAGTCCCGCCAGTTCATCCGGCGAGAATGGCGACACATAGCCAGGCAACGCACCCCGTATCAACAACGGCTCGCGTTGCCAGTAGCGCGTTAGAAACTCTTCGGGCGTAGTTGCCCCGAGAACAGAAGTCGAATCTGAAGTCGCAGTCGGGTTATCCATCGGTTGCTACCATCGTCGAAAAACTCTGTCGGTCGCGTGCGCCCTGGGCTGAGCGATCAAGACTCGACACCAACCACATAGTGGCGAACGCAAGTAGCACCGAATACAACGCCGGATAAGCCTCAGGGAATATGGCAGTGTCGTAACCTAGCACGCCCACCCAGACACCCGGACCCAACACAATCAAAGACACAGAGAGAATCAAACCTACAGCACCTCCGGCTACCGCGCCCCGAGTGGTTAGCCCCGGCCAGTACATGCTCAAAATCAATAAAGGAAAGTTAGTACTCGCACCAATGGTGAGCGCCAGCGACACCAAATAAGCAATGTTTTGCCCTTCAAAAAGAACACCCAGAATGGTCACCAGCACACCCACCGCAACCGTTGCGTAACGCGACACGCGCAGTTGCGCCACTTCATCCACGTCACCGTCTTTCAGCACTTTGGCATACAAGTCATGGGAGATCGCAGACACCGAGGCAAGCGTCAGCCCTGCCACCACCGCCAAAATAGTCGCAAAGGCGATCGCCGCCATAATGCCAAAGAACACATCCCCGCCAACGGCCTGGGCCAGATGCACGCTGACCATATTGGCGCCACCCATAATGTTGCCGCTAGCATCGAGATACGCCGGGTTGCCCTTAACGATCGCAATCGCCGCCACTCCGATCACAAAAAACAGCAGCACGTTGACAAAGGCAACCGCCCCGAGTGCAACGCCCGCTGACTGCCGGGCTGCGCGCGCGTCTGGCACGGTAAAGAAACGCATTAGCAGGTGTGGTGAACCCGCGAGACCAAAACACAGACTCAAACCCAGCGACAACGCAGACAAGGTAGACAGGTTCAGGCCACCGGGCGCCATCACATACTCACCGCCCTCAAACTTTTGATTCGCAGCCGCGTACAGGGTTGAGAAGTTAAAATCGAAGGCGGCCAACGACAGCATGGCAAGAACCGCAACGCCAATGATCAACATTACCGCCTTGGTGATCTGCACCCAGGTGGTGGCGATCATGCCGCCCACGGCGACGTACAGCACCATCAGCGCGGTCACCAACAACACGGCCCAGCGATATTCGATGCCAAACAAAATTTGTATCAGCGACCCCGCGCCCACCACCTGCACCATTAAATACATAATGGAGAAGGCCAGCGTAGTAATCGCCACCAGTATGCGTGTGGGCCGCTCTTTTAACCGCGCCGCCACAATGTCGGTAAAGGTGTAACGACCGAGCTTTTGCAGCTTGTCGGTCATCAGAAAGATCAGAATCGAAAAGGCTGCGAGTGGCGCGCCCAGATAGATCGCCGCGTCAAAGCCCGCGTTAAAGATGATGGCGCTGATACCCAACAAGGTGGCTGCCGACATAAAATCGCCGGCAATCGCGAGCCCATTGGCAACCCCGCCAATCTTGCCGCCAGCGATGTAAAAGTCATCCGCGGTGTGGGTGCGGCGCGAGGCAACAATGGTGATACCCACGGTGATCAGAATGATCAGCAGGAAGCAGGTGATGGCGGTCATTTGCTGTGATCCGCCTGCTCTTCTCTGTCACGCGAGCGCAGATACAGCAGGGCCAAAATCAGCGGACCGGTGTGCAGCAAAATAAACAGCAGCATGCCAACGGTAAACTGACCGCTAACAGAGATGCCGAGCACATGGGGAAACAGGGGAACGCCGGCAACTAACAACGCAAACAGCGCAAACACGCTGATTGCGTAGATCCAGGGACGAGTCATTGAGAGGCTCCTGTGGGAGAGTAAACACAGAGGCGGAAGGATAGCGTATCGGTGGGTGAACGACGGGCGGGATATGGTCGGGACGGCAGGATTTGAACCTGCGACCACCACACCCCCAGTGTGGTGCGCTACCAGACTGCGCTACGCCCCGAACGCGCGAATCATACCCTACCCCTTGCTCCAAACCATAGCTGCGGTGCAAAAAAGCGTACTCGAAAGTAGGCTAAATTTACGCGTTAGCGATACCTGACTGAGCACACCGAAACACCTGCAAAGAATTGCACCCCTCGTCGCACAATGCGATGCTCCGACTCATACAGGCCCAGCTTGGCGAACACTCACGCCAAGAACAAACAGGAAGATAAGATGAAGTGGCGAGGCGGACGACGTAGTAGCAACGTAGAAGACAGACGCGGCCAAAGCAGCGGCTCAACCGGCGGCCGCGGGGTGAAAATGGGCGGTGGCATTTCCGGCATCGGCATCATTCTACTGATCATTGTGTTTCTCACCGGCGGCAACCCGATGAGCTTGCTCGGCGACCTGCTCGGTGGCCAGCAACAGGGCCAAGTGCAGCAAGTCGATCCGCGAATGCAGAGCGGAACAGCCACACGCAACCCACAAGAAGACGAGCAGGCCGACTTCGTCTCGGTGGTGCTCGCCGACACTGAAGACACTTGGAATGCCATTTTCAGCCAGGCGGGCGCCCGCTATGAGCCGCCCAAGCTGGTCATGTTTACTGGCCAGGTGCAGTCGGCTTGCGGCATGAATACCGCCGCATCAGGCCCCTTCTATTGCCCAGGCGATCGTAAGGTTTACATAGACTTAAGCTTCTTTTCTCAACTCGAACGCATGGGCGGCAAAGGCGATTTTGCCCGTGCTTATGTGATTGGCCACGAGGTGGCACACCACATTCAGAACTTACAGGGCATCTCTATGCAGGTGCAGCAGGCCCAGCGCCGAGCCAGCAAAATCGAAGCCAATCAGATGAGCGTGCTGACCGAACTACAGGCTGATTGCTACGCAGGGGTTTGGGCCAACCACGCCGAAAACCAACGTGACCTGCTAGAGCGCGGTGACGTCGAAGAAGGCATGCAAGCGGCCGCCAGCATTGGTGATGACGCGATCATGCGTGGCGCGGGCGCCAGAGTGCGGCCCGAGAGCTTCACCCACGGCTCGTCAAAGCAGCGCGTTGAGTGGTTCCGCCGTGGGATTACCACGGGCGACATGAATCAATGCGACACCTTTGCGGCGGCGCAACGCGGATAGACTTGGGATTGTGTGGGGTCAGAATTAATTCTGACCCCTGCCTTGGGTGACCCCTGCCTCGCGGCTAAGCCTTCAACACTCGCAACACATCTTCTAGCTCGACCACCATCTGTTTGATGAGCAGCTTGTACTGAGTGACGTCTTGCTTGGCTTCTTCGCCTTGCAGGCGCTTGCTGGCGCCGCTGATGGTGAACCCCTGATCGTACAGAAGCGCACGAATCTGCCGGATGATAATCACATCCTGGCGCTGGTAATAACGGCGGTTGCCCCGTCGCTTCACCGGCTTGAGTTGGGGAAATTCCTGTTCCCAATACCGCAACACGTGTGGTTTTACTTCACACAGTGCGGAGACTTCACCAATCGTGAAATAGCGCTTCCCGGGAATCGCGGGGAGTTCGTTATTCTGACTGACTTCCAGCATACGCTTCGACCCTGGCTTTGAGTTTTTGTCCTGGACGGAATGTTACGACACGTCGGGACGTTATGGGAATTTCTTCCCCGGTTTTAGGGTTACGGCCAGGACGTTGTCCTTTATCACGCAGGTCAAAGTTGCCGAACCCCGACAATTTCACTTGCTGATTTTTTTCCAACGCACCGCGAACCTCCTCAAAGAACATTTCTACGATCTCTTTAGCTTCGCGCTTATTGAGACCCAGTTCTTCGAATAGACGATCCGCCATCTGCGCTTTAGTAAGAGCGCCCATGTCCTTCTCCTCTTCGCCGCCAATGGCCCGTTCTCCGCCATCATTGGAATCGAAATGTCTTCGCCATCCTGGCTGCCGACCCAGGCTCACCTGAACCTGAACTAGCGATCCAACAAACTACATACTGCACAGAGCGTTGGGAACGGAACGTTCGCGCCTCCCAGCAAACGAACATAAACCGACGCCATTGATTTTTATTAGCGGTCGTCGGTCGGTATCACACAAAAGTAGTCGAGTAGGTAGGTATCTAGCGTAAACGCGCGCCCACTTCTTTGGCGAGAGCGTCAATTACTGCCTGTACGAACTGTCCTATTTCCGTGTCAGTTAGGGTCGCTGAAGGCGCCTGCAAGGTCAAGCCTACCGCGATACTTTTATCATTAGAATCAACGCCTTTGCCGACGTATACGTCAAATAACGTGAAGTCAACCAGCTTTTCTTCCAAGACGCCTCGACAAATCGCCTCAATGCGACCGGCCGGAACGTCCTGCGCAACCAGCAACGCAAGGTCTCTGCGTACCCGCGGGTACTTGGAAACCGGCGCAAACTGCGGCGTCGCGTGACGCAAAATCGCCTCTGCCTTGAGCTCAAAGGCATAAACCGCTGAGGCGGCGTCCATTTGCGCCTCTACACTCGGGTGCAGTCGCCCCACCCGTCCGATCACCTGCTCACTGGTCACATCAATCAGCTCTGCAAATTGGCCGGGATGAAACACCGGATGGACGGCACTCACAAAACGCACGCGGGTCTGCTGCAGGGTGTTCACGCCAAGGCTCTCTAGCAGGCGCTCAACGTCACCCTTGGCGTCGAAGAAATCGACCCCAGTGGTTTTACCGCTCCAACCTTCCGGTTCGCGGCTACCCCACAACAACCCACCCAGGGTTAGGTCTTGAGACAGCTTGGCCGTCTTGCTGTCAGCACTGTCTGGGCAGAAACACAGACCGACTTCAAACAAGCGCAACCGCGGCGCCTGACGCGCGGCGTTTTTTTGCATCGCCTCAAGCAGACCCGGCAGCAGCGTTGTGCGCATTGTCGATAGATCACTCGACATGGGGTTCTCAAGCGTCATCACTGGCGCGCCCGGATCGAGCAAATCCTGCAGCGCCGGATCGACAAAACTGTAGGTTACGGTTTCGAGGTAGCCCATATCTGCCAACAGTTCGCGCAGACGGCGCTCACTGGTGTGGGCCAGTGAAACACGGCCTAACGCAAGTTCTGTGGTTGGCTGGCGCGCGGGAATATTGTTGTAGCCGTAAACCCGGCACACTTCTTCGACCAGATCCGCTTCGCGCTCAATATCGAAGCGATGGCTTGGTGCCTGAATGGTCCAGCGAACATCAGCACCGTCGAGTTCGTCTCTCGACAGCACCGGAAACTTCAACTGCTCAAACGCCCGGTCGACTTCGGCCTGAGCAATGCTCACGCCCAGCAATTGCTCCAACCGCGAATGGGTCACGCTGACCTCGCGCCGCTCGGGCAACGCGGCACGATCTTCCGTCACCACGGTTGGACCGGCTTCGCCGCCACAAATCTCCAGCAGCAACTGGGTTGCACGCTCTACAGCGGCTTCTTGCAACTCAAAATCGACCCCACGTTCGTAACGCTGGGAGGCATCGGTATGCAAACCATAACGTCGCGCCGTTCCAGCCAAGGCCAGCGGTGCAAAGTAGGCGCACTCAAGAAACACGTCTTTGGTGTCAGCGCCAATGCCGCTGCGCTCACCGCCCATCACACCTGCGAGCGCCACAGGGCCTGAGCCGTCTGTGATCAACAGTGTGCTGGTGTCCAGTGGCACATCACGACCGTCGAGCAAGGTCAGTCGCTCACCCTCGCGAGCCATACGCACGTCAATGCCGCCATTGAGCACATCAAGATCAAACGCGTGCATGGGCTGGCCAACTTCCAACAACACAAAGTTGGTGATATCAACGGTGGGATCGATCGAGCGAATACCGCTACGACGCAATTTCTCAACCATCCACAACGGCGTTGCCGCTTGGGTGTTAATGCCTTTGATCACCCGGCCGAGATAACGCGGACAGCCGTCTGAATCAGACAGGGTTACCGGAAAGCTGGCATCGATTGTCGCCGCTACGACCACTGTTTCGGGTTCGGTGACGGCTGCGTTGTTCAGCAAGCCCACTTCACGAGCGACCCCACGTAAACTCAGACAGTCGCCGCGGTTCGGCGTGAGATCAATATCGATACAGGTGTCATCAAGTTGCAGCGTTGCACGCAGGTCATCACCCACTACACAGCCCTGTGGCAACTCAATAATGCCGTCGTGATCGTCGCCGAGGCCAAGCTCTTTTGACGAGCACAGCATGCCAAACGACTCCATACCGCGAAGCTTCGCTTTGCGAATTTTCATGCCGTCCGGCAGTTTTGCGCCCACTCGGGCAAAGGCCACAAGAATGCCGGCGCGCGCATTGGGCGCCCCACACACCACGCTGTATGTCGACTCACCGTCTTCGACCGTGCACACCCGCAGCTTGTCCGCGTCAGGGTGTTGCTCTGCCGCGACCACCTTGCCAACAACCACGTTGCTAAACTCACCTGCCGCCGGCTCAAGGCCGTCAACTTCAAGACCTGCCATGGTGAGCTGCTCAACCAGAGCATCGGTTGAAAGATTTGGGTTTACCCACTCACGCAACCAGCGTTCGCTGAACTTCATCGGAACTGCTCCAGAAACCGCGCATCGTTGTCGAAGAACAGGCGCAGGTCGTCAACTTCGTAGAGCAACATGGCCAGGCGATCAGCGCCAAAGCCAAACGCAAACGCGCTGTACTCATCGGGGTCGATGTTCGACATCGACAACACATTAGGGTGCACTAGGCCGCAGCCCATAACCTCTAGCCAACCGGTGTTACTGCACACCCGACAACCGGCGCCACGGCAATGCACACACTGCACGTCCACCTCAGCTGAGGGTTCTGTGAAGGGGAAATACGACGGGCGAAAGCGCACCTCAAGGTCGGCTTCAAAAAATTTCTGCAGGAAGTCGATGACCGTGCCTTTGAGATCGGCAAAGCTAATATTACGATCCACCACCAACCCCTCTACCTGATGAAACATGGGCGTATGGGTTAGATCGGAATCGCGCCGGTAAACCCGCCCCGGGCAAATCAATCGAATGGGCGGCTGGCTTTTTTCCATCACCCGCACTTGCATGGGCGAGGTGTGGGTGCGCAGCAGCGAACCGTCACCAAAGTAGAAGGTGTCGTGCATCGCCCGCGCGGGGTGATGCGCCGGAATATTGAGCGCTTCAAAGTTGTGGTAGTCGTCTTCTATTTCTGGACCAGACGCGACGGCGTAGCCCGCCTGGACAAAAATGTCGGAGATGCGGTGAATGACTTGGGTAACCGGATGCAAGCCACCCGTGCTTTGTCGGCGGCCTGGCAAGGTGACATCAACAGCTTCTGACGCGAGGGCGGCATTGAGCTGCTCGGCCTGCAAGGTAGCACCACGCTCATCGAGCGCGCCCTGAACCCGGGCTTTGCCCTTGTTGATCAGCGCACCAGCTGCCGGGCGCTCGGAAGCGTCCAGCTTGCCCAGTGATTTAAGCAGCGCGGTCAGCTCTCCTTTCTTGCCAAGGTACGCCACGCGCACCTCATCAAGATCAGGCAGCGAGCCCGCGCCAGAAATGTTTTCAATCGCCTGTACGGCCAGTCGATCTACGTCTTGTTCAATACTCATAGGTGCATTTTGCCGACATTCGCTATGAAAGTAAGCGGCTTTTCAGATTTAGGGGCGATTAGGCGAAGAACAATTTTTCGCCGGCAGAAACAAAACAGCCGCCGGGGTTAGCGGCGGCTGTTGCGGCAGCGGGTGTTACCGCTGCGTATCGATGTCGCATTGAGCCTACGCCGCAGCGAGTGCCGATTTAGCCTGCTCGGCCAACACGGCAAAAGCGTCGCGATGATTCAACGCAAGGTCGGCCAATACTCGTCGATCGATCTCGATCTCAGAGATGTTCAGACCATTGATCATGCGGCTGTAGGACAGACCGTGCTCACGAGCGGCGGCGTTAATACGCACAATCCACAACGCGCGAAACTGGCGTTTCTTCTGGCGACGGTCACGGTAGGCATACTGCCCCGCTTTGATAACCGCTTGCTTGGCAACTTTAAACTGACGCGAACGGGCACCGTAATAACCTTTCGCTTCTTTTAAGACTTTCTTTCTGCGCGCTCGAGAAGCAACGCCGCGTTTTACTCTTGGCATCTAAACTCTCCTAACGGGCTTTCTTGGGAAGCATACGATTCAGCAACTTGACGTCGCCAGCGGCCACATCATGCAGGCCACGCAGCTGACGCTTACGCTTGGAGGCCATTTTGGTGAGGATGTGGTTGCGGTAAGCACAACGATGCTTAAAGCCGGTGGCAGTACGGCGAAATCGCTTCGCGGCACCCCGGTTGGTTTTCATCTTGGGCATGATTACTCCATGCACTGCGCAAGCCATCGTCTATATGACTGGTTGGGCTCGCTATGTTCAATTTAAGGCGTACCGGCTGCGGTCAAAAACCGCCAACTGAGGTTGCCCGATCGTTTTATGCCCTGCCATCAACCGTTGCCGGCGATAACAGGAGACGCTTCTCTGAGCGTCTTTGAAGAGAGGCCTACCAGGGTCAGAATTCATTCTGGCCCCTGCTTGCGCTAGCAGGCCCAACTTAGGCGGGGGTCAGAATGAATTCTGACCCCACACACACAAACTATCTTACTCTTTATTTCTTCTTTCTGGGAGCTAAGACCATAATCACTTGGCGGCCCTCAAAACGGGGCGGTGATTCTACGGTGCCGTATTCAACCAGATCGTCTTCGATGCGCTTCATCAGATCCATACCAATCTCGGGATGAACCACTTCGCGACCGCGAAAACGCAACGACACCTTGGCTTTGTCACCCTCTTCCAGAAACCGCACAAGGTTGCGTAACTTAACCTTGTAATCGCCGTCTTCTGTGCCGGGCCGAAACTTCATCTCTTTAACTTGAGTCTGTTTCTGCTTCTTCTTCTGCGCCGCTTTCACTTTCTTCTGTTCGAAGACGTGTTTGCCGTAATCCATGATTTTACACACGGGGGGTTCGGCATCGGGCGATATGAGAACCAGATCCAGCGAGTCAAGACGGGCCTGAGCCAGAGCGTCGTCTCGCGCAACAATTCCTACCTGAGAACCATCTGCACCAATTAATCGAACGTTGGGCACCCGGATGTCTTCGTTGAGCACCGAGCGGTCAGCGCGCTTCGCACCTTTCTTAATAAGCAATCTCCAAAATTAACGGAACATCGACCCTGGCCTTAAATGACTGTCTGAGACAATCACCGCAGCTGTCCTGCTGTCGGCTGGCTCGGTTTAGCTGGCCGTTGTTGACCTACCTCCTCTCCAGGACCAGATCACCACAGGACACCGTCTCCGAACCAAGGGACGAAACGCGGCGGATTGTACTGCCGGCCCGCTTCAGTTACAAGGCTGTCAACTCAAAAAGCAAGCATTCGACACAGTATCAAGAGCTACTGCCAAGGCGTTGTTAAATAACAGAAAACACCATAGCTCACGTACTTTCGAGGATGCCCATCGCTGCCAGACGATCTATGCCTGCAGCAAATAGGCGTCCAACCGCCCTTCAAGCTCCGCTTTGAGTCCCGGTTCCGCCCAACTGATGGCAAACGCGTTACGGGTGAGTTGGCCAAGTTCGGCATTCGTAAAGCCCGCGTCATCCGCCAGCGCCTGCAGATTTTCGTTCATATAGCCCCGGAAATAAGCGGGGTCGTCGGAGTTGACGGTGGCCAGTATGCCCTCGCTCATGAGCCTGCGAATCTCATCGCCGGTCAGCGTCTGCACCACAAAGCGGTTTGAGATGGGACAGATGGTAAGGCCAAGGCCGCGCTCACGAATCGCCGCCACCAGCGCCGGGTCATCCAGCGCATTCACACCGTGATCAATGCGATCTA
>JALZVT010000059.1 GCA_023300545.1 Pseudomonadales bacterium
AAGACCCCTGAAAAGACCCCAGAAAGCTCGGAGACGCTTAAGGGGCCCCTGTCAGGGGTTCGCGTTTTGGATTTGTCGTCGGTTGTGTCTGGGCCAATGGCTGCGATGGTATTGGCAGATCAGGGCGCTGATGTGATCAAGGTCGAGCCACCCGGTTGGGGTGACACCATTCGTTACCTGGGTGCCTCACATAACGGGGTGAGTGCGATCTTCTGCATGATCAATCGCAACAAGCGCTCGATTGCAATCAACTGGAAAACAGCAGCGGGGGCAGAGCTTGTTCGCAAGCTCGCAACTTCATGCGATGTGCTGCTGCAAAACTATCGTCCGGGTAAGCTTGATCGTGCGGGCCTGGGCTATGACGATCTGCGCGAGAGTTGCCCTGATTTAATCTACACCTCGGTGAACGGAATGGGTGAGACCGGTCCGTATGCGCGCCAAAAAACCTATGATTACGTTATTCAAGGAATTAGCGGTGTTACTGATGCTCAGGGTGTTGGTAACCAGAAGATGGTGCGCACCATTGTTTACGATAAGGTCACTTCATTAACCGTGGCCCAGGGTATTACTGCGGCTTTGTTCGCGCGCGAGCGCGGCGCAGGTGGGCAGCATTTACGCCTGTCTATGCTTGACGCTGGTTTGCAGTTCAACTGGCCCGACCTGATGTGGAATCACTCGTTTTTAACCGACTCCGGTCAGGTGCAGCTGGCCGGCGATCTGGCTGATATGTACGAAGTGATTAGCACCGCGGATGGGGCAATTGTGTCGCACCCGCTCGGCGGCGATGTGTCAGCCTATTCAACGGCAGAATTGCTCGATTTGTTTGCCCAAAATGATGTGCCGGTGGCGCGAGCGAACAGCCGTGCAGAAGTTCCACTAGACCCTCAGGTGGTGGCGACCGGCGCTCTGGTTACCTACGAACACCCACGTGCTGGCCTGCTGCAACAGCCGCGTTCGTCGATGCGCTTTGAAGGCACACCATTAGCGCCCATACGCCCGGCCCCAGAGTTGGGTGAGCATACGGTCGATATTCTTGCGGAAGTGGGTCTGACTGAAGACGAGATGAGTGATCTCGCCGCACAGAGCGTGTTTGGTTAGTTCCCGGTCACCGGCGAACGAGGTGGATAGAGCTCGCCCAACAGAGGGCCTTCGGGCAGCATCTCTGCAAGTTTGGGATTGGCGCTGGTTAACTGTATCGGTGGAGCGATAGCGACCGTTACTTTTGGTGTGCGCTTTGGCGTGATCGTTGCTGGGTGCTGGCTTGCGACGCTGTTGCTGACGGGTTCAACGCTCATCAGCTCTGATGTGCCCGTACTAACGCCTTGATACCAGGCATCCATCCCCTGCGCTGTTGCGCGTACCACCAGGCTCTTGGCTTCGATTGCGTCCAGCGCGGGTGAATGCAGGCGCAGATAGGTTTGCCCGTCGATATTCACCTGCGCCATCAGCACCTTACTCGCGAGTGTCTGCTCTAAGGTTGCGGCAGCCTCTAGCGCATAGCCATGATCAAGATAGCTTGCGTAGTTAGCGATACCGTCATCTGCTGAGGCTGGCGTGTTTGCAGCGATTGCGGCTAGGGCAATCGCTGCCGTTGCTGCGCTTCGCGAGCGACGCTTGGGTGAGAAGCGGCCAGAGGGGGGCTGAACCATGGTGTTGTCCGGTGGTTATCTAAAAGCGTGAGCACACAAGATTAACGACGGATTGGGCCTCGTGGCGTGACTCTGGCAGCGCTTCGCCACATTTGTGGCGCCTTATCGGCGCTAATCGCCTGTAATGGGAATTTGAGCCGGTTCATTGACTGCTTTGGGTCACAGCGATACTGAGGGCTCGTTCACACCGTCTCGTGACGAGTCGCAACCACTCGCCCGGGCATGTAATCTCAGAGTCTGGGAAAAAGGGGAGAACATCACTTATGAGCAGTTATTCAAGTCGGGAAATTCATCTGACGTCGCGGCCAGACGGGTTGCCGGTTGCAGAGAATTTTTCCATGGTCGAGCGCACGGTCGTGCCCGAAGCGGACGACGTGGTGGTGCAGAACATCTATATGTCGGTTGATCCGGCGATGCGACCACCGCTGACCAACGGCGCAACCAAGCTGGATGAGCCAATGGCCAGTAGCGCCATCGGTAAGGTTATTCAAAGCAGTAATTCTGAGTTCCCCGAAGGCGCCTATGTCCGTCATCGTCTGGGCTTTCGCGAGATCAGTTGTGTGAAAGCAGATCAACTGGAACCGATTACGACGGATGGAGAGTCGCTGACGACGCATCTGCACGTGCTCGGCATGACTGGTCTTACTGCCTACGGTGGTTTGCTGGTTACCGGTGCACTGCAAGATGGCGAAAACGTCTTTGTGTCAGCCGCCGCTGGAGCGGTTGGTAGCGTCGTTGGTCAGATCGCAAAAATTAAGGGCTGTCGGGTTGTGGGCAGCTGTGGTTCTGATGACAAGGTGAAGCACCTGATCGACGATCTGGGTTTTGATCATGCCTTCAATTACAAAACCAGCAGCATCAGTAAAGAGCTGCATGTTGGTTTGCCAAAAGGTATCGATGTGTATTTCGAAAATGTGGGCGGAGCTCATCTGGATGCTGCTTGCGGACAGATGCGGCCGCTCGGACGTATTCCAGTGTGTGGAATGATTTCTGGCTATAACAATAAGGGCGCTCGCTCGGAAGGGGTTACGACACTTTCGAACATGATCTACAACCGGGTGACGATGAAGGGTTTTGTGGTCTACGAATTTGCCGATAAGCAAGAGCAATTTCTGCGCGACATGCGCACTTGGATTGCTGACGGAAAGATGAAGTACAGCGAGACGATTATGCAGGGCATCGAGCAAGCACCCGAAGCACTGATTGGTCTTTTTGAAGGTAAAAATACTGGAAAAATGCTGGTTCAGCTGGCGCAGGAGTGAAGCTATGTTTGATTTGATTATTCGCAACGGTACCGTTATCGATGGTACTGGCGCGCAACGGTTCACGGCAGATGTTGCTATCACCGACGGAAAAATTGCCAAGGTTGGCGTGATTCCTGAGACCGCGAAGAAAGAGATAGATGCGGCAGGCAAGCTTGTGACTCCGGGTTGGGTCGACATTCACACCCACTACGATGGGCAGGCAACTTGGGACCCTCTGTTGGCGCCATCAAGCTGGCACGGCGTGACCACGGTTGTTATGGGTAACTGCGGTGTTGGCTTTGCGCCGGTGAAACCCAAAGACCGTGAGTTTCTTATCGAGTTAATGGAGGGTGTCGAAGACATTCCTGGCGCTGCGTTGTCAGAAGGCATTAACTGGCAGTGGGAGAGCTTCCCCGAGTATCTTGACGCGCTCGAAACCGTGCCCCGCGCAATTGACGTTGCCACCCAGGTGCCACACGGCGCCGTGCGAGCCTATGTCATGGGCGAACGCTGTAACACCGATTACGCCCCGACCCAAAGTGAGGTCGATGCAATGGCTGCACTCGTTCGCGAAGGTGTCGAAGCGGGTGCGCTAGGGTTTTCCAGTTCTAAAACGCTGCTGCACAAAGACATTCACGGTGAGTACATGCCGGGAACCTTCTCTGGCAACGAAGAAATGCTGGCACTAGGCATGGGTATGAAAGGCCTGAATAACTCAGTGTTTGAGTTGGTGTCTGATCATCTCGGTGAAGATGAAGAGTGGGCCTGGGTTACTGAGTTTCAAAAGCAAACGGGTCTGACCGTTACGCTGATCGCGACAACGGCGCCGGCCTATCAGAACAACAAAATGTACAACCTGGCTGAGCAAGCGCGCAAAGAAGGCCGTGAGATTCGACCCCAAGCCGCTGGGCGCCCAACCGGTGTGCTGCACGGTCTGCAGTCGAGCTTTCATGCATTTGTGGGGCATCCAACCTGGCGAGCCGAGCTTGCGGAGCTTGACCACGATGCATTGCTCACACGGCTGCGTGATCCGCTGACCAAGGCGGCCATTCTTGCAGAGGAATCTGTGATTAAGTCGGGACCAATGCAAGATTTGCCCAACTTGATGGGGCAGGTGTTCCCGCTGGGTGAGAATCCCAATTACGAGCCGAATCAGGAAGACAGTGTTGCGGGCATTGCAAAGGCACGCGGCATGGATTCGATGGAAGTCATGTATGACCTGCTGGTGGCTAACGACGGGCGCGAACTGTTTTACCAACCGTTGGGTGGCTATCAGAACTTCTCGCTCGATTGGCAAAAGAAGTTGCTGGAACACCCCAACGTGCTGTTTGGTTTGAGTGACGGTGGCGCGCATTGTGGCGTGATTGCAGATGCTGGCATGCCAACGTTCATCATGACCCACTGGGGTCGTGATCGAACTAAGGGCGAAAAAATGACGCTCGAGTTTATCGTTAAGTCGCTAACGAACGACACAGCGGAAGCCTTTGGTATGTTTGATCGGGGGCGTGTTAGTGAAGGTCAGATCGCTGACCTGAATGTCATCGACTTCGACGCGCTACGGTTGCATCGACCGGAAGCGATCTTTGATCTTCCTGCCGGCGGCCGCCGACTGGTCCAGCGGGCTGAAGGCTATGAACTGACGATCAAGGCGGGCGAAGTTATTTTCGCAGGCGGAGAGCATACCGGAGCATTGCCCGGCAAGTTGGTGCGTCGTTCGGATGCTGCCAGAGCGTCTTTCAGTTAAGAGCCAGAGCGTCTTTCAGTTAAGAGCCAGAGCGTCTTTTAACTAGCAGAGTGTTGGGTCTGGGGCTCCCAGGCCCGATGTTTTTGCATCACACCTAGAAACAGATCGCTGGTCAGTAGTGCTGTCAGCCAGCGCTGCAAATCGGCTAGCGGGAGCGCCTGAAACCATTCGGGTTCAACGTTGGCAAACTGGCGCACGAAGGGAAAGACGGTGACGTCTGCATAGCTCAAACGGTCGCTTGCCAGATGGGTTGTCTGCTGCAGGCGGGCGTCGAGCTCTTCGAGAAATTCGACGCAACGCGCGCGATAGGCGTTGCGTTCTTCGGCTCGCGGGTCGTCTTTGGCGAAGTAGCTGTATTTGTACCGATCGAGATTGGGTTTGAAACGCGCTTCGGTCGTGTTGACCAGTTCGTGCATGTCGGCAAGCGTTGTGGCGGCGTAATCAAGCCAGCCTGATGGGTCCTGTTGTTTGAGGGCCCAGTCAATAATGTCCACACTTTCATCTAACACGGTGCCATCGCTTTGTACCAGAACGGGTACGGTGCCTTTGGGCGAAGCGGCGAGCATTGCAGCCGGCTTGTTTTTCAGCAGCACCTCGCGATGCTCAACCTCAATGCCGGTATAGCTCAGGGTCATACGCGTGCGAATGGCGTAAGGGCAGCGGCGAAAGCTGTAAAATACCGGTGGTTTGTTCATGCTGTTTGGGTCTTTTAGCTCTTTTGGCTCAAAGTTTATTTTGTGGACACTACACGCGCCTAATGGCGAAAGCTGTAAAGTATTGGCGTCTTAACCCATCAGGTAAACCATCACATGATAGCTCGTGAGTTCGATATTATCGTCTATGGCGCTTCAGGTTTCACAGGCCGTTTGGTCGCTGAGTATCTAGCCGCCTCGTACCCGTCGGGCGTGCGCTGGGCAATGGCCGGGCGCAGCGAATCCAAGTTGATTGAGGTGCGCGATGAATTGAATCTCGGTGAGATTCCGATTGTAGTGGCTGATGCCGCGTTAGCCTCTTCTCTGGCTGAGATGGCTGCGCGGACCAAGGCAGTGATCACCACGGTTGGGCCCTATCAACTCTATGGTACGCCGCTGGTGCAAGCCTGTGTCGAGGCGGGCACTGATTACGTTGACCTCTGTGGTGAGCCGCCCTGGATGCACGACACCATTGCCGAGTTTGACGCCGCTGCAAAAAACTCGGGTGCGCGCATTGTGCTGTCGTGTGGTTTTGACTCTATTCCATTTGATCTTGGGGTCTATGTGCTGCAACAGGCGGCGATCGCTCAAAGTGGTCAGCCCATCCCGCGAGTGAAAGGCCGTATCCAAAAAATTCAGGGTACCAACTCTGGCGGCACTGCTGCGAGCCTCATGGAAACGATGGCGCGGGCGAAGCGCGAGCCTGAAGTCATGGGGTGGTTGACGGACCCATTCATTCTGGCGGGTGGTTTTGCGGGGCCAAAGCAGCCCAGCGGCATGAAGCCGATACATGATGAAGATTTGAACAGCTGGTCGGCGCCTTTTGTCATGGCCACCATCAACACCAAGAACATTCACCGTTCAAATGCGCTGCTTGCGCATCGTTATGGCGAAGATTTTGTTTATGACGAGATGCTGCTAACCGGGCCAGGTGAGAAAGGCGAGGCGATGGCCAATATGATCGCCAGCAGCCCGGGCATGGATGACAATCCGCCAGCGCCGGGTGAGGGACCTTCCAAAGCAGAGCGTGACGCCGGTTTTTACGACGTTCTGTTCACCGGGCTCACCCATTCCGGGGAACGCCTGAGTTCGGTAGTGACTGGGGATAAAGATCCCGGTTATGGCTCGACGTCGAAGATGATTGCCGAGGCGGCGCTGTGTTTGGTTCAGGATGTGGATCAGACGACGACACCGGGTGGGGTTTATACCCCAGCCCCGGCGATGGGCCAGGCCTTGGTAGACCGCCTTGTGGCGAGCGCAGGGATGACCTTTACGGTGTCTCAGGCCTGACGCGTATTGATTCTGTGACAAGTACAGCTGGTATGCGGCCTTCACACTGTTATGATTCGCCGCTTTTTTCGTGAGTACAGCAGTTGAATACAAGCAGTTTTGGTCGCGCCCAGACCGAGTGGTTTGGCAATATTCGCGGTGATGTCCTAGCCGGCTTGGTAGTAGCGCTGGCACTTATCCCTGAGGCGATTGCCTTTTCACTGATCGCCGGTGTCGACCCCAAAGTGGGGCTTTACGCGTCTTTTTCTATCGCTGTGATCATCGCATTCACAGGGGGTCGTCCAGGCATGATCTCAGCCGCCACGGCCGCCACTGCGGTGCTCATGGTGACGCTGGTAAAAGACTATGGGCTGGAATACTTGCTGGCGGCCACGGTGCTTGCCGGTCTGCTGCAGATTGTTGCTGGCCTGCTACGGCTAGGCTCGGTGATGCGGTTTGTCTCTCGTTCGGTCATGACGGGGTTTGTGAACGCACTCGCCATACTGATCTTTATGGCGCAACTGCCCGAGCTTACGGACGTACCGTCGCTAACCTATGTGATGGTTGCCGCCGGTCTGGGTATTATTTATCTCTTCCCACTCATCACCAAGGCAATACCGTCGCCGCTGGTGTGCATTGTTTTGCTGTCAGCGATCACCATCTACTTTGGGTTTGATCTGCGCACGGTAAACGATCTGGGTGAGCTGCCCGATTCCCTGCCTATTTTCTTGTTGCCGGACATTCCGCTAACACTTGAGACGCTGATGATTATCCTGCCTTACTCGGTGGGTGTTGCAGCGGTAGGCCTGCTCGAGTCGCTAATGACGGCGTCAATTGTTGACGAACTGACCGATACTCGCAGTGATAAAAACCGCGAGTGCATCGGTCAGGGCGTAGCGAATACGGCAACTGGTTTTATTGGTGGTATGGCAGGCTGTGCAATGATTGGTCAGTCGATTATCAACGTTAAGTCTGGTGGCCGCGGTCGCTTGTCGACGCTGTGTGCAGGCATGTTTCTGCTGTTGATGATTGTATTTCTGGGTGACTGGGTGAAACAGATACCCATGGCGGCCCTGGTTGCCATCATGATCATGGTGTCGATTGGCACCTTCTCCTGGTCGTCCATCAAAGATCTGCGTGATCACCCGCGCAGTAGCTCGGTGGTGATGCTTGCGACTGTGATAGTGGTTGTTGCTACGCATAACCTGGCTATTGGAGTGGGTGTTGGTGTGCTCTTTTCAGGGATTTTCTTTGCCTGGAAAATTTCCCAGGTGTTTCTGGTTAAATCGGCCGTCAACGACGCGGGTACGCAGCGAACTTACGAAGTGCATGGCCAGTTGTTTTTTGCGTCGGCAGAAGCCTTCAGTTCCTCATTCGACTTCAAGGAAGCGCTGGATCGTGTGGTTATTGATGTGAGTCACGCCCACATTTGGGATATCTCCAGCGTGACGGCGCTTGATATGGTAGTACTGAAGTTTCGGCGCGAAGGTGCCGAGGTGGAAATTGTTGGGCTGAACGAAGCCAGCGAAACCATTGTCGACAAGCTCGCCATTCATGACGAGCCCGGCGCCATCGATCGTTTGTTTGGGCACTAGGCGGGAATCTAATGACACAACTAATCGCGGTAATAGACGGCTCTACTTACTCCGAGAGCGTGTGTGATCACACCGCCTGGATCGCCAAGCTTAGCGGTGCCTCTGTCGCTCTAGTGCATGTGCTGGGGCGTCGGGATGTCTCAAGTGAACCGGCGAACCTGAGCGGCAGCATTGGATTGGGAGCTCGCACCGAGCTACTCGAAGAACTGGCAGACCTCGATGCGCAGAAGGCGCGGCTCGCCCAGAAACGTGGGCGGGCGATTCTTGAAGACGCTAAGGCTCGGGTTGAGGCCATGGGGGCTGCTGATGTGAGCACCCGCCTGCGGCATGGCGATATGGTTGAGACCGTTCAAGAGTTTGAGGCCGATGCGCGGCTGATTGTCATTGGCAAGCGCGGTGAAGCCGCAGACTTCAGTGGCGGCCATCTGGGCTCTAATCTCGAGCGCGTCGTGCGATCGACCCACAAGCTGGTGCTGGTTGCCTCTCGAGGGTTCAAGCCGATTAAGCGCGTGCTGGTGGCCTTTGACGGTGGCGCAAGTGCGGTGAAGGCTGTGAACTTTATGGCGACGAGCCCCGTTTTTGCGGGGTTGGCCATTCATCTGTTGGCGGTAGGTGATGCGCGTACGGCGCTGTCACGGGACGTAGAGGGTGCTGGCGCCCTGTTGCGGGAAGCCGGCGTTGAGGCAACGCATGAAACCTTACCGGGTCAGGCAGAGATGGTGATTGCGACTAAGGTTGAAACCGACCACTACGATTTGCTGGTTATGGGGGCTTATGGTCACTCGCGTATTCGCAGCCTGATTATTGGTTCTACGACCACGCAAATGTTGCGCTCCTGTAAAATTCCGGTATTGCTGTTTCGCTAGTTTGATGCCGCCTGATTAAGGTCTCTTTATCAGGCCTCTTTATCGGGCGCTCTGCGTAGTTCGTTGTGCGGTGCACAAAATTGCTGTAAAACGATCCCAGCAATTTGATTCAGGAGTAGTGCTGAAGTGCCTCTAACCGCCACCCGTGACGAATACGACAGTTGGTTCGCCGACGCTCTCGCTGAAGATCAGCGGACCGGTGCGTTGCGCTGGAAAGAGCAGGCCCGCAGCAATCGCTACGACCACCGGGTTATTCGAGACCGCTTAGCGGAACTGCGAGAGGTGCGAGAGCGTGGCGACGTTCGTGGCCTGCTGTACTATTTTGATGAAGGCATGCACGGCAATATGGCTGGCATTGGCGCGCCGGGTTTGTATCGCCGCGCAAAGACCGGCACCAAAACGCTCATCGAAGACTACATTACCGCGGTAGACGATGGTCTGCTGCATCTTGCGACTACCGATGACGACACCCTGTCGATTGAAGAGCGGCTGAATTTCTTTCGTCGTGCACGTCAGGCGTTTGGTCGCTGTGCACTCATGCTCAGTGGCGCGGGGTCGCTAGGCCCCTTTCATCTGGGGGTTGCCCAGGCGTTGGCCTCCCAAGATCTTGTGCCTAATGTTATCTCTGGTTCGAGCGCAGGCGCTATTGTTGCGGCGATTATTTGCACCCACGACAGCGAGGCATTGCTTGAGCGTCTGTCGGCCGAGGCGATCATCGACAGTTTTGAAGATGTGCAGGACGACAATCCGAACGGTGCGCGTATGCGACAGGACGCGGTTCGGGAAATGATTGCCAACTGGGTGCCAGATCTGACCTTTGCGGAAGCGAATGCGATTTCGGGTCGGAGCCTCAATGTGACTGTGGCACCGTCGACGCTGCATCAACAGGCGCGCACTTTAAATGAAGTGACATCACCCAATGTACTCATTCGCGAGGCGGTGCTTGCCTCGTGCGCCGTGCCCGGTGTGTACCCGCCGGTAACCCTAATGGCTCGCGATGCCAGTGGTGAGCGCGCGGCTTACGTTGCCAAACGCACCTGGGTAGATGGCTCGGTTACCAACGATCTGCCAATAAAGCCGCTCACCCGAGTGCATGGCTGCAACTTTTTTCTTGCGAGCCAAACCAACCCGGTAGTGCGCTGGGCATTGGGCGAGGCAAATAATCGCGGTGTTGTTTCGCAGGTGCTTGGCGTGTACCAGGCGGCTGCAAAAGAAGTGATGCGCGAAACCTATCCGCTCGCGATGCGCTTTACCCGCAACATTCCACCACTGGGTGCAGCAACACGCATGTGGTATTCGCTGGTTACCCAGGACTACACGGCAGACGTGAATATTCTGCCAAAGCAACGTTTCTGGGATCCAACCAAGCTGCTTGCACCGCTCACGCCTGAAGGGGCGATGCATCTTATCGAGAGTGGTCGAAATTCGACCTGGCCGCACATCGAGCGCATTCGCAACTGCACTGCGATTACGCGGCGGGTGGATGAGGCGATTGTTAAATTGTCAGCTCAGGCGACGCGCTGATCTAGCGCCTGATTCGCCTGATGAAGGTGACCAGCAAAGCAATCAAGGCTAGCGCCAGTAGGGTGATAGCCCACCAGTAGCGACTGGCAAACGTGCCAACAACTCTGCTCTGAAGCTGGCGTGCGACATCAAACTGCGAGCCGAGTGGAATGACGCCGAAGCGTGTTTCGAACTCGCTGTAGTGGGCTTGCATCGTTGCAAATAGCCCCGGCGCAACGTTCGCGAGATCAACAGTTTCGCCGGGATCAACAGCCAAGTTGAACAACCGCCACTGGCCATCACCCAAGGGCAGGCTATTGCGGGTCAGTTTGTGTTCACCAAGAAACAGCGCTGAGTTACCCGAAACTTCCATGCCGATTGGGGTGGTGGGGGAATGGGTTAGCGCCGCATTGTTGGCCAATACCGCGCGCAGGCTTTTGCCGTCTGGTTGGGTGCGTTCGCCGGGCAGCGAGCCTGCACCCGCAAAATCCACAATGGTGGGAGTGATGTCGGTAACCATTGCCAGGCTAGTTATGGGTTCCCGGGCGGTAACGCCTGGCCCTGCGATAATGAGCGGCACGTGGATGCCACCTTCAGCAGCATAGAACTTGTGTAGATCTCCGGGGGCTGCGGTCGCGTTCGCCCACTCCGGACCGATAAACGCCATGCTGCCGGGTTCACCCAACCGTTCTATGTCGTGATGGTAGCCGTTCTGCCCCATCCACAGTTTGAAAATAGGAACGGCAAGTGGGTTTGTACCCGCGGGTCCGTTGTCGGAAGTGACAATGAAGAGCGTGTTATCAAACTTCCCTGTGGCTTTTAGATGCTCCACCAGGCGACCAATGTGAAAATCCATTGCCTCCAACATGCCAGAGTTAACGGCCATACTTTTCGCAAACAGCGCTTGCTCCTCTGCGTTGAGTGCTGCCCAGGCGCGCATGCTCGGCGGGCGTGGCGCAATGGCTGCACCGTTTGGAATCAGCCCCAGGTCTTGCGCACGTTGCCAGCGCGTTTGTCGCAGCACATCCCAACCTTGGTCGTAGACACCCGCGTAGTTGGCGGTGAACTCCGCTGGTGCCTGAATGGGGATATGAATGGCCTGGAAGCCAATGTGGGCAAAGAACGGGCGCTTGTCAGCAGAGTCTGAACCGATGTAGTCGATCATTTTGTCGACCAAAAATTCTGACGAGTAAAAGTCATTCGGCAAATCGGCAGGCTTGTCGTCTTCGAACCAGGGCGCGTATTCGTAATAGGGCATGTAAGACTTCTGCGCCCAGTTATCAGCGCCGGAGGCATCGAGAATAAAAGAGCGATCAAAACCGTGGTTCACCGGTAACTCGCCGTCGTTACTACCGAGATGCCATTTGCCTGTCATGTAGGTGGCGTAGCCCTGTGAGCGCAGCCTGTCAGCTACCGTGTGAACGCCGTCTTCCAGATGCATGGAGTAACCGGGCTGGTCACGGTCTTCGTTGCGCACGACTTCGGGAATGGTTGCAATGCCAGTGCGATGGTTGTCCATTCCGGTTAGTAGCATAGCGCGCGAGGGCGCACAGAGAGGGGACGAGTGATAGTTGTTGAAGCGCACGCCATTGGCGGCAAGGGCGTCGATGGTGGGCATGCGGGCTTCGCCGCCATAGGCTGAGAAGTCCATCAGCCCGGCGTCGTCGACAAGCAGTAGCACGACGTTGGGTGGCACCGCCGTCTCCGCTGATTGAGCGGCCTGTGCGTTGACCAGCGTTGTTAAGCCGAGCAGCAGGCCCGTCAGCATCAGGAAAGCTCGGATCATGTCTTAGTCTCTCAGGGTGTTAGAGCGCTATGCGGGTGCGGCATTGGTTGTTTTGCCGCGGTTCTCAATCCAGTTATCAAATTTCACCAGCAGCGGCGGCAAGAACAGCAGGTCAAGCAGCCAGGCTACAACAATAATGGGCGTGAGCAGCAGGGCAACGTTTTGGAAGTGAAAGGTGTTTGAGAATACGAGAATGAACGTACCCAATGCGAGCGACAAGGTAGTGATTGTGATGGCAGAGCCTGCTTTGTCGAGTGAATAGGCGACCGCATCTTCCGGTGTTTTACCGTCGCGTCGTCCGGTGATGTACTTGCTTAGGATGTGTACCGAGTCATCGACCACCAGGCCGATGCTGATCGAAAACAACATAAGTACGTAAGGACTCAGCTCGCCGACAAACAAGCCCCAAAAGCCAAACACGATAGTGGCAGGGAACAGATTGGGCATGGTGCTGAGTAATCCATAACGCACGCTCTTCAGGCCAATGAGCATGGTTAGAGTGATCAGCAAAAAACTCAGGCTAAAGCCCTGCATAAGCTCAAGGGTTATCGAGCGGTCAAGTCGGGCAAACAGAATGTTGTTGTCGCCGTGCATCACGCGGTATTTGTCGGGTACGTTCTCCGCGATCCAGGCGTCAATGCGATCGCTAAACGTTATGAGTTGCAGATTCGACAGATTAGACGTGCCCACCATTAGGCGAATTGAGGAGTAGTCAGCGTTAAATATCGGCTCGAGACTTGGCTCGATTTCCTGCACTAACTGATAGCCGACCAGATAGTCGATGACCTGTAGTTTATCGAGCGGCAAGCGATCGAAAGCCTTGTCGTCCTCGTGATCATCCTGATTGCGTGAGCGCAGGTAGTCGGTGTAGCTAGTGACAAAGCTTGCCTCGGGTTGCTCTTCAAGCCAGATCGAAAAGGTGTCGATTTGCTTTAGAAACTCGACTTCGGTAATGCCGTAGTACTCACCGCTGTTGATGCTGTAGATCAGTGATTGGTCGTTGCCAATCTTTTCTGACAGCGCGGTAATGACGTGGTGAAAGTCTGAGTCTTTGTCGACAAAGCTGTAGCGGTTAAAGTCGACGTTGTTAAGCGGCAAGAGTGCAAAGGTAGCAGTGATGAAAATAACGCTGCCCCAGAACAGCTGGGTGCCTTTTTCGGCAACCAGAACGCTGACTTTTTCGATGAAGCCTTTTACGCCCAGAGGCTTCGCACTTCTACTGGCGGGCAGCAGCAACACCAGTGCAGGTAACAAGGTAAAGGTCAGCAGGTAGGCCCAGATCACCCCGAGGGCAATAATATTACCGAACCCGTAGATGCCCGGTGACGAACAATAGTTGAGACTGAGAAAGCCCATGGCAGTGGTGATGGTGGCCAGAGTCACGGGCTGAATGTTCACTTCAAGGCTTTGTTTCATCGACTCCTTTTTTTCCAAACCGGAGTACAAGCCCTGGGCGTACACCGACACAATGTGTATGCCGTCAGCGATGGCGATCACTAGCACCACTATTGGCCCGAGACTCGAGATCTGATTGAACGGTATTTCCATCCAGCCCCAACTGCCCACCGTCATAGCGATGGTGGCGAAGGCAATAACAAACAGACAAAGGGCGAAGGTCAGAGAACGCAGGCAGAACCACAGCAGCAATATACAGGTGACCAATACGAGCGGCTGGAGGAATTTTGCGTCTTTGATTTGTGCGTTGTAACTGTCGAGCTCGAACAGCACACCGCCGAGGATGTAGATCTGCACGTCAGGGAATTCGGCACGCAGCGAGTCGCGCAGTGCGACGACACTGCGGGCAATAGAAAGGCGGACTTCCTGAGTGTCTTGTGCGGCTTTGAATTTGACATTGGCCAGAGCCATGTCGCCCTCGGGCGACAGGATGCTCTTGATCAGATCTTCGTCAGCGATCGCAACCGCCTTAATCTCGCGCAGGTCGGCTTCGGTGAGCTCCTCGAGTTCAGGAATCAGGTAGTCGCGATCGAGTGCCTTTTCGTCGTCTGCGTTGAGTCGGCGGTTCATCAGCGAGCCGACTGAGATGGCGGCCTCAATTTCGGTGTAGCGCTGAGTGAGCGCCTCCATGGCATTTAGGGTTGCGAAGTTAAAGACGTCGGTGTCGGTTTGAAAGGCGAACAGCACGCCGGTGCTGGGCGGGAAATCGAGCCTGGCCTGATCAACCTCGACCTTGTAGGGGTCGTCCTCACTCAGGATGGATTGGAAACCCGCGTTGATACTGGATTTGGTCATGCCCCAGGTCAGCGCGGCGCCAAACAGAATGGTCAGCAGTGCGAGTAGATAGCGCTTGCTGAGAAGCTGGTCGATCAATAACTGCATTAACTGGGCTCAAAAGCGGCCCCTTTGTGTCGTCGGGGCATGAATGTGGCGTAAAAGTCGCGTAACAGTTTGTCGGACGCGATGTTTAGTGCGGCTTAAAGTTGGTAAAGTCTACGCGGCTACATTACCAGTGCAATTCTTATGCTCTATTCAACGCTCGTCTCCAAGGTTTTCTTAACGCTGCGCGCGGCCCTAGTGCTGGGTTTGGCAATGGCAGCAACAGCCGCCAGTGCGCAAGCCACACAGGTGGGCGACTTTGCATTGCTAGATGCCACTGGCAAGTTTCACCAGATGAGTTGGTACGGCGACCATAAAGCGATTGTGGTTGTGGCACACGGTAACTCAGCCGTGGTGGTCAAAGACCAGGTGGCCGTGCTTAAAGCACTGCAAACCAATCACACCGCAGACAGCGCTGAAGATAGCGTGGCATTTTTCCTGCTCAACGCAGAGCTTGCTGACAACCGAATGAGCATCGCTGCTGATAGCGCTCGCGTAGGTTACACCTTGCCGATATTGGTTGATGAATCGCAATTAGCGGCTGAGACGCTCGGTATAACGCGGGTGGGCGAAGCACTTGTTATTGATACCAACACGATGACAGTCACTTATCGAGGCGCTATCGCCGGTCTGGCAGAGGCGCTCGACAGTGCAGACCTCGGTGCGTCTGCTCAACCTCAGGCGTCGGTAGGGGCGTTAATCAGCTTCAACTCTCGCGACACACAGTTGCAAAATGCCGTGTCCTACACAAAGGATATTGCCCCGATTCTTGTCGACAACTGCGTCTCCTGTCATCACGAAGGCGCGATTGGTTCCTGGTCGATGAATTCCCACGCCATGGTGCGCGGCTTCTCGCCCATGATTCGCGAGGTGCTGCTGACCAAGCGTATGCCGCCCGGCCAGATCGACATGCACGTTGGCAAGCCAATCGCTGGTGTTGCCGGCCTGACGGCCAAAGAACAACAGCTGCTGGTGCACTGGATTGACGCCGGATCACCGTTTGATGGCGACGCGAGCGCTGACCCGCTGGCCGCGCTGGTGTTTAACGACCCAAAATACGCACTGGGTGAGCCCGACATGATTGTCAAAGTGCCGTCCCAGAGTGTTCCGGCCACCGGCATCGTGGACTATCGGTTTGTGCCAGTTGAGCTCAACCTCGATAAAGATGTCTGGGTGCGCGCTATGGAATTTATACCGGGTGACACCAAAGCGCTGCACCACGTGATTACCTACCTCTCAAGCCCGGCTGATAAAACCGCTCGTGGACGCGAGAATGGCTCTGCGCGAGGCGACAGTGTGGGTGGCTTCGCCCCAGGGCGAGGACCTGAAGAGTTTCGTGACAACAGCGGCCGACTCATTACCAAAGGCTCAAATCTGCTGTTGCAAATGCACTACACCACCTACGGCAAAGAGACGGTGGACGAAACTGAGATTGGTATTTATCTGCACGACAAGCCACCCGCCTACGTGATGGCCGGGGGTGTAGCGGGGCAGAGACGCTTCTTTGTGCCGCCCGGTGCCAAAGAGCACAAGCTCGAGGGTGTGCAGGAGATCGAGAAGGACGCGTGGCTGTATAGCCTGAACCCGCACATGCACTACCGCGGCAAGTACATGAACTACACGGCAGAATACCCGGATGGGACCTCTGAGATGCTGCTGAGCGTGCCGCGCTACGACTTTAACTGGCAGTTCAACTATGAGCTGGAAGAGCCGCTGTTCCTGCCTGCTGGCTCCAAGCTGGTGGCGCGGGGAGCCATGGATAACTCTAGCCGCAACCGGAATAACCCCGATCCGACCAAGCCGGTGCATTTTGGCCTGCAGACCATGCACGAGATGTTCTTTGGCTTTACCACCCTGCGCTACGAAGGCGAGACACCGGGGGCGCTGGGGTCCAGCAGTGCCGCTGGGGGCGGAAACTAGCACCCACCTAGGCAGGTCTGCGGCGTAACGGACAATTTCCTTACGCCATGCCCTCTGTAACCACCGTCTCCCGGTGGTATAGTGCGCCGCTAAATTTTCCGCAGGTTCCCTCCCGTGATTACCGCAGCAAACGTAACGATGCAGTTTGGCGCCAAGCCGCTGTTCGAGAACATTTCCGTTAAATTTGGCGATGGCAATTGCTATGGCCTCATCGGCGCCAATGGCTGTGGCAAGTCGACGTTCATGAATATCCTCTCAGGAGAGCTCGAACCCTCGGCAGGGAACGTCTCTGTCACCCCTAACGAGCGTGTGGGAAAACTGAACCAGAACCAGTTTGCCTTTGAGGAATTTACCGTGATCGACACGGTCATCATGGGGCACGCTGAGCTGTGGGAGATCAAGCAGGAGCGGGAGCGAATCTACGGTCTGGCCGAAATGACCGAAGAAGAGGGCATGAAGGTCGCAGACCTCGAGGTGGCCTTTGCCGAGCTTGACGGCTATTCCGCTGAAAGCCGTGCAGGTGATTTTCTGAGCGGTGCGGGCATCGAAGAGTCGTTGCATTTTGGTTTGATGAGCGAAGTGGCCCCGGGTTGGAAGTTGCGCGTGTTGCTCGCTCAGGCGCTGTTTTCTGAACCCGACATTCTGTTGCTTGATGAGCCCACCAACAACCTGGACATCAACGCCATTCGCTGGCTCGAAGGGGTGCTTAAAACCCAGAAGAGCACCATGGTGTTGATCTCGCACGATCGCCACTTTCTCAACGAAGTGTGCACGCACATGGCCGACATCGACTACGGCGAATTGCGTCTTTACCCGGGCAACTACGACGACTTCATGATTGCTGCTACTGCGGCGCGTGAGTTGTTGCACAACGAAAATGCCAAGAAGAAGACCCAGATTGCAGAACTGCAGCAGTTCGTTTCACGCTTTTCTGCCAACGCTTCAAAAGCCAAGCAGGCAACATCGCGCGCCAAACGGCTGGAGAAAATTGAGCTAGCTGATATTAAGCGATCTAGCCGCATTAGCCCGTATGTGCGTTTCGGCAGTGGCAAGAAATTGCACCGACAGGCGCTGACGCTTGAAGGCTTGGGGCATAGCTTTGATGAAGGGCCGCTCTACAAGGGCGTTGATATGATGCTCGAGGCCGGTTCGCGGGTCGCCGTGATTGGCGAGAACGGTGCTGGCAAAACCACGTTTCTACGTAACCTAATGGGTGAACTCGCACCAGCCGAAGGCAACATTAAGTGGTCTGAGAACGCGACGCTTGGTTATTGCCCCCAAGACAGCACGGCTGAATTCGATAACGATCTCACCCTGTTTGACTGGATGAGCCAATGGCGCGAGCCGCGGCACAATGAACAGATTGTGCGTGCGACGCTCGGTCAGATGCTGTTTTCATCGGATGACTTTGTGAAAAAAGTGAAGGTCTGTTCCGGTGGCGAGAAGAACCGCCTGCTGTTTGGCAAACTGATGATGGGTGAGCCGAACGTGCTGTTGATGGACGAGCCCACTAACCACCTCGACATGGAATCGATCGAATCTCTGAACCTTGCACTCGACAACTACGAAGGCACGCTGATCTTTGTCAGTCACGACCGAGAATTTGTGTCGTCGCTGGCGAACAAGGTTATAGAAATTCGTGGAGATGACTTTGTTGTGTTTGACGGTGGGTATGATGAGTTTCTTGGTTCGCAGGCGAGTGTCCGCGCGGCGGGGTAGGCCGGCTAGTCTACCGCCGTGGCCATCATCAAAAACCCTGTGAATGCCGCGTTGTTTGGTGATAACGACGGGTTTACCTTGGATTTCATGTCGGTGATTGCGGCCTTATAGTCATTGTAGAATGCCCATGAAGGCCGCGGGTTGTAGACGAGATCTTCGAGCTCAAACTGGCGAATCGCGTTTTTGGTGGTTGTTGGTTTTACGAACACCTCTTTTTCGGGTCGATAGTAAAACAGGCAGATCGTCAGCAAGCTCCACTTGGCGAGTTTGCCATCGCCCAGTACATCAACGATGTCGTTGAAACCTTTCTGCTGGCTGCCATGCAGCATGCGTTTATAGGCACCCGCCAGATACTCCCGATCGTCACGGCTCATGCCGTTCACATAATCGCGGAACTTTGGTTTCTCGAACATCGACACCATGGACGATCGCGAGACAATCTTCACGATGTCGTCGAGGACTGCGCCCTGGTTGGCGAATGCCTTCTTGGCCAGGGCCGTTTTGGCGAATTCAGTCAGCTTGCCCACATTGTGTTTCTTTAGTGTTTGCTGCATTTGCTCATCAGCAAAACCGTCCGGGTAGCTGTGCAGAAAGATCGATTCAGCGTCGCGCAGTTTCTTCAGGTTCATTGGCGGTCGCCTAGTTGCTGTGTGCAGGTTGATAATGGACAGGAAGCGGCTGAGGTTGCAAGCTGGGGGGAATTGGTTTTTGGGAGGGGTAGGGCATGAAGTATTCAGTGGCGTTTGCATCAGAGGTGGATTCTTGGCGTTGGGTAAAGCGGGCCGAGGAACTGGGCTTTCACGCCGCCTGGTTTTACGACACGCAACTGCTCAACCCGGATGTGTTTGTGTGTATGGCGCTTGCCGCACACGAGACGTCCAGCATACGGCTAGGCACAGGCGTGTTGGTGCCGTCTAATCGCATCGAGCCTGTCACTGCCAATGCCTTTGCGTCGTTGTCGAAAATCGCGCCCGGACGGATTGATTTTGGTGTTGGTACCGGCTTTACCGCGCGTCGCACGATGGGGCTGGGTGCCATTCCACTGGCCGCAACCAAGACCTATGTGCAGCGGGTACAACAGTTGCTTAAGGGCGATACCATCGACTGGGAGTTCGAAGGCAAGGCGCGAAAAATTCGCTTCCTGAACCCGGAACTCGAGCTTATAGATTTGACTCATGAGGTGCCGGTTTGGTTTTCTGCCTTCGGACCGAAGGCCAAGGCCGTCGCGGCGCAACTCAATGCCGGCTGGTTGAATTTTGGTGCTCAGGGCGCAGTAGAAAGCCTTGAAGAAATGCGTCTGGCCTGGCAAGACGCCGGTCGTGAGGCGAGCCAACTGCAATCCAATCTGTTTTTCCTGGGCGCGGTGCTCGATGACGACCCTGTTGCTGATGAAGCCAAGCTGATGGCTGAAGCGGCGCCGCTGACGGCTGTGATGTTTCACAATATGGCGGACGATGTGGGGGCAATGGGCGGGCGTAATCTACCCCAAGGGCCGTTGAGTAATCTGGTTGGGGAATACCTGAAAGAGCACGATCGCTATGAGCCTGCAGATGCGAAATACCTTGAAAACCATCGAGGGCATCTGATGTTTGTGCGGCCAGAAGAAACCCACCTGAGCCCGGAGCTGGTTAAGTCGACCACAATGAGTGGTACGCACGATGAGTTAGTTGCCCGGATGCGAACGCTGAAAGAGGCGGGTTATGACCAGGTGACAGTGCAACTTGTGCATGATCACGAAGCGTCAATCGAGGCATGGGCTAAGGTGTTTAAGGCGATCTAGGGGTGAGCTTTTAGCGCGCGTAGCGCACTCTTGTTGGCGGCCTTGATCGTCTCCATGCTTGGCGCTTGTGAGCTGATGTCCCCTAGCTCGGCGAGTACAACATGAACGTCGTCATGGCCTTCGATGTGCTCCATTCGAGCCAGCCATGCCTGCACTTTCGGGTGCGGGCTGAAATCCCAAACATTGGTAAACCCTGGCTTTAGTTGGCCTATCTCAACGTAGGCCGCAAAGTCGGCGATGGTCAGTTGTTCGCCGGTAATGAAAGCTGTTTCGGCAAGCCAACCGTTTTCCAAGGCGTTAAGCGCACTGGTGAGCGTTGCCTTGGCGGCGTCTTGAGTGACCTGTGGAATATTGAGGTCTTTGCGAATTTTTGGTGCGACCAGACCCAATGAGGCATCGCGCACGTTGCGATGATGGTAGTTCAAATACCAGTCGACACGGGCCCGAGCCTGGAAATTGCTGGGGTACAGGTCATCCCAGCCGTGTTTGTTGCACAGATAACACATGATGGCGTGGGCTTCGCCAAGTGCGAAGCCGCTATCTGGTTCTTCGATGGTGGGGATTGTACCGCCCGGATTTTTAGCGAGAAAAGCAGGATTTCGGCTGCCGTTGTCGCCTGTTGAACCCGGATTGATCAGCACCATTTCGAAAGGCATGCGCTTGTTGAGTAGCAGCCACATAACAGCGCGGACGGGTTGTGAGAAAGGAACGCCGTAAAGGATAAGTGAGGAAATGCTGCTCATGCTGGTCGTGCGATCCGGAGTCGTGTGATTGGGCTAGACTAACATGCGTGCAAAAAAACAAACGCTGGAGAAACGTCTACACTGTAAATGAGTGATTTCAACGGCGCATGGTGAAGCGTAAACACTACGCGCCGGTTGAGACGTTTTGATTGTCCTCCCAAGCTGTCTAGGACGATTTGCAATATACTCAACTGAATCGGTTTCTTAATGCCAGCCAATGCTTTCTCGCTGTGTTTCTTCATCTGTTAGAAAATGCCCGTCGTGAACGGCACGACATTTCGTGTCGCCTGTCACGACTGTGGATTGGTGAGCGTCATTCCTCCTCTGTCCATAAATGAGTCAGCACGCTGCTCTCGCTGCGATCATTTGCTTACTACCCGCTTTGCAGACCTCGAAAGCAGACTCTTGGCGTATTCTTTGGTCGCCCTGTGGTTTCTCTTTCTTTCCACTCAGTACGCGTTTCTTGGGTTCGAAGCGAAAGGGCAGAGTCACTCGATTACGCTTCTGCAGAGCATCACTTCGCTGATGGACGCCGGCTTTCCTTCGTTGGCAATTCTTGTCGGTGCCATGATCGTGGCGATTCCTCTTGTGTTTCTTTGTTCTGTACTCGTAGTAGCAGTGGCACTACTGACACAGCGGCCAACAATTTTTGCTCAGCGGGCGTTGCAGCTGTCAGTCAAGCTATTGCCCTGGAGCATGGCGGAGATCTTTTTGATTGGCACACTGGTGAGTTTTATCAAGATCGTGGCACTCGCAGACGTCGCGCTAGGGCTGTCGTTCTGGTCTTACTGTGCGTTCGGAATCAGCATGGTATTGGTGGTTAAACATCTCGATAGGCACACGCTCTGGATAAAGCTGGGTAAACCCGAGCGTGCGGCGGGTAGTACCACTATTCGTTCGAACAGTCTGCAACATACGGTGATTTGGTTGGTTACCTCGGTCATTTGCTACATTCCAGCCAACACACTGCCCATCATGAAAACTAAATTATTGGGTGAAGAAACCGCCAATACGCTCATTTCTGGCGTGGTTACGCTTTGGAGTCATGGCTCATACCCAATTGCCACGATTATCTTTATCGCTAGTGTGTTTGTGCCACTCGGAAAAATCGTCATTTTGGCCTGGCTCTGTATCTTGGCTAAGCGGAAAAATTTGCATGATGCACGCCGGAAAACTCAGCTTTATCGCCTCACCGAATTCGTGGGGCGTTGGTCGATGATCGATGTATTTGTGGTCGGTGTGCTGGTTGCACTGGTTCAACTCGGCGAGATCATGGCCATACAACCTGGCATCGCAACGCTCGCTTTCACACTGTTAGTGTTTAGCACGATGTTGGCGGCGATGTCCTTCGACCCTAAATCAATCTGGGAAAATGAGGAGACCATTCGTGTCTGAGCCCACTGATCGGACCGAGCCTTCGGCCGTTGTTGCCAGGCGCCGGGGTGTTTCGACACTCTGGATAGTACCCATTGTGGCCGCGTTGGTTGGGCTGTGGATGGTCTACTACGACTGGTCACATCGAGGGCCAACACTGCGGGTGTCATTCAACACGGCTGAAGGCATTGAAGCCGGAAAAACCCGGGTTCGAATGAAGAACGTAGAGATTGGACAGGTCGTCGACTTGCGCCTCGCTGATGATGCCTCGGGCGTGATATTGACTATCCAGGCCGAACAGCACGCAGCACACTTGATACGAGACGACAGTGAATTTTGGGTGGTGCGCCCGCGGGTTGGCAGCGGCGGTATCTCAGGCCTGTCAACGCTCCTGTCTGGCGCTTACGTTGAACTGTCTCCCGGTAAGAGTGAGACGCGCGGCACTAAATTTGTGGGCCTGGATTCGCCGCCAGTCACCCCAATCGGCACTCCAGGTTTGCACATAACGCTGGAATCAGCCGGGGAAGAAAATCTCTCGACGGGCGACCCGGTTCTATTCCACGGAATGGAAGTAGGATCTATTGAGTACGTGCATTTCAACACGGCTGAACGAAAAACCTACTACGACGCCTTTATTGTCGAGCCGTTTAATCAGCTAGTCACCGACAACACTCGTTTCTGGTTCAGTGGCGGCATCGGCCTCGATCTGTCTGCAGATGGTGTGCAACTCGAAATTGCCTCTGTTACGGCACTGCTCGCTGGTGGTGTCTCTTTTGATATTCCAGCATCTGTACTGCCGGGGGAAAAAATTACAGAGCGAACGTTCTTTCCTATCTATCCGAACAAAAGAGCAATTAATCGCAAGCAGCATAAGCACTCGCTGAAGTACGTCATATTTTTTGATGACTCGATTCGCAGGTTGCGAGTGGGTGCGCCGGTAGAATTTCGCGGAGCGGTGGTGGGGCGTATTCTTCGTACTGACGCCGACTATCCACAAATTACCAACCTGCTGGAACCCAGCTCCAGAATTCCGGTTGTGTTTGAAATCATACCCGCGCTTATGGGGTTTCCAGACACCGAGCAGGGCAAAGATACTGCTGAACAACGACTGCGAGAGCTGGTTAAAACAGGTCTTCGCGGTGGTATGGAATTTAGCAGTCTGATCACCGGTCAAAAATATCTTGAACTGCAATATTCAACAGATCATTTGGACGTACTCGATCAGTTCAATGGTTATGTGGTAGTGCCTGCAATCAACGATCAATTTGGTCAACTGTTAGTGGGCGTGGAAAACACGCTGGCATCGATAACTGATTTACCTTTGACCGACCTGGTTCAAAGTGCAACTAATGCACTAACTGCAGCTAGCTCAACGCTTGGCGAACTTGAGCTGTCTGCGACCGAGTTGCAGGGTATTTTGGCTGATGAAGAAATGCATCACTTAGTCGGTAACCTCAATAACACCTTGGCTGATATGCAGGGTCTGGCGGTAGATTTTTCCAGTGGGTCAACAACCCATCGGGAAATGCAGCAAGCCTTGCAGTCGCTGGAAGCAGCGCTACAGGCGCTTCAGCCCGTTCTTGATGAGGTACGGCAAAAGCCAAACAGCCTCATCTTTGGTAAAAAGCCAAAACGAGATATCAAACCACTGGCTCCAAGGGAATAGATCTATGAATACATTTCAAGCAGTTGCTCCTTTGAAAGGCGTTCTCATAGTGGCGGTGGCATTTCTGTGGGGGTGCTCGTCTGCTACCGCCGTGGATGAGTACTATTCGCTGGTACTGGCGAGTGACTCGCCCAGCTTGGTAGAACCCGTCGCTGGAGCACCGAGAAAACTGATTTTGGATTCGGTGGCGTTGCCTGCTTATCTCCAGCAAGCCGGTATTGTGCTGGAGACGGAAAATGGGCAAGTGGCAGCATCAACTCGGAATTTCTGGGCAGAGCCGCTGGATGATGCGATTTCAAAGGCCTTAAAAGACGAGCTATCCGCCCAAGATGATGGTTTGACGGTCTCCGGCTCTGACCGCGCTTGGTCGGTAAAAGCCAGTTGCTCAATACGCTTTGAATTTGATCGCTTTCATACGTCTGAAACCTCAGGCACTCGCAGCTCGGGTCGTTTTTGGATATCTGATGGGGAAACTGTCGATAAGCAGGCGTTTTTTGTAGCGACGCCGCTAAAGGGTGACGGCTACGAGTTTGTCGTTAGGGCATTGCGCGATTCCTTGGCGGAGGTCGCGACTCAGGCGTTGGATGCATTGATGGATCGTTCTGAATGTGGGTTTAATAAGTCGTCGCTCTAGCATCGTTTCGACGAAGGAGTCGAGGTAGGTTTTGTTGAGGGTTTTTATGTCTGTGGTTTTGTTTCTCCTTGTTGTCGCGGCGATTCTGTTTGCCTACACGAGATGGCAGGTTCTGCAAATCGAGGCGAAATTTCCACCTGCGGGTCAATTTGCCAATATTGCTGGAGCGAAACTGCATTATTTGGATGTGCCAGGTCGGGCAAATGACGATGCCACTGTCCTGTTTGTCCACGGTGCAAGCGGCAATCTAAATGATCAACGGGGTGCGTTTGAAGAGCTGCTGACGGGGGCTGCCCGGCTGATCTTTGTCGATCGCCCAGGTCTCGGTTATTCCGAGCGAGGTGAAGCTGAAACGCCGGCGGAGCAGGCCGAGCGCTACCGGCTTTTGCTTGATGAGTTGAACATCGAAAAGGTTGTTTTGGTTGGTCATTCGCTGGGGTCTTCGTCTGTTGTAGCGTTTGCGGTGCTCTTTCCGGAACGGGTAGAAGGATTGCTGTTGCTGGCGCCGGCTACACACCCGTGGCCAGGCGGTGTGAGTTGGTATTACGACGTGGCGTCGTTGCCGGTTATTGGACATCTTTTCACGGAGACCATTCTGGCGCCCTTTGGTATGGCATCCCTTGAGCAGGGTGCAAAAAGCGTGTTTGCGCCTGACCCTATGCCTGTGGATTACGTAGAAGCCAGCGCAGCAGCCTTGGTGTTTCGCCCTAGTGTGTTCCGCAGTAATGCTCGCGATGTCGCTGGGCTGAATGAGTTTGTGACTGGGTTTTCTCCACGCTATAAGGAAATCAAAGCGCCGACTGTTGTCATCACTGGAAACAAAGACAGTATTGTTTTGCCTTCTATTCATTCCGCCGGTTTGGAGCGGGAGATTGAGGGGGCCGAACTGATTGTGCTCGAAGGTGTTGGCCACAAGCCCGATTATGTTGGCAGAGATGAGGCTGTGTCTGCGGTCAAAGCGTTGCTTAAATAAACTGAGCTGCAACGGCACCAAGGTGCATGGAACCCCGCCCGATCTAAGCTGTTTCACTCGCGCTTGTGTGGTCGCATTGTGTATCACTGGCAGCCTCGGCACACTGGGGACTCAGCTCTGTGATTGTGAGCCACCACCGCATGAGTGAAGTTGATAGCGCCCCGCGCGCCCCATTTAGTAACGCCTATCGTGCCTATGGGTTGGGGCCTGGTTATTAGTGTGCGGCGAATGTGGTGTCAGCGATTTTTTACTTTATGGCCAGTCGTACTATCCGGGATGATCTGGCAGCAGCCGAGAACATGTCCTAATCCTTCAGATGTCGTTTCTGGTTCGTTTGCGCTCGTTATCGAGCAACGTCCGCTTGCGCTCGACACCCCACCGATAGCCGCCGAGCGAGCCGTCTCCGCGTAGTACACGGTGGCAGGGTATGAGCACTGCGATTCGATTGGCGCCGCACGCTGTTGCAGCGGCGCGAAATGCTTTGGGTTTGTTGATGGCGTGGGCTACTTCGCCATAGCTCACAACGCAACCGTCGGGCACGCTGAGCAGGTATTTCCAAACCTTGAGTTGAAAGGCCGTGCCGCGAATGTCTAGCGGCAAGTCAGGACGTTTGCCCTGGTGGCCGAGGTGGTCGTCGAGCGCGATTAGCCAGTGGTCGAGGGCTTCGCTGTCCTGAGCTTTTGAAGGTGCCACATCAGCCAGCGGGAATTCGTTTTTTAGGCTCTGCAACAGCGCTTTGTCGTTCTCGCCGAACTGTGCAAAACAGACGCCACGACTTGTTGCTGCCAGCATCAGAGGGCCGAGTGCGGTTACGCGACTCGCATAATGAATGTCTTCACCATTGCCGCCGTCCCTGTAGGCTTTAGGTGTCATTCCAAGGTTCCCGGTTGCGCGACTGTACAGTCGACTGGTTGAGCCGTAACCAGCGCTGTGCATGGCGTGAGTGATGCTGCGCTTATCGCTCAGCTCGCTTTTGAGAGTGCGCAGCCGCCCGGCATCCTGATAGGCCTTTGGGGAGACACCAAAAAAGGCGGTGAACTTCTTTTGCAGTTGGCTTGCACTCATTCCGGATCGTTCGGCCAGTGCCTTCAGTGGCAGCGAGTCAGCGGCGTTGTGATTGATGTATCGGGCCAGTTCGATCAACTGGTTGGTTTGCTTTTCCGCAAGCAATGGCTGGCAGCGCTTGCAGGCACGTAAGCCGGCAGCCAGTGCGGCGTCGATTGAGTAGAAAAAGCGTAGGTTTTCTGGCCGTGCGGGGCGGGCGGCGCAGGAAGGCAAGCAAAAAACGCCGGTTGTGATGACACCATAAACAAACACCAGATCGAAACGGGTGTCACGCGCCTTGATCGCGTCGCGCATCTGCGTTTCGGT
>JALZVT010000060.1 GCA_023300545.1 Pseudomonadales bacterium
GTAGATGACGGTCAACCCGTAGATGACGGTCAACCCGTAGATGACGGACAACCCGTAGACGACGGTCAACCTGTTGATGACGGTCTTCCCGGTGACGGTGGCGATGACCCTGTCATTCCAACCTCGGATGCTGACGTTCAGGTTTGGGCCAACGATGGTGGCGACAAGGTAGTGAAGGAAGAGATTCGTTCCTACACAGGCGGCGCCGACGTACTCAACGCTGTCTGGGACGGCACCACCATCCGCACCTTTGGTGCTCGTAACGAGGTGGTTGCGTTCAACGTGGTTGTAGACAACAACGACGTCGACCTTTCCGAAGTGTCCATTGAGTTCTCACAACTCAGCAGTGCCGGTTTCACAATAGCCACCACCAACACGTCCACTGATGCACTATTTGACTGGACCCAACGACCTATTGAAGTGTTCGCGGTGGGCTATCTGCGAATCCTTGGTCTGTCACGCATTGCCTACGAGCTGTACGACGAAACGCACATTCCCGAAGAATTGCAGCGTCCGTTCGATCCCGCCCAAGCCGGCGGCGGCGCGATTGGTACTGGTGCCTGGGAAGATCGACCGAACCACAACAAGTCATACCCAGACATTGCAGAACCGATTGAAATCAATGGCACAGTCGCGGTTGCGAGTGGCAACTCCCAGAGCTTCTGGGTAGATGTCTACATTCCCAAAGACGCTCCAGCGGGTGTTCTCACCGGCGAGATCACCGTGTTAGTCAATGGCGGCATACAGCAACTGGTTCCTGTTGAAATCCAGGTGGTTGATATCACGTTGCCTGATGAGCGCGCGGCACGAACCATGGTGCACATGGCCGGTGAACCGATTGCTGAGCGTTATTTCCTTGGCGCAGGTGGCGGCGTCATTGCCGATGCTGACGATGCCCGTTATCGCGAGATTGTCGACAACCACTACAAGCTGGCCTGGCGCCACGGCCTGTCGATAACCGATTTGAACGAACTGGTACCCGATAAGGTGCTGCCTGCTAACAACCCCAACGAAGACTGGGCAGAGCGACTCTCCGGTAACTTCTATACCGCAGCGAACGGCTACGCTGGCCCCGGCGAGGGTTTAGCGCACGACGTGTTCAGCATCGGCAGCTATGGCTCCTGGTCTGGCTTGTGGGGACTCCGACGCTTCGATCCCGAGGCAACGGACGTCTTTGACCCGAACGCGCCCTTGTCAGAATTGCGCAGTGAAATTGAGTTCCGCACTGACCAGTGGGAAACCTGGTTTCAGGAAAACGCGCCAGACACTGTGCGATACCTGTACGTCGACGATGAGCCGGCCGTGTCGTTTATTAACTCTGGTCCGCGCCTGCCGATTGAGTACGCAAACCTGGTTAGCCAGTACGTCGCGGAAAACCCCGGCCCTGGCGGCAACCTCGACACCTTCATCACCGCGTCCCCACTGGACTACGATGAAGAACTGCCAAACACAAACATACTGGGTACCGTGATTGCGCAGGGACAGACCGATTTGTGGGAAGAGGCCACCGCGGCTCTCAATGCAGACCCGGATCGTCGCTATTTCATGTACAACGGTCGCCGCCCGGGCTCGGGCTCCTTCTCAACAGATGACGATGGTGTTGCGCTGCGCGAACTGGCTTGGGGCCAGCATAAGCTAGGCATCTCGCGCTGGTTCTACTGGAACTCTAACTACTGGAGCAACTTCCTCGGGGGACCCGCTCAACGCGACCTGTCCGAAGTGGCGGATCCAGCAGGTACGGAGTTGCGTCTTGGCAGCCATACCAATGTGTTCCAGAGCGCGCATACCTTTGGTAGCCATAACAACTTCGATCCAACCATCGGAGAAAATGGCTTCTTCAACTACTCCAACGGCGACGGTGTGCTGCTGTACCCTGGAACAGACAGAGTGTTCCCTGCGGAGAACCGCGGTATCGACGGACCGATTGCGTCACTGCGCATGAAGCACTGGCGTCGCGGCATCCAGGATGTTCAGTACATCACCATGGCCATGCAGGTGAATGCCACCGCAACCCAGGCCATCATCGATGAGATGGTGCCTGAGATCATGTGGGAGCTCGGGGTGACGGATCCGAACGATCCATCCTTTGTGCTGAAGGCACCAACCTGGTCGACAGATCCTGATGTTTGGGAAAGCGCCAGAGCACAGCTGATCAATATCATTCTGGGTTCAGAGGTTATTGATCTGGGCAGCCCTTAGGGGCTGCCTTGACGGCTCATTGGTAGTTACACGGGAACAGAAAAGTAACACGACCACTCTTTGCCGGGCGGTATCAACGGTGCGCAAGCTTCAAAACCGCGCATATCTCACTGAGTAGTTTCGATTCTTTGACCGCACCGCGACTGTCTGCGGCTATTGCGATTTCAGCGGCACTGCGAACGAGTTCTGCGTGTTCAGGTTTTGCTTGCACGGCCGCAATTTCTTCAAGAGCATGACGACGGCCGCTTACTGGGTCGCTCAACATAGCTCCACAGACACTGCGAAAGTGCCGATCAACGGCGTCAAAATCGAGCGGCTCAAACAAATCAGCTTTCTCTCTAAGCATTGACATAAATTGCTCGCCTTCTTTCTTGGCCAAATCACCGTCTGCCACGGCAATGAGCGCAAACGCACTCGTCACTGCGCGAAGCAGCTGATTGGTAACTTCGTCGTCAAAACGCTTCCAGGACAAGAGCGCATAGGCGTCTACTTCAAGCGACATAGATAGTTTCCTGCGAAAATGAGATTGCTGTGCAACAATCTTACAGCATCAAAAAGTTAGTGAATTACTACTTCACTGACCTGGCAGAGGGCAGACGGAGGAGCTACCCCACCCTAGCCAGTTCCCCAGCCGGCAATTCCTTTGCCGGCAACAGAGTCACAAAGAACAAATGCCATGCATAGGTGCGTTATGATTGAGGGTTCTCTAGATCTAGCCGTATGCCATGCACACCACCTTGTTATTGCCTAAATTGAAACGATGCTGATTTATCTCGCTGGTTTACTGCGCGATGCAGGACGTCGCCTTGTGCCTTTTATGGACTGGATCGACGATCTCAAGCGACCAGAGGTTATTAAGGCCGATATCATCGCTGGCATCACTGTGGCGCTGGTGTTGATCCCGCAAGCGATGGCCAACGCTCAATTGGCTGGGTTGCCGCCAGAAGTTGGTCTGTATTCGGCATTTCTAGTGCCTATAGTCGCGGCCCTATTCGGTTCTTCCCGGCAATTACAAAACGGCCCCGTTGCGATAATCTCGCTGATGTCGGCTGCCGCGCTCATTCCCTTAGGCTTGGGCGCGCAGGAGTACATCGCCTATGCAGCGATGCTCGCGATATTGGCCGGCGTCATGCAATTGGGACTGGGCTTCTTACGACTAGGGGTTATGGTCGATTTCTTATCACACCCGGTGATTATCGGCTTTATAAACGCCGCCGCCATTGTCATCAGCTCTCTGCAAATCAGTAAATTATTCGGCATCAATGACGTTCAGGGTGAGCACCTTTATGAAACCCTGTGGAATCTAGCGCAGTCCATCCCCAGTCAATCGCATTTACCAACCGTCGCAATGGGGCTGTTTTCTTTGACGCTGTTGGTTGTGATCAAAAAGTTCGCACCCAATAAGCCCGCGATTCTAGTAACCGTCGTCATCACCACCCTAGCCTCCTGGTTGCTTCGCTATGACCTTCAGGGCGGCGCCATTGTCGGTTCTATCAAGCAAGGATTGCCAAGCTTCATTTTTCCGAGCATCGATCCCAGCGATTTATCAGCCCTGTTATTGCCAGCCTTTATGATCGCCATACTGAGCTTTGTTGAAGCCTTTTCGATCGCCAAAGCGGTCGCGTCTAAAACCCGTCAGCATTTATCTGCTGATCAGGAAATGGTGGGCAAAGGCCTGGCCAATATGGTTGCGGGATTTAGCCAAGGCTACGCCGTGTCCGGCTCCTTTTCGCGCACTGCAGTGGCATTTGATGCGGGCGCCAAAACCGGGTTTACCGCGATTGTGTCGGGCATCATCGTCGGCATCACATTGCTCTATTTCACGCCGCTGTTGTATTACATACCGATCGCTACCCTCGCCGCAGTAATCATTGTCGCCGTGATCGGAATGATTCAGTTTGAGCCGTTTAAACACGCGTGGAAGGTCAACCCGCACGACGGCCTGGTCGCCTTTACGGTATTTGCCGGCACTCTCTATTTCGCGCCACACCTAGAGTGGGGCATTTTTATGGGTGTGGCGTTATCCATCGGTCTGTACATCTATCGCACTATGCAACCTCACTTTGCCGAAGTGGCGATGGATGCTGATGGCACGTTTCGCGACGCCCATTTGTTTGGTATGCAAACCAGCGCCACACTGGCGCTGTTCCGTTACGACGGTGATCTGTACTTTGCCAACGCCAGTTATCTGGAAAAGCGACTGCTCAATGCTGTTGCCGATAAGCCGCAACTCAAGGTGTTAATGCTTGATTTGGAAGCGGTAGACCAGATAGACGTCACTGGCGAAGAAATGCTCCGTCACATGACTGAAGGTTTGAAACTGGCTGGCATCGACTTTATTGTCACCCGACCGAAGTTCAAGCTGCTCGACACTCTGAAACGATCAGGCTTGTTTGAGAAAATCGGCGAACAGAATATTTTCAGCAAACGCTCAGCTGCTCTGGATGCCATCAAAAAGCAGTATGGCAATCAGATAGACATCAGCCATCTCGTTGTTCATAAGCCCGTTGCAGCCAGCGAAGAGCAGGATGATGCCTAAGCTCGGCTAGACGAGGCA
>JALZVT010000061.1 GCA_023300545.1 Pseudomonadales bacterium
GCGAGCAGCACATCGCCAGGAAAAACGGGCCCGATGTCAGGGTCACCGGGAATGTCTTGCGCCGTGATGACATCGACAACGCCGGGGGCCGAGCGCACGGCAGACAGATTCATGCTACGCAGCACGCCTGCGGGAACGCTGACACTGCCCGTGGCGACGTGGACCGTGTTGGCCGGCACCGGCAGGTCATCAACGTAGTGTGCGGTGCCGGTTACATGGCCGGTTGCAGATTCGTGGGGCGCGGAGGTACTGGGTTGGTAGCCGCTGCGATGACTCATGCGTGTGCTCCGGCTGTGAGCGTTTGCCGGTCTCCGGAGGCGAGCTCTTCGAGTGCTTTGCGCAATACGGCAATGCTGGCTGAACGTCGATAGTTTGCGCTTGCGCGGACGTCGCTAATGGGTTGCAGCGTCTGTCCCAGCGCGTCACAGGCTCGGTCGATGTTAGCGGCGACAAGCGGTTGGCCAAGCAACAGGGCTTCGACGTCGGTCAGTCTGATGGGTGTTGCCGCAACGCCGCCAAAGGCGATACGGCAGGTGGTCACCAACTGCTTGTCTTGCTGTAGATAAATGGCACCCATGGTGCTCGAGATATCGTCCTCGATACGTTTGCTGATTTTATGCGCGATCAGCGCTTGCCAGTTGGTGTCTGCGGGCACATCGACGCTGACCAAAAACTCATCAGCCCCCAGAACAGTTTGGCGATAGCCCAGATAATAGTCGCTCAGTTCTACCCGGCGGGTTACGCCCTCTGCGTTCATGAGGTTCAGTGTTGCGTTTAAGGCCAGCAGTAAGGGCGGCCAGTCAGCGATGGGCGAGGCGTTGGCGATGTTGCCGCCAATCGTGCCGCGGTTGCGCACCTGGGGTGAGCCAAAGCGCCGAAGGATGGCAACGATGGCTGGGCAGGGGGTAGTGGTGTCGAAGAACTGCAGCAATTCGGTATGGGTTACCGCGGCACCGATCGTGAGGGTTTTGTCGGTTGCATCGATGCTCCGCAGTTCGGGCACGCGGGTGATATCGATGGCGCTGGGGAGAGCAGTGTAGCGCTGGGTGACGTTGAGCCAGGCATCGGTGGTGCCTGCCAGCAGAATATCTGTTGCTGCGGTGGTGGGCTGTTCTTTGAGCCGCTGCGCCAATGCGGGCAGGCTGGTTGGGTGGTGGTATTGATGGGGTGTGCTGGTGATTGGCGCGACAGTGTTCTGGGGGGCTTCCGGTATGAAGAACGCAACGGGGTTTGCGGCTACGGTTTGGTTGCTGGCTAAAGCCGCCGCCAGTATCGGTCGATAACCCGTACAGCGGCATAGGTTGCCGCTAATGGCTTCAATGGCGTTCCCACGAGTTTGCGCTTTTAGTGCGGCGGGTGACTCGACCCTGAGCTGATTGGCCACCAGCGACATGACAAACCCCGGCGTACAGAAACCGCATTGGGAGGCGTGCTCGGTAATCATGGCGTCTTGCACGGGATGCAGGTTGCCGGGCTGACCCACGCCTTCGATGGTTAACACGTGGCAATCAAGCACCGCGCCCAGTGGCGTAATGCAGCTGTTGAGGTTAATCGGGGCGGGGAGCTGACCCTTGGCGTCGGCGGGCGGTTGCACGATCACGGTGCAGGCCCCGCAGTCGCCAGACCCACAGCCTTCTTTAGTGCCCGTCAGCCCCTGGGTGTCGCGCAGAAAATTCAGCAGGCTGTCGTGGGGCGCAAAGTTGCCAATGTCCACGGGTTGCCGATTGATCTGAAGCCTGGCCATGAGTGGGGCTGTCCTGTTGCTGGTTGGGTTGCTGAGGGTTGCGCGAGAAAATTGCAAACACAGGATGCAAAATGTTGGCCGATTGGTCAATAATTGGCTATGACTGATTTTGACCCCACCCTCACTCCGACCGGCATTTACAAACCGGGCAAGAAGCGTGACCAGAATTTGCAGCAGATTCTGGCGGCGGCGCAGGAGGAGTTTGTGCAGAAGGGCTTTCGTGGCGCCAGCATGCAGGCGATTGCCGACCGTGCGGAATTACCAAAAGCCAACGTGCACTATTACTTCAAGCGCAAGGCAAATCTGTACCTGTCTGTGCTTAACGGCATCATCGAGCTGTGGAACTCGAGTTTCAGTGACATCAGCCCCCAGGACGACCCCGCGGTAGCACTCGATCGCTTTATTCGCGAGAAAGTGCGCCTGGCAGTGACCCACCGTCAGGCATCGAAGTTGTTTGCCATGGAGATTCTGGGCGGCGCGCCTTATCTGAAAGACTTTCTCGAAACTGAACAGCGGGTGTGGGTGCGTGAGCGTGCGCAGGTGATTCAGGCCTGGATTGATGCGGGAAAAATGGCGCCGGTTGACCCGATGCATTTCATTTTTCTAATCTGGTCGTCGACTCAGCACTACGCAGATTTTGACGCGCAAACACTCGCGGTGATGCAGCGGCGTGACTACTCCGGGCAAAGCATCGAACAGATCAGCGATTTTCTGTCAGTAACCTTGTTACGCGGTGTGGGTCTGGAAGCGCCATTGATTGCCGGCTCAGTGGCGGCCAAAACCAGAAAGCGCCCCAGAAAATCAGCGCAAACAGTTGACCAAAAGTCCACGACAAAGCCATCGCGGAAAGCAAAATCTCGAACCAGCACAGCTAATTAATTAGCTAATCAATGAGCGAACCCATGTCTACTCCCACAACGTCTGCGACACCGCCTAATGCCTTAGAGACCGATGGCATTTGGGTCAAAAACCCGTTGGTGACGTTTGACCCCGTTGCTGGTACGACAACAGACGGTGGCGTTGTGGTGCAGGGGCAGACCATTGTCGAGCGGGTTGCTGCTGGTGCGACACCAACAAGCCGCTACGCACAAACCCTTGATGCCTCCCGTCTCGTGCTGTTGCCTGGGCTCATAAACACCCACCATCACTTTTATCAAACGCTCACCCGCGCGCATCGATCAGCGTTGAACAAGCCGTTGTTTCCCTGGTTGCAGGCGTTGTATCCGGTTTGGTCGGGGTTGTCTGAATCGATGGTGGATGTGTCGACCCGACTTGCCGGTGCTGAACTGCTGCTGTCTGGATGTACCACAGCGGTTGATCATCACTATGTTTTTCCGCAGGGGCTCGAACAGGCGATCGATGTGCAAGCCGAGGCCATGGCCTCACTGGGCTTGCGCGCAGTGCTTACGCGGGGCTCGATGAGTCTGGGCGAAAGTGCCGGCGGCTTACCGCCAGACAGCGTAGTACAGGACAACGACACCATTCTTGCTGACAGCGCGCGGTTGATTGATCGCTGGCATAGCAGTGCGGCAAATTCGATGTGTCAGATTGTGTTGGCGCCGTGCTCGCCGTTTTCGGTGACTACGCAGTTGATGCGAGATACGGCCGAACTTGCGGCCCAGCGTGACGTGTTGCTGCACACCCACCTGGCTGAGACCGCGGACGAAAACGAGTTTTGCCTGCAGCAGTTTGGCATGCGCCCCGTTGACTATATGGAGCACTGCGGCTGGCTGAACGAGCGTGCCTGGTTTGCCCACGGCATTCATTTTAACGCTGCCGAAATTGAGCGACTGGGCGCCGCGGGTTGCGGCGTTAGCCACTGCCCAACCTCAAACATGCTGCTGGCTTCTGGTATCTGCCCGATTCATGAGTTGGAAGCCGCCGGCGTGCGGGTGGGGCTCGGCGTTGATGGTTCAGCCTCGAACGACGGCTCGAACATGATTCAGGAAGCGCGCCAGGCGTTGCTGTTGCAGCGCTTGCACACCCAGCAACGCCAGGCTGCGGCGCTGGATGAGAGCGACGTTGTGGACAGCGCAGAAGTTGTGCGGCACGAGGATGCGTTGCGCTGGGCGACCCTGGGTGGTGCGCAACTTATTCAGCGCGCTGACCTGGGTCGTATTGCCGTTGGTGCAGCTGCTGACCTGAGCCTGTTTGGTCTTGATGAGGTGCGCTTTAGTGGCAGTGAAGATCCGTTAGCGGCGTTGTTGCTGTGCGGTGCTCACAAGGCAGAGCATGTGATGGTGAACGGCAAGCTGCGCGTGTCTCATGGCGAGTTGGTCGACATTGACCTCGGTGCGCTGGTGCACGAGCACTCGCAGCAAGCGCGTATTCTCTGGGCTTAAGTGTGGGCTTAAGAGTGAGGCTGTGTTTGCACGGGCACTATAAAAACGCAAACTTTGCAGCAAACACACCCGCAATCACATAGACCGCCACCGGACATTCACGGGGTCTGCCCGCCAGCACTTTGATGGCCGCGTAGGTAATAAAGCCAAGGCCAATGCCGTCAGCGATTGAAAAGGCCAGGGGCATCGCGAAGGCGGTGATCACCGCGGGGCTCGATTCGGTCGGGTCGTCCCAGTCGAGGTCGGCCAGGCTGCGCACCATCACCGAGGCCACATACAAAAGGGCTGCGGCGCTGGCGTAAGCAGGCACGCTTTGGGCCAGCGGCGCAAACAGCAAGCAGAGCAAAAACAGCGCCGCCACAAATACCGCGGTAAGCCCGGTGCGCCCGCCGGCTTCAACGCCGGCTGCACTTTCGATAAAGCTGGTGGTAGAGGAAGTGCCAGCCAGTGAGCCCAGCAGCGTGGCGCCGGAGTCAGCAAACAGCGCGCCGCGCAAGCGCGGCAGTTTGCCATCAGGGCCAATCAGCTTGCCGCGGGTGGCAACGCCCACCATGGTGCCGGCGGTATCAAACACGTCAACCAATAGCAGCGACAGAATGATGGTGACCATCGACAGGTTAAACGCGCCAGCAATATCAAGCTGCATAAAGACGGGGGCGGGTGACGGCGGTAACGACATCACGCCGGCAAATTCGGCGCCGCCAATCAGCCAGCCGCCAAGGGCCACAGCCAGCATGCCAAGAATAACGCTGCCCATAAGCTGGCGTGCACTCAGTGCAACAATCAGGGCGAAGCCGGCAATGGCGGCAATGGGGCCAAAGCTGGTGAGATCGCCGAAGGAGACAAGGGTTGCTGGGTTGCCAATGACCACCCCGGCGTTCTTGAGGGCTATAAAGGCGAGAAACAAACCAATGCCGGCTGACATGCCGAGCTTGAGATTGCGGGGTATGGAATTAATGAGCCACTCCCGCACCGGCAGAATGGTGAGAAGCAAAAAGATCACACCCGATAGAAATACGGCGCCGAGCGCGACCTCCCAGCTGTGGCCTGAGCCGAGCACAATGGCGTAGGTGAAAAAGGCGTTCTGGCCCATGCCGGGCGCCAGTGCGATGGGGTAGTTAGCGAGCAAGCCCATTAACAGCGAACCGATCGCCGCCGCCATGCAGGTCGCGACAAAGACGGCGCCAAAATCCATACCGGCTTCAGACAGGATGGCCGGGTTTACCACGGTGATGTAGGCCATTGCGAGGAAGGTGGTGATGCCGGCAACAAACTCGCCGCGCACGCTGGTGCCCTGGGCCGTCAGACCAAAACGGCGGTCGAGCCAAGAGCCTGTGAGCGTTGCCTCATTTTCTGGTGTTGTGTTGTTGGGCTGTGACGCGGGCAAGATAATGTCCTGTGCGGGTTTTGCAGCGCTAAGCATGCACGGAAATAGGGGTAGGGGCAGCTATTAGTCAGTGTTGCTCACACCAAGTAGCCTTCCGCCGCGATCAACAGTTGACCCTCTGAGGCGTAAGTGCGACGTTGGCGTCTTCCCAGCTTCGAAGTGATTTCAGCCGTCTTGTCACAACCCAATAGCCCTCAGGCGAGCACGCAAGCGGCTCCAACTACTGCAGACACGCTTACGGCAGACACGCTGCTGTTTGGCCTGCACGACAAACCGCCATTGCCACAAACGGCACTGGCGGCTCTCGCCCATCTGCTGGCTATTGTGGCGGGCATTGCCACGGCGCCGCTGCTCATTGCTCTGGGGCTTGGGCTCGATGGCGCAACGACGGCCTATGTGATCAGCAGTGCACTCATCGTGTCTGGCGTGGCAACTTTCATCCAGATCAATCGCGTGGGGCTTATTGGTTCCGGGCTGTTATCCATTCAGGGCACAAGCTTTACCTTTATTGGGGCCATCACCTTTGCCGGTGCTGCACTTGCTGATCGTGGTTTAACGGACGGAGAACTGGTCGGCGTTTTGCTGGGCTCCTCAGCGGTGGGTGCGTTGCTCACGGTGGTGGCGGGCTATTACATTCAAAGCCTCTCGCGGATCATTACCCAAAACGTCACGGGCATTGCCATATTTTTGCTTGGGCTGACACTGGTGGGCGCGGCCTGGAACAACCTGCTGTTTACGGTTGAGCAAACCCAAGCCACTGGTGGCAGCGTGCTGCAAGTGTGGCTGCAAGCCGGGTTGGTGATCGCCGTGATTGTTGCCTGCTCCTGGCAAAGCAATCCCTGGATTCGTTTAGCCAGTATTAGCCTTGGTCTGGTTGCCGGTATGGTTTTCGCGTGGGTGACCGGTTCGATCGTTTCTGCGCCCTCAGAGGGCGTGCTGCATTTTCAGTTTGTGAAACCCATGCCGTTTCCTCTGGGGTTTGATTTGGGCGTTTGTCTGCTGCTGGTGCCAATCTACTTTGTCACCATGACAGAATCACTGGGCGATTTGACCGCAACCTCATTGTTGTCGGGCTGCGAGACCTCGGGGCCGAAGTACTGGGAGCGTGTGCGTGGTGGAGTGATGGCGGGCGGCGTTAACTCTGTGTTGGCGGCGCTGGTGGGGTCGTTTCCCAGCACAACTTTTAGCCAGAACAATGGCGTTATTCAATTAACAGGCGTTGCCAGTCGCTACGTTGGGTTGTTTGTAGCGGGCATGCTGGTGTTGCTTGGGGCCTGGCCGGTGTTCACCTCACTGTTCCAGTCGATACCCGGCGGCGTATTGCACGGCGCTACCGGCCTGCTGTTTGCCATGATCGCATTGGTCGGGATACGGCTGATTAACCTGCAGCCAGACAAAAATCGCGCGCGGGTGATGCTTGTGGTCTGTACCGTTGGCGCATTTGTTCTGGGCTATCTGCCTGAGGCGCTTAATGCCACGGGCGTCACATTACCAACCTATGCGGCAATGCTGCTTAACTTTCCAGTCGCTACCGGTACGCTGCTCGCGGTGATCTGGGAAACCGTGAGGCTCGCCCGATGACCATTAACCGTTCCGGCAGTGCCAATACAGCCGCTGCCAAAATTCTTAAGCGCTGTGATGAACTCGCTGCATTTAGTTCCATGGAGGGTGGCGTGTGTCGGGTATACCTTAGCCCGGAACACCAGCAGGCCAACGATCGGGTTGGGCAGTGGATGCGCGATGCGGGAATGAGTGTCGTTGTTGACGCCGCTGGCAACGTTCGGGGACGGTTGGAAGGTAGCGTTGCTGAGGCGCCCGCACTAATTATTGGCTCCCATCTCGACAGTATTCCAGACGCCGGTAAATACGATGGCATTCTTGGTGTGTTGTTGGGTATCGACGCGGTGGAGCGCATTCGCCAAGCAGATCTCAACCTGCCTTTTGCACTTGAAGTCATTGGCTTTGGCGAAGAAGAAGGTGTGCGTTTTGGCACGACGCTGATGACCAGTCGCGCTTGCGCCGGCACCTGGGACGATGCCTGGTGGTCGGTGACTGACGAGACGGGGCAATCGCTGCAGGACAGTTTTGCACGCTTTGGGTTGGTCGCTGCTGATATCGATCAAGCGCGCATAGATCCAACCAAAGTGCTCGCCTTTGTGGAAGCTCATATTGAGCAAGGGCCGGTGCTTGAGAGTATGGGGTTGCCGCTGGGTGTGGTTAGCGCAATAGCCGGTGCGCGTCGATTGCAGTTGTCTATTAGCGGTATGGCCGGCCACGCTGGCACCACACCGATGAATCTGCGCAAGGACGCTCTGGTGGCGGCAGCTCTTGGCGTCGCGTTGGCTGAGGAGCTGGCCAATGAACACGGCTTGGTGGCCACCGTAGGGCAAATCGCCTGCACGCCGGGTGGCGTGAACGTTATTCCCGGCACAGCCGAGTTCTCGCTCGATATTCGCAGCGGTGATGATGCCCTGCGTGACCGCGTGTTGGCCGAGTTTGAAACGCGGCTCACAACTATCTGTACAGAGCGTGGCCTCACGCTGTCGATCAGCCACACCCATAAGGCCGCCGCTGTTGGCTGTGCGCAACCATTGCAGGCGCTGTTTGCAGACGCGGTTGCACGCGTTGGCTGCGAGGTGCATCACTTAGAGAGTGGTGCGGGGCACGATGCGATGGCGATGGCCGATATTTGTGATGTAGCGATGTTGTTTATTCGCTGCGAAGGCGGGATCAGTCATAATCCGGCGGAGGCCATTACCGCGGCCGACACCGCCATCGCGCTCGATGCGCTGGTGGCGTTTATTGAAAACTTTGCCAAAACCTATAAAAGTTAGAGGAAGACCCCTGATGTCAGGACCTGCCCACACCGGCATGAGCCGCACTACCGTTCAGCGCAATCACGCCCTGATTACGCCGGAATCCCACGTACCCGTGCAGCTACCAGGGTGGACCAACACCGAGGTGGTGGTATTGATCTCTGCGGAGATGGGCGCGAAGTTTGAGCAGTGCATGGTCACCTGTCACGCGGGCGCTGAACTGGTGCCGTTGCGGTCAGCGGATGAATTATTTGTGTTGGTGACCGACGGTGCTGTGACCTTAGCGGTTGATGGCGCAACCCATGAGCTGACAAAAGACCAGTTTTGCTATGTGCCGCCCAACACGGCCTGGACGATTAGTTCTGCAATGGGCGCGCAGTTGCTGACCTTCAGCAAGCCTTACATTGCGTTGGGTGAAGTGGCCCCGCCCACGCTATTGCTCGGAGACCTGAATAAAGTGTCTGCGGAACCGTTTCTGGGTGATGAAGGTGCGTTGCTGCAGGTGTTGTTCCCGGATGATCTGGCTTGGGACTGGGGCATCAACGTGTTCGAATTTGCGCCAGGTGGCACCTTGCCTAACGTTGAGTCGCACTTCATGGAGCACGGTTTGTATTTGCTGGGTGGTGAGGGCGTGTATCGCCTTGGCGAAAATTGGTACCCGGTGACGGCTGGGGATTGCATTTGGATGGGGCCCTATTTACCCCAGTGGTATGCGGCGACGGGCAAGACAAATTCGCGGTATATCTATTACAAGGAGATGCACCGAGCGCCGGTTGGGTAGAGGGCTTTTATCTAGGATCCACACCGCTTTAAATGCGGTAACAAAAACGGTTTGTGTTCGGCGATTTCGGCGCGGGTCAGGCCGCGCATCTCATAGGGCAACACTAGCCAGTCGTTGGTTTCGCGGACGTGGAAATCGGGCATTGCCCGGGTGCCTTCCGCAGTCTTGGCTTTCTGGGCGTCGCCGCGCAGCCAGATGCTGGCAATGCGAATGTCTTCGGGCATGTTGCGCTTTAGCCGCACCCGCAGAGAATCGATCACGGCCTGGGTGTGTCGGCCGCTACTGAACACGTCGTCAACGATCAGCAAGCGATCGGTGTTGTTCATGTTTTCAATCAGATACTGCCGGCCGTGTACCCGAATCGCTGATTTGTTGAGGAAGGTGCGTTCGTATTCTTCGCGGCCGCTGTAGGAGGTGCGCAGAGCGATATGGTCGGTCTCAACCCCGAGGGTTGCCAGGCATTCCTGCACCACAATGCCAACGGCGCTGCCGCCGCGCCACAGCCCAATGATAAACGACGGTCGAAAGTCACTATCAAAAATTTGGCAGCCCAGCCGAAAGCCGTCGAGTATCTGCTCTTGCTCAGAGACGAAGTATTTTTCCATGGAAGGCTCATCGGCGGTTCTAAAAGAGGCGAGTGCGATAGTAAACTGTTCGGTACTCCATGCGTGAATCTGAAATGTCTGAGCAACCCAATAAACTCTATCTGGACGCCCAAGGCCTGTTGGACGATTCGTTTCGGCTAGCGGCGGAGATTCACGCGAGCGGCTTTCAACCCTCGTTTATTATCGCGGTTTGGCGGGGTGGCGCGCCTATAGGGTTGGCCGTGCAAGAATTCTTAAGCTCGGTGGGCGTCGAAAGCGACCACATTGCCATTCGCACCAGTTCCTACCAAAGCATTGACCAGCGCGCTCGGGAGGTTGCCGTGCATGGTTTGAGCTACCTCGTGAAGAATCTGACCTTTGAAGACCGATTGCTCATTGTGGATGACGTGTTTGATACCGGCCATACCATTGCTGCGATCGTGAACCAGTTGCAAAGCAAGCTGCGTCGCAACATGCCCAAAGACGTGCGTATTGCGGTCCCGTATTACAAGCCCACACGCAATCAAACCGAGCTGGTGCCTGACTACGTAGTGCACGAAACGGCGGAATGGCTGAAGTACCCGCATTCCCTGGAAGGCTTAACCCGCGAAGAGATGGCCGAACATCGGCCAGAGATCTACGCCATTATTAAGGATCGGTTGCCGCAACCATGAATACGACATCTACACGCTCCGCATCGACGAGCCCCACTGAGGCCTTCATCCAAAACCTCCCCAAAGCTGAGCTGCACGTGCATCTCGAAGGCACGATCGAGCCGGAGTTTCTGTTTGAATGCGCCCAGCGCAACAATATTGAGCTGCCGTACCGTTCCCCCGAAGAGGTGCTCGCGGCCTACGATTTCCACGATTTGCCGTCATTTTTAGCCATCTACTACCCAGCCATGGATGTGCTGTGTACCGAGCAAGATTTTTACGACCTTGCCATGGCTTATTTCACGCGGGCGGCCGAGCAGAACGTAATTTACGTTGAGCCGTTTTTTGATCCCCAGGCACACACCGTGCGCGGGATAGCCTTTGCGACAGTTATTCAAGGCATACACCGTGCCCAGATGGATGCCCAGGCGAATCTGGGAGTGAGCTCCAACCTCATCATGTGTTTTCTGCGCGACATGAGCGCCGAATCAGCCAAGGAGCATCTCGAGATGGCGGCGCCTTTTGTTGACTGGCTAGCGGGCGTTGGTCTCGATTCTGACGAGCGCGACAATCCGCCGAGCAAGTTTGCCAGTGTCTTTGCTGCGGCCCGTGCCATGGGGCTGAAGCTCACGATGCACTGCGACGTGAACCAGCAAGACATTGTGGCGCACATGTGGGAATGCCTGGATTTGATCAAGGTAGATCGCATTGATCACGGTGTGAATGCGCTGGATGACCCGGCGCTGGTGGCGGCGATTCGTGAGCGCGGCCTTGGCCTCACTATCTGTCCTATCTCAAACCGCTTTGTGGTGCAGACGCTGACCGGCGATGAAATTCGCACGCTCATGAGCGAGGGCATACTGGCCACCGTCAACTCTGACGACCCCGCTTATTTCCGGGGCTATATGAACGAAAACCTGCAGGCGCTGGCGGATGACGCGGGCTTTACGAATGCCGAACTTGCCCAACTCACTCGTAACGCGTTTGCCATCAGTTGGGCGGAACCGGGACTCAAAGCGGAGCTTGAAGGGCGGTTGGACGCCTATTTGCTGCAGGC